>CAYSTX010000333.1:0-3724 GCA_964434035.1 uncultured Acetobacteraceae bacterium
CGGGCGCGGCGGTTCGCGCTGGTGAGTGCCGTTTTCGGTGGCGCATTCATCATCGGGCCCGCGATGGGCGGCGCGCTCGGCGCGATGGATCTACGCTTGCCGTTCTTCGCCGCCGCCGGGCTTGCCGCGACGAATTTCGCGTTCGGCCTATTCGTGCTGCCGGAAAGCCTGCCGCAATCGCTGCGCCGGCAGTTCCGCTGGCAACAGGCGAACCCGGTCGGCTCCATCGGCGCGTTGACGGCGAGTGCCACCGGCATCCGCCTCGCCTTCGCGTGGTGCGTAATGTGGTTTTCCATCGGCACGCTGCAGACGGTGTTCGTGCTTTACACCGGCGTTCGCCTCGGCTGGGGCCCGGCGCAGAACGGTGTGGCGCTGGCACTGGTGGGTGCGGCGCAGGTCTTCACGCAGACGGTTGTCGTGCGTCAGGTCGTCCGCCGGTTCGGCGAACGCCGCGTCGCGACCACGTGTCTGCTGGCGAGCGTCGTTTCGTACGCGATGTTCGCCGCCGCCGACCGGCCGCTTGTGCTCTATGCCGCGATTCTGGTGCAGGCTTTTGGCTCAATGGCGAGCCCGACGGTGCGTGCGCTGCTCTCGGCGGTGACGCCGGCGGACCGGCAGGGACGGCTCGCGGGCGGGATGGCGTCGGTCGAAGGGCTGACGGCGATCGCCGCACCCGTCGTCGCGTCGACACTATTTTCCATCTTCGCCGCACCCGGCGCGGCCGTGCATCTGCCGGGCGCGCCGTTCCTCGTGGCGGCTTGCCTGTTCGCAGCGGCGTCGGTCGCAGTTTGGCGGAGCAAGGCGGACGTGCGAACGACCCAGGATGTTGCGCGTTCAGCCGCCGTTGCCGCCGAGGACAAGCCATGACCCGCGCCGCCGTTTTTCTGTTGCCGCTCGCGTTGCTATCGGCTTGCGCCGCCGTTCCGGCCGACATCGCCTATCGACGCCCGCCACCAGCCTCGATCCCTGGCATCCCGCGCCCGCTGATCGGCAGCGTGACGGTGACCGACCATCGCGGCGCGCCCGTGGCGGATGCGGGCGCGATCAGTGGCTACGACGGGCGTCCGCTGAAGCGTCTCACCGTCGGCGAGGCGGGCGGCGTTCCCGTTCTCGTGGGGCGTGCGGTGACGGACGCGCTCGCCGCTCGTGGCGACCTCGCGCCGCCGGGCGGGCCGGCGCGGTACGACGTGGCCGTCACGGTCGATGGGTTCGCGGCCGGCGAGGATGTCGACTACACGGCGGAAGCCGATCTCGAAATCCGGCTGATCGAACGCCGCACGGGGCGCGTCGTGTTCGCGACGCGGGTCGATGTGTTGCTGCCCGAACGGCGCATCTTCGTGCTCGACGACGGCGCGTTCGGTTCGCCGGCGATCGCGTCGTCAGAGGGGTCGGAGGTGCTGTCCCACGCGATTGACCGGGCGCTCGATGCCGAGGGTTTCGGTCGTGCGCTGGTGGGCTAGGATGAGAACCCAATTAGGAGTGGCGGCTGCGGCGAAGTCGCTCAGCTCAGCCTGGGAGCGCCGCTCCCTACTCCGCGGGCACAGGTGCTCGCTCGCGCCCCATCCGGACGTCACGTCCCTCTCGCCCGAGGCCCACCAGAACCGCGATCACCACCGCGACAATACCAGCCGTCCCGGCCAGCGGTATCGCGTAGTTGCCGCCCAAATGGTCGGCGATCGATGACTGGATGGTCGCATTCGCAGCCGCCAGCAGGTTGCCGAGCTGGTAGACGGTGCCGGGGAAGGTGCCTCGGATGTCCGGCGGCGACAACTCGTTCAGATGCGCCGGGATCACGCCCCACGCGCCTTGCACGCAGATCTGCATCAGGAACGCGCCCAGAGCCAGCATGACGACGGTCGTCGAAAATGCCCACAGATAGATCACCGGCAGCGCCAGCAGCGCCGCCGCCACGATCGCCGTACGTCGGCCGATCCACTGTGACAGAGCGCCGAACGCGATCCCGCCGACAATCGCCCCGATGTTGAGCACGATCGCGATCGTTGTCACCGTGCCGCGATCGAGATGATGCTGCGCCTGGAGGAACAGCGGATAGAGGTCCTGAGTACCGTGGCTGAAGAAATTGAACGCGGTCATCATCACCACCGCATAGATCGTCAGCGGCAGGTGCGCGCGTATCACTTCGACGATCGACGGCTGCTGCGCTTTTTCCTGCCGCGCGGTCCAATCGTCGCTCTCCGGCACGCTGCGGCGGATGTACAGCACCAGCAGGGCGGGCGAGGCACCCAGCATGAACAGGCCGCGCCAGCCGACCAGCGGGAAGAAGACGAAATAGAGCAGGGAGGCGAGCAGGAAGCCGGACGGATAGCCGGCCTGCAGCAGCCCGGACACCCAGCCGCGCCACTTCGCAGGAATCGACTCCATCGTCAGCGATGCGCCAACGCCCCACTCGCCGCCCATCGCAATGCCGTATAGGGCGCGCAGGATGATGAACACGGTCAGGTTGGGCGAGAAGCCGGTGGCGAATTCGAGGAGCGAGTAGCAGAGCACGTCGGCCATCAGCGTCGGCCGCCGACCGAAGCGGTCGGCGAGCCGCCCGAACACCCACGCGCCGACCACGCGCATCGCCAAGGTCAGCGTGATCGCCCAGGTGACGGTGGTTACGTCGGTGCCGAACTCCTCGGCGATGTTGCGGAGCACGAACACCATGATGAAGAAGTCAAAGGCGTCCAGCGTCCAGCCGAGGTAGCAGGCGATCACAACGTGGCGTTGTTGCTGGGTGGTTATGGCAGCAGTCATTGGGATGTGTCTCCCCGGTGCGGCATTCGCGCGATGGGGCCCAGAACACCGGGTTCGGTCAAGTGGCCGCGCCGGCTTCGGCGTGAGGCCGCGATGCTCACAGGCTCAACGGCGCATTATCGATGACTTCTTTCATGACGAAGAACGTGCGCGTTTGCCGCACGCCGGGGAGCGCAATCAGCTTCTCACCATGCAGCCGGTTGAAGTCGGCGATGTCTCGGACGCGGATTTTGAGGAAATAGTCGAAGTCGCCGGCCACCAGGTGGCAGTCGAGGATCATGGGCATCGACTGTGCGGCAGCCTCGAAGGCCGCAAAGCTTTCCGGGGTTGAGCGATCCAGGACAACGCCGACGATGACAAGCGAGCCGCGGCCGACTTTGCGCGGGTCAACCAGCGCACGGACCGCGCTGATGTAGCCTTCGGCAAACAGGCGCTGGATGCGCCGATGGCATGTCGCGGCGCTGGTGTGCACACGCTTCGCGATTTCCGCATTGCCGAGACGTCCGTCGGACTGGAGCAGGCGGATGATCTTCGCGTCGATGCGGTCAAGCGGTTGCAGGCTGGAAGATTCTTCCGCCGGCCGGCCCGCGACTGGCTGTTTCACCCGTGCTGCAGCCAAAGAAGTCCCCTTCCAAATCAGACTGACGCCTCAGATTGAGAGCACATTTCACGCGATCGTTGTTATGACTTTGTGGTCCCCAACGGAGCGACCACCATGCTGGCAAACTTCGCGCGTTATCCGCTGACCTTCGGGCCGACCCCGATCGAATTCTTGTCTCGCCTGACAGCCCATCTTGGTGGCGATGTCGAAATCTTCGCCAAGCGCGAGGACTGCAACTCGGGTCTGGCCTTCGGCGGCAACAAGCTGCGCAAGCTCGAATACATCGTGCCGGACGCGATCGCGAGCAATGACGACACGCTGGTCTCGATCGGCGGCGTGCAGTCCAATCACACGCGCATGGTGGCC
>CAYSTX010000334.1:0-3717 GCA_964434035.1 uncultured Acetobacteraceae bacterium
CGCGCCGCCGTCTGCACCGCGTTCGCGCCGGGGGCGAGATAGATGCCGATGGAGACGGCGGGGTTGCCGTTCAGCCGGCTTTCGCTGTCCATCGTCGCGGCGCCGAGCTCGACGCGGGCGACGTCGCCCACCTTCAGCACGGAACCGTCGGGGTTGGCGCGGATGATGATGTCGCGGAACTGCTGCGCGTCAACCAGCCGGCCCAACGTCTGCACGTTAAGCTGAAACTGCGTCTGATCGCTGGTCGGACGGGCGCCGATGCGGCCGACCGGCGCCTGCACGTTCTGCCGCTGAATCGCGCCGATAATGTCGCCCGGCGTCATCTTCAGGTTGTCGAGCTTGTTGATGTCGAACCAGATCCGCATCGAGTAATCGAGCTTGCCAAACAGGAACGCCTGTCCGACGCCCGGCGTCCGGCTCAACGTGTCGAGCACGTTGATCGTGACGTAGTTACTGATGAACAGCGGGCTCTGCTTGCCGCCGTCGCTGTAGAACTGGAGGAACTCGAGGATCGAGGATGACCGCTTCTGCACGGTCACGCCTTGGCGCTGCACCTCCGGCGGCAGCTTCGACAGCGCGGTCTGCACCCGGTTGTTGACGTTGACGGTGTCGATGTCCGGGTTCGTGCCCAGCTCGAAGCTGACGGTCAGGCCATAGCTGCCGTCGTTCGCGCTGTTCGACTTCATGTAGATCATCTTGTCGACGCCGATGACCTGCGAGTCGATCGGCTGCGCGACCGTCGACTCCACGACCGTCGCCGAGGCGCCGGGGAACGTCGTCGTCACCTGCACCTGTGGCGGGACGATGTCGGGGAACTGGCTGACGGGAATGCGCAGCATCGCCAGCGCGCCCGCGATTGTCATGACGATCGCGATGACGATGGCGAGGCGCGGACGGTCGACGAAGACGGACGAAATCATGTTCGGATCATCCCTTCGCGGTACCGCCGGCACTCGCGGGGGTCGGCGCCGTCGGCAACGGTGTCATCGGACCCGGCGCGACCGGCTGACCTGGCCGCACGCGCTGCAGCCCGTCGACGATCACGGTCTCGCCTTCCGTCAGGCCGTTGGTGATGGCAGCGACGGTCGGCGTCGATTGGCCGAGCTGGATGCGTCGCTGCTCGGCCTTGTTGCCCGGTCCAAGGACGTAGACGTACGATCCCTGCTGATCGGCCAACACTGCCGTGCGGGGAATGGCGAGAACCTGCACCGGCTCGATGCCCTCGACCAGGACAGTGACGAACTCGCCGTCGATCAGCAGGCGATCGACCGGCTGATTCGCTTCTGGCTTGGCGCGCGGCGGGTTCGCGATGGTGGCGCGCAGCGTGATCGTATCCGTGTCGGCGGCAACCGACGGATCGACATAGTTGAGTTTACCGGACTGATCGTACGCCCTGCCATCCGGCAGAATCACTTTGACCGCGACGGCATCCGCGCCGCCCTTGCCGGCATATTTGTGCATGAGGTCCAACAGCGCGCGGGACGCGATCGGGAACACGACGTACATCGGATCCTGGCTGACGATCGTGTCGAGCGGCCCCGATGACGGGCTGACGACGTTACCGACCGAGAACCGCGTCTGTCCGATCTTGCCCGCGATCGGCGCCGTGATGGTGGTATAGGCAAGGTTGATCTGCGCCGTCCGCAACTGCGCCTGCGCCTGCGCAACCTGCGCCGCCGCCGCCAATTGCGCGGCGCGTGCGTCATCGACCGTGCTTTGCTGCCCGGCCGGCGTCCGGAGCAGGCTTGTCGCGCGACTGAGCGTGATCGTCGCGTTCGTGAGCGTCGCCTGAAACTGCGCCACGCTCGCCGTCGCCTGCGCGACCGCGGCCTCGAACGGGCCACGCTCAAGCTCATAGAGCGTATCGCCCTGCTTGACCTCGGTTCCTTCCGTGAACAGCCGCTTCTGAACGAAGGCGGTGACGCGCGCGTTGAGGTCGACACGGTCGGTCGCCTGGATACGGCCGACGAATTGCTGCGTTTCCGTGACCGAGGTCTTCGACGCCTTGACGACGCCGACGGCCGGCGGTCCGGGCGGCCCGCCCTGGGCGCGCGCCGGCGCCGCCCCGAGCGGCGACAGGGTGACGAGAACGGCCGACACGGTGAGGAGTGCGACTAGTCGGGAGAGCAACGGCATTAAACAACGTTTCCTGACGGACTAGCGACGGCGGACCATGCCGACCGGCGGCGCGGGGGACAAGCGTGTGGCTCCGGCTAATATACGGAGGATCCCTCCGCTTAACAACGTTCCAATAATCGCCGGCTTGCGGCGGGCCGGCCAAGGTCGCACTTCTTGACCGGTAAAGGGTGGGGAGGAGTTTCGGAAATGTTAGGGACGGTTGCAATCACCGAGGTCGGCCCGCGCGACGGTCTGCAGATGGCGGCGTCGCGCATGACCACGGGCGCGAAAATCGGCTGGATCGAGGCGATTGCGGCGGCCGGCGTACGCTCGATTGAGGTCGGCAGCTTCGTTCCGGTCCGCGTCATTCCGCAGATGGGCGATACCGACGAGGTGGTCCGCGCCGCGGTCCGCATCCCGAACCTACACGTGCTGGCCCTCGCGCCGAACCTGCGCGGAACGCAGGCCGCCTATGAGGCGGGCGCACATGCCGTGAGCGTTCCAGTCTCCGTCAGCGTCGGTCACAGCCGCGCCAATCTCAATCGCACGCCGGAGGAACAGGTCGCCGAGGTGAAGCGAATCGTCGAATGGGTGCGCGCCCAGCCACGCCGAATGACGGTGGAGGCTGGCTGCTCAACGGCGTTCGGCTGCTCGATCGACGGCGTGGTCACGACGGAACAAGTGGTCACCGTGGCGACCGGGCTTGCCGAGGCCGGGGCGGATAGCGTGTCGCTGGCGGACACCGTCGGCTACGCCAACCCCGCGCAGATCCGAACCGTTGTTCGCGCCGTGCGATCCGCCATCGGCGACCGGCTCGCGGGCCTGCACCTGCACGACACGTGCGGGCTCGGCATCGCCAACGCGCTGGCTGGGCTCGATGAGGGCATCCGCGCGTTCGACTCGTGCATCGGCGGTCTCGGCGGCTGCCCGTACGCACCCGGCGCGTCAGGCAATGTCGCGACCGAGGATTTGGTGTTCATGATCGAAAGCATGGGCTTCTCGACCGGGATTGACCTCGACCGGCTGATGGCGGCGCGCGCGCTGCTCCATGAGGGGCTACCCGCCGAGCCGTTGCATGGGCAGATCGCGAAGTCGGGCATCCCGAAGACGTTCCGCTATGCCGCCTGATTACCGGCGCGCGTCGTCCGCACGGCAACGGACATGGCGGTGAACGGACCGCCGATCCGCCGCAATCCGGTCGCGGCGATCTGGGTGCTCGGCCTGGTGCTCGCGGTGATCCTCTACGTCACCGGGCCGGAGGACGTGCTTCGCACCGTGCTCGACGCGCTCGGCCACGTCGCCGACTTCATCGACCGGGCGATCGCTGACCTGATCGCGCAGAGCTACACCGCGATCCGGGCACTCGCGATCGCGCTGTTCGTCGTGTTCGTGGCCCTGGCGGTGCTGGCGGCGCAGCGCGGTCTGCGGTCGCGGACGGCGCTGATCATTGTCCCCTTCTTCTTCCTCGCCCTCGTCTGGCCCGCGACCTATGGGGAGCGTGTTTCGGCGAACCGCTGGTTCGGCGCGTTCGTGCTGGCGGGCGTGGGCGCCATGGTGATGACACGAAGGCTGACGCGCGGGCCGGAGCGGATGCCGCCG
>CAYSTX010000335.1:0-3709 GCA_964434035.1 uncultured Acetobacteraceae bacterium
TGCTCCGCCACGCGCTCGATTACATGCAGCGCCCGGACGGCTCGGCCGTCTGGCTTCGCCTCTCGACACGGCAATTGCCGCAAGAGGACCGGACGCTCGACACGGACGCGGTGATCGCGGGCGGGCATTGGGAGGTGGCGCCTGCGCCGGGGGCACGGATCGCGCTCGGATTTCAGGGGCCGGTCGCACCCGAGGCGCGCGAGGCGTTCGCGGCGCTACGCGAGGAGGAACCGGGCGCCGGCCTACTCGCCATCACCAGCCCCGACCGCCTGCACGCCGGTTGGCTCGATGCCCAGCGCGCCCGCCGCGGCGGCGACCGCCCGGCGACGGCGCATGTCGAGCGGCTACTGGCGCCGCTCGCGCCTGGCGCAGCGCTGGTCACGGTCTTGGACGGCCATCCGGCGGCGCATGCGTGGCTCGGCGGCGTGGCCGGACATCGGGTGGTGCCGCTGGGGGTCGATCGGTTCGGGCAGTCGGCGGATATTCCGGATCTGTATCGGGAGTATGGGTTGGACGTGGACGCGATTTTGGATGCGTGCGCGCAGGCGCTGCTCGGGTAGCCGTCAGCCGGCCGGGGCCAGGGCGGCGCGGTCGGGCGCGTCTTTGTCCCTGTTCGTCATCTACCCCGTTGCCGCGCCTGCGGTTGCGCCGGATTCGGCTCGGATGAGCCCGTCGCCGAGCGCGTCCTCCTCCCGGTGCAATGTAGCAACGGCCATCAAGCCGGAACGGTAACGCTGACGTGCCGATTCTACCTTATTTGGTGGAACACGAGCACGTCATCTCCGGCCTGAAGCGCAAGCGCGCGCAACTGTCCGGCGAGCTGGAGGCCACGCAGCAGCGCCTCCGCCAACTCATCATCGACCTCGACAACGTGGGCCACACGAGCCGGGTCTTCGGGCCCGACATTGACCTTGAGATGGTTCGACCGAAGCCGCTGCCGCTGCGCCATGCCGCCAACAGGGGCGAGATCAGCCGAGCCGTGGTGGACGTGCTGCGCGAGGCCGGGGTGCCCCTGCCTGGTGCTGAGATCACGATCCGCGTCATGCATCGCCGCAGCCTCAGCGCAGCCGATCCCCGGCTAAGCTGATCGTGCAGAAGCGCGTGGTCTCCTGCCTGCGGCAGCGCGGCACGGTGCTTTCAGCCGGGTCTGGTCGGGGTGGCGGGGCTGAGTGGAAGTCGGACTGGATTCGGCTACTTACGGTTGAGAATCTCCTCAACAATTTCGACCAGAACCTCCTCACACCTGTCATCAGCGTACGGGAGCATTTCCGGCATCAGGTCTGGCCAAATCCATATCTCAAACTTACCGTTTCTGCCTCCGGGGACCGGTTCCAGCCCCCTAGCAGACAGTCGTCTCCGGGCGATGCCCACACTGCACTTTTCGGTCTTCGTTGTTGCGGACATCGCCCGGCACGTCCTTATGCAAATTCAGCAGACATATCCAGCTGATGGTGTGAATAATTCGTCGTATGGACGCGCGGCTCGCGATGACGAGCTTCGGCCTTTGCCGCTGCGGCCTTGTAAAGCGGGTAGAACTGGCGAAGTGCTGCTATCACCTCCTGCTCAGCATCCACCTCATTCTTCACAATTAAACGGAAGCCAGGCAGCTCTTGACTGGTGACGTAGAACCCACCGTCCTCCAACTTCTTCCCGTGAAGGGTGAAAGTCTCGGTTTCCATTGCATACATCCTGGTATCCAGTTTCAAGTTCTGTCCCCCTACGCGGCGGCGAAACCTTACGATTCCGGGTCGAGCCGCGAGCGGAGTTCCGCATAATCTTTGACTGCTTTCAACCAGAAACAATGACGCCCCCCTCAGGTTAAGGATGAGCTAGCTGGCTGACTGGTATGCGGACACGGTAACGTCTCTCGCGCAACGAGGATCCAAACGTGGGCCGCCGACGCGAAATGCCGCTTATCCCTGACGCCTATGTCGGCAACCTCTGACATAGATACCTATCTAAAGGACTTTATTCCTTCTTGGCAATTTCCTTCTTGGCAATCAGGAATGGTGGCGTATTTGCGAAGTGCACAATCGCCAAATTTTCCTACCGCCATCGGCTTCGCTAAGAAACGACCAAAGCCTCCATGCCGTAAGCCATTCATTATAGGTCACAGCCGCACAACCTCCATCTGATACGTCCGCATCAGCGCCTGATTTGCTTCAGCGCTCACACCCTCCCGATCCGCGAATATCTGCTCCAGCCCACCCGGCGTAACGCCGGCCACCAGCACGCCCGGTTCCGTCCCGACATTCTGGAATGTATGCGCGACCCCGCGCGGGACGAAGACGAACGCTCCGGCCGGCGCGTCGACGATCCGGTCGCCGAGTTGGAAGCGGAAATCGCCGCTCACGATGAAGAAGAACTCGTCCTCGCGCCGATGCAAATGCAGCGGCGGCCCGCTCTTGGGCGCGATCGTCTGCCGGAAGACGCCCAGCGATCCGCCGGTCTGCGCGCTGGTCGCGACCAGCTCGGTGACATCCGCCTCCCGCCCCTGATTCCCCGCGAAATGGGCGCCCTGGCCGGACAGAACGACGAAAGCCTCCATGGCGTCGGTCCTTTTGATGCGGAGCGCCTAAGGTGCCATCCCGGGCAGTTCAACGGATAGCGTCCGTGCAGCCGCGCGGAGCGGTCGGTCGAGCGTTGCCAGAGCAACGTGCCGTCGTTGCGCGAGTTCGAGGGAGGCGGCGTCGTATAGTGTCAACTGAAACCGGTCTGCCAAGTGCAGCGTGGTCGTCCACGCATAGGTGTCGGTCTCCTCGTCGACCGTGATTGGAAGCCGGGCCAGCCGCGTCAGTGCGGCATCACGAAACGCAGCATCGAGACGTCCGCGGCGCATCGCGGCTTGTGGGGCGTTCGCGACTTCCAGCCGCCATAGCGAGGGCACGACCGCGCCATCCTCGACAACACGATCAAGCACGCGGTTTGCGTCTTCAGTGCGCTCGTCTTTGAAGTGCCAGCTCAGTGCGAGCGAGGTGTCGAGAACGAGGCTCAGAAACGCCCTTCGTTGATCAGGTCCTTGATGCTCAACCCGCCGAGCCGCATTCCCTCCCTCATGTCGCGGATCTCCTGCGCTGCGGCACGCGCGTCCTCACGGCTGGTTACGGTCCGATTGGGGCTCAGCCGGGGCAAATGGCCTTACCCTGCTGGGTAATGACGACTTCCTCGCCCTGCTCGACCCAATGGAGCCGTGTTCCCAGCCGATTTTTCGCCTCGGAGGCGCCGATTTCCTTCATCGCCGCCTCTTATTGCCATCTAGCTTGACGTCAGTGCCCAACCCCCTGGGAAGCGTGGGTAGTGGGTCAGTCTGAGCGCCCTGATTAAAATCCTAGGCGGATCACCTTGGGACGGTAAGGCGCCCATGCGATACTAAGGGAATGACGATATACAAGGTCGTACCGATGTCCGTCGGCGGCGAAGCTCGTTGGGGCGTCGAGTGGATCGCGACCGATGGCACGACGGGCACCATTGGCCCCTTTGACACCGAAGCGGAGGCCCATGCCGAAGCCGAACGGCTTTCGGACCTCGACGGCCGACGGGAGACCTAGATCGCGCTCAAACGCACGCCCCGCCCAACCCCGCTTGCCCCACCACCCCACCCGCGCTAATCCCGCCGCTTCCGCCGGGTCCGATCGCGGGCGTGGTGAAATTGGTAGACACGCCAGATTTAGGTTCTGGTGGCGCAAGCCGTGGGGGTTCAAGTCCCTCC
>CAYSTX010000336.1:0-3667 GCA_964434035.1 uncultured Acetobacteraceae bacterium
CCGTCGGCGCGAAGGTGATGATCCCGCCGCTGATGCCGTGCGGGTTTTGCTACATGTGCAGGCACTTCCCAGCCAACGCTAACAAATGCCTGACGCCCGTGTACTACGGCCGCTATCTCGGCTTCGACAAGCCCCCGCACCTCTGGGGCGGCTGGGCGGAGATGGAATACGTTGATCTCGGCATGCTGCCTGGCACCAAGATCTACCGGTTACCGGACGACATGCCGCTCTGGCTCGGCACGCTGGCCGAGCCGTTCACCTCCTGCGTCCGCGCGTGGAAGCGGGCGCAGTCGATCGGCCTCTTTCCGCCCGGCGCCACCGTCGTCATCCAAGGGTCCGGCGCCATCGGCGTGCTATCGGTCGCGGCGGCGCTGGAGATGGGAGCGGGCCGCGTCATCGTCGTCGGCGCGCCGGAGCAGCCGCGGCTGGCACTCTGCCGCCGGTTCGGGGCGGAGGCGACGGTCGACCTCGAATTGTTCCGGACGCCCGAGGCACGGATCGACGAGGTGCGGCGGATCGTCGGCGGCCTTGGCGGCGTCATCGGCGCCGACCTTGTGATGGACTGCAGCGGCCATCCGTCAGCCGGCCCAGAAGGGATCGAGATGCTGCGCGACGGCGGCACCTATATCGAGATGGGGCAGTTCACCGACGCCGGCAGCATCGAGACAAGCTGGCACCGCTTCTGCACGAAGGACGTGACAATCCTCGGCAGCTGGGCGTTCACGGCCGACGACATCTGGCTCGGCATCACGATGCTGAGCCGGGCGCGCGACCGATACCCGTTCCGCGACATGCAGACGTGGTTTCCGTTCAACGAAGAGGGAATCGCGGACGCCGTCGATGCCGCCCGCGCCATGCGGAGCGTGAAGTCGACCATCGTGCCCACGCCCGAACTTGCCGACTGACGCGCGTCAGCTTCGTACGTAGTGCAGCCCGGACAGGCGGCCGCGCAGCGCGGAGACGTCAGAAGCGATCGCGTCGAGCGGGCGTGCGCCCTCCAGCGCATCGGCAATCAGCGCCGCGAGTTCAGGCATGTCGCCCGCCGTCATGCCGAGCCGCACGATTTCGGGCGTCCCGAAACGGATGCCGTTGGCGTCGCCCGGAACCGGCGGGAGTGGCAAGCCGATGCCGCTGGTCAGGATGTTCGCCGCGCGCAGTCGCTTCGCCGCCGCCTGCCCGCCGCCATACCGCGCCGCCTCGATCGCGAATTGGTGCGACGTCGTGATCCCCCGGTCGCGCGCGAACACCGGAAGGCCCCGCGCCGCGAGCGAAGTGCCGAGCGCATGGGCGGTTGCTGCCATCGCCGCGGCATAGGTGCTGCCATGCACCCGCCAGTCGAGCAGCGCGAGCGCCAGCGACGCCGTCTTGCCCACGTCGAAATTTGCCGTCAGCCCCGGATAGGCGATCGCGTCCAGCCGCTCAGCGAGTGCCGCGTCATTCGTCACGATCAGCCCCGATGGCGGGCCGCCGAGGCTCTTGTACGTGCTCATGCTCATTACATGCGCGCCCTCCGCCAGCGGCTGCGGCCAGGCGTGGCCCGCGATCGTGCCGGACATGTGGGCGGCGTCGTACAACACGAGCGAGCCCACCTCGTCCGCGACTTCGCGGATCGCGGCGATCGGCGGCGGAAACAGGTTGAGGCTGCCGCCGACCGTAATCAGCCGTGGCCGCACACGGTGCGCGAGCGCGCGCAAGGCCTGCACGTCAATCCCGTACGTCGCCGGATCGACCGGCGCGGGATGGGTTACGATGCCGTAGCGCCCGGCCGCCCCCGGCAAGTGATGCGTGATATGGCCGCCGATCTCGGCCGGCGGCGCAATGATCGCCTCGCCCGGTGCGGCGACCGCCATGAAGACGTAGAGGTTCGCGATCGACCCCGACGGCACTCGATGCTCGACAAAGCGTGCGCCGAACGTCTCGGCCGCGAGTGAAGCGGCAATGACCTCGATCCGCTCGATCGCCTCGAGCCCCATTTCGTATTTGTCGCCCGGATGCCCCAGTGACGGACGCACGCCGAGACCGGCAGCCATTGCCGCCTCGGCACGCGGGTTCATCACGTTGGTTGCGGGATTGAGATTGATACAATCCCTGTCATGGATCGCCCGGTTCTCGGCAATCAGGTCGTGGATCGTGCGCTCGATCGCGTCGGCGTCGGCGCTCCCCAGTCGGTCCACTAAGTCGGCAACGAGGCGCCGCGAGTGCGCTGGCGTCCAGTCTCTTGGCTGCAGCACGGCGATCCTCGTCCGGGTGAGCGGTTACGGTATCGCGTCGGGCCGGGTGCTTGAAGCTGCGCGTTCCGTCCGACACTCAAATTGATCGCGCAACGTGCTGGATAATGTGCGTGCGCGATCCAAAAATACGGGTTACTATCATTTCGGTTCGCGCCGCGCGCGACGCTGGTCAGGGGCGGCGCGCGAGTCTGGATAAACCCGACACTACACACAGGAGAATACTCGATGACGACCCGCACGATCGCCGCCGCGCTCGGCCTGGCGGCTTTGGCGATGACCTCCGGTACGGCGCTCGCCCAGGCGGCCGCTCCGTCGACCGCTCCGTCGAACGCTCCCTCGTCCGAGCCAGCGGCGAATCCGACCAAGCCCGCCCACCATGCCGCGGCGAGGCACACCACCACGCACGGCAGGGCGGCGACGCGTGGAGCCACGTCGACCGACAGGATGGCCGACGACCTGAACGCGCAGAGCCTGTCGGCGGCCCAGTCCGGCAAGGACTTCACACCGTCGGCGACGCCGGCCCCGGCGCCCGCGAAGAAGATGTGATTTAAATGGGGCGGGTCGGCCTTGTGCCGGCTCCGCCCCGCGTCTCCCGCGTCCGGCGCATAGGCCGGCCGACTGATCGCCCGCTTCTATTGGATGAGCGGCAAGACTAGGTGCACGGTGATAAGGGCCGCCAACAAAACGATCACCACCCGAAAAATCCCGACCAGCAACCGGAAGCCCAGCACCGCCACGATTACCGCGACGATGATGAGAACCGCCGTCTGGAATGGCGGCGTGATACCGCGCTCATTCATCAGCTCGCGCAGCTGGGACTCTAAAGCGGCGACGGAAGCCACCAGAAAATCGACGATTTGGATCAGGCGGAGGAGGACCGAATTGACGACGTTATCGACGTCGCTCATGCCATAGTTCCTTCCTATCACCTTCGTTATAGACTAACGTTAGTTCCCCGGATCGCGGGAACACTCCGAAACTTCAAAAGGATACGAAGCCATGACGATTCGTACCGCTGACGCAACTTGGACCGGCGACGGCCCGCACGGCAAGGGCGTCATGAAGCTCGGCAGCGGCGCCTATGAGGGACCGTTCGACTTCCGCTCGCGTATGGAAAACGGCGCCGGGACGAACCCGGAAGAGCTGCTGGGCGCGGCGCATGCCGGCTGCTTTTCGATGGCGCTCGCCTTCACGCTGACGAAGGCCGGCCACAAGCCGGAGCACATCGAGACGCACGCCGACGTGCATTTCGGGCCGAAGGACGGTGGATTCGCGATTTCCCGCATCGACCTCTCGACGCATGGCCGCGTCCCCGGCATGGACGCCGCGGCGTTCGAGACGGCGGCCAATGAGGCCAAAGCGAACTGCCCGGTGTCAAAGGCGCTCGCCGGCGTCGAGATCACGCTCAAGACCAGGTTCGGCTGAGCGGCGCGCCG
>CAYSTX010000337.1:0-3649 GCA_964434035.1 uncultured Acetobacteraceae bacterium
CGTCCGCGCCTGGTCGGCGATCGAGCGGGTGATCGCCTGGCGGATCCACCATGTCGCATACGTGCTGAACTTGTAGCCGCGCCGATACTCGAACTTATCGACAGCCTTCATCAGGCCGATGTTGCCTTCCTGGATCAGGTCGAGGAACTGCAACCCGCGGTTCGTGTATTTCTTCGCGATCGAGATGACGAGCCGGAGGTTCGCCTCGATCATCTCCTTCTTCGCGCGCGCGCTGTCGCGCTCACCGCGGCTGACGGTCATGTAGACGCGGCGGAACTCGCTGATCGGCAGGCCCGCGTCATTGGCAACGACGCCGATCTCGGCCCGCAGGCGCGCGACGTCGTCCGCGTATTTCGCGGCGAAATTTTTCCAGCCCTTGCCGGGCAGCTTGCTCACGCGCTCGAACCAGTTCGGGTCGAGCTCGTAGCCGCGATAGTGCTTGAGGAATTCCTCGCGGTTGACCTTGGCGCTCTCGGCCATGCGCAACAGCTGGCCTTCGAGCGTCGTCAGGCGCTGGTTGAGCTGCTTGAGCTGGGTGACCAGCTCTTCGATGCGGTTGTTGTGCAGCCGGACCTGCTCGACCTTGCCGACCAGTTCCTCGCGCAGCTTCTCGTAAGATTTCTCGGAGCGGACGTTCACTTCCTCGCCCGAGGTAATCGACTCGAGGCGCCGGTTCTGCATCTTGTGCAGCTTCTTGTAGAGCGTCTCGATCTCTTCGAAATTCGCGAGGATCTCGGGTTTCAGCTTTTCCTCGAGCGCCGAGAGCGACATGCCGGGGCCGTCGCCCTCGTCGCCCTCATCGTCGCCGTCCGGCTCAAAGGCGGCGGGTTCGGGCGGCACGGCGATCCCGTCGCCGACCGCGTCCGGCGTCGGCGCACCCGCGCCCTGCGTCGCCTCAAGGTCGATAATGTCGCGGAGCAGCATCCGCGCGGCCTTGAGCTGATCGTGCCAGGTGATGATCGCCTTGAAGGTCAGCGGGCTCTCGCATAGGCCGCCGATCATCATCTCGCGGCCGGCCTCGATGCGCTTGGCAATCGCGATTTCGCCCTCGCGCGAGAGCAGCTCGACCGAGCCCATCTCGCGCAGGTACATGCGCACCGGGTCGTCCGTTCGGCCGAGGCTCGCCTCGTCAACGTTGCCGCCGGCCTCGGTTTCCTCGGCGTCGGCGTCTTCGGCCTTCTCGACCTTGGCCACCGGCGCCTCGCCGTCCTCGGCCTCTTCCGCCTCGACGACCTGGATGCCCATCTCGTTCAGCTGCGACATCACGTCCTCAATCTGCTCGGAACTGTTCTGTTCCGGCGGGAGGACGGTGTTCAGCTCGTCGAACGTGATGTAGCCGCGCTCCTTACCGCGCGTCAGCAGCCGCTTGACGGCCGCCGATTGGGTATCGAGTAGCGTGGTCTCGACGTCCTGTTCGGCGGTAGCGGTGTCCTGCGCGGCGGTCGTCTTGGTAGCCATTCGGCTGTATCTCCGGTCTTCAGTGCGTCAGGGCCGTCGGGCGGCGATCGTCGGGCAAGTCAGGTCGGCACTCGACTATTCAGCCCTCCGCCTCGGCGCCCTGCTCGCCACGGCGAAGATCGTTCAATGCGGTGCGAAGCGCGATCAGGCGAGATTGGGTGCGGCCGTCCCATCCCGCCGCGAGTTCCTGACCCAAGGCTGCCACCTCCGTCTCCAGTCGGTCGGCCCCACGGATCAGCCCGAAATAGTGCCACCAGCCGATCTCCGCTTCCGCCGGCATGGCGCCTTCGGCGGCACAGGCCGGTAACGGCAACGGAACGGCCGACAATGCCTGCGCGGCATCGCCCGCCAGTCCTGAATGGCTCAGGTGGTTCATCAGGGCGACCGAGTCAAGCGCCGAGTCGGCCACCGAAAACCCAAACAATGCCGCACGAATGCGGTCAAGCGGCGGGGCCAGGGGCACCTCCTCGAATGCATGACCAACGTCATGCAATAGGTCCGGGTGACGTAGGAGGATCGCGACCAGGATGCGGCCGCGCTCGGCCGTGACCGCGTCGGCCGAAAACCGCCCGCGCGCGCGGGGGGCGGCGAGGGTCGCGGCGCCGAAGGCGGGGCGCGCGGCGCGGCCGTTCGAGCCCCGCGCGCCGTTCATCCGCGCCCGTCCGGCGGCGAAGAACCGGTCGAGCAGGGCGCGCCGGTATTCGTCGGCGAGTGCCCGGTCGGGGATGCGCCGGGCGGATTCCTCGAGCCGGATGCGGAGTGCGGCCCGCTGCTCGGGCGTCGTCGGGCTCGCCCCCTCCTGCGACATCGCGAACAGCGCGTCGACAAACGGCGTCGCGGCATTCAGCATCGCGTTGACCGCAGTGCGGCCGTCGGGGCGGCGCAGGAGGCTGTCGGGGTCTTCGCCGGCCGGAAGCGCCGCGAACCGCAGCGTGTGGTCGGGTGCGAGCAGTGGCAGCGCCGTTTCCGCCGCTCGCAACGCTGCCCGAGCCCCCGCCTTGTCGCCGTCGAAACACAGCACGGGCGAGGGCGAGAGCCGCCACAGCTCCGTCAGCTGCTCGGCCGACAATGCGGTCCCGAGCGGGGCGACCGCACCGGTAAACCCCGCCTGATGCAGGGCGATCGCGTCCATGTAGCCCTCGACGACAATGACCGCAGCCCCAGTTCGTGCCCCCTCGCGCGCGGCGTCGAGCGCGTAGAGGCTGCGGCGCTTGGAGAAGAGCGCCGTCTCCGGGCCGTTGACGTATTTCGGCTGCGCGTCGCCGAGAGTGCGGCCGCCGAAGCTGATGGTCCGGCCGCGCCGATCGCGGATCGGGAACATCACGCGGTTGAAAAAGAGGTCGTAGGGCGGCCGCCCATCGCCGGTCTCCGGCGCGCGCATTAGCCCCGCGTCGATCAACTGTTCGACCGTGATCCCCTGCCGTGCCAGTGCGGCGGCGAGTGCGCCCCGCCCCTCGCCGGACCAGCCAAGCCCGAACGACGCGATCGTCGCGTCCGTCAGTCCCCGTCGGCGCAGATAGTCGAGCGCGGCCCGTCCCTCCGGCGCATGAAGGAGCGCGCTGTAATGTGTGGTGGCGGCCGTGAGCACGGCGGCGAGGTCGAGCCGCCGACGCGAACCTTCCGCGTCCTCGGCCGTCGGGCGCGGCATCTCGAGCCCCGCTTCGGAGGCGAGTTGCTCGACCGCCTCCATGAACGACGCGCCCTGGCTTTGCATCACGAACGCAACCGCATCGCCGTGCGCGCCGCAGCCGAAGCAGTGGAAATGGTCGGCATAGACGTGAAATGACGGCGATTTCTCGCCGTGAAACGGGCAGCAGCCCTTCCAGTCGCGGCCGCTGCGGATCAGCCGGACGCGGCGACCGATGACGGCGGACAGCGGCGTGCGCGCCCGCAACTCATCGAGAAACCCCTCCGGCAATCGCACCCGTATTCGCCCGCGCGCTCAGCCGCCGGCGAGAGCGGCACGCACGAGTGGACCGGCGCGCGCCATGTCGAGCGCCGCGCCATGCCGCGTCTTCAGCGCCGCCATGACGCGGCCCATGTCCTTCACCGACGTGGCGCCCGTTTCGGCGATCGCGTCGCGAACCGCCGCCTCGGTCGCCGCGTCGTCGAGCGCTTGCGGCAGGAACGTCTCGATCACGGCGATCTCGGCGGATTCTTTCGCGACGAGGTCGGGGCGGTTGCCCTGCTC
>CAYSTX010000338.1:0-3647 GCA_964434035.1 uncultured Acetobacteraceae bacterium
ATCACGCATGATCTCGGCGTCGTGGCGGAGTTCGCCGACCGTGTCGTCGTGCTTTATGCGGGACGCGTCGTGGAAAGCGCGCCGGTCGGCACGCTCTTCAGCGACCCCAGCCATCCGTACACCCGCGGGCTGATTGCCTCCATGCCCTCGCTCGACGGACCGGTTCGGCGGCCTGCCGCGATTGCCGGCAGCGTGCCTGGGTTGGCCGATATGCCGAGGGGCTGTCGCTTCCAGCCGCGCTGCTCTCTCGCCGTTGAGCGCTGTGCGGAGCAGCCGCCGTTCGTTCCGGTTCGGGTGGCGGACCACCAGTCCGCATGCTGGCTGGCCGAGGAGGTGGCGCAATGACGGCTCCTGCGCTCCTGCGCGTGCGGGAGCTCACCAAGACTTTCGGCGGAAAGCGTAGCCTGTTCGGTCCCCACCGCCCGAAGCTGCGGGCGGTCGACGGGGTCAGCCTCGATGTGTTCGAGGGCGAGATCCTTGGCGTCGTCGGGGAGAGCGGCTGCGGGAAGTCCACCATGGGCCGCCTCCTCGTACGGCTGCTCGACGCGACCGCGGGCAGCGTCGAGTTCGAAGGTGTCGATCTCGTCGGACTGCGCGGCGGTGCGCTGAAGCGGCTTCGGCGCGACCTCGGCATGGTGTTCCAGGACCCATATTCCTCGCTCGACGGCCGTATGCGCGTGGCCGACATCATCGCCGAGCCGCTCGACATCCATCGCGAGGCCACCGGCCATGCGCGTGCGAAGCGTGTGACGGAACTGCTTGGCCTTGTCGGCCTACCCGCGTCCGCCGCCGCTAAGTATCCGCACGAGTTCTCCGGTGGACAAAGGCAGCGCATCGGGATCGCGCGCGCGATCAGCTTGCGGCCGCGCTTGCTGGTGCTGGACGAGGCGGTGTCGGCGCTCGATGTCTCGGTTCAGGCGCAGATCCTTCAGCTGCTCGATGATCTGCAGCGGGACTTCAACCTGACTTTCGTGTTCATCTCGCACAATCTCGCGGTGATCCGAAACGTCGCGAACCGGATCGCGGTGATGTATCTCGGCAAGGTCGTCGAGCTCGCGCCCGCGGACCGGCTGTTCGCCGAACCGCAGCACCCGTACACGCAGGTTCTGCTGTCCGCGATCCCCATCCCTGATCCCTCTCGCCGGCGGGAGCGGATTGTCGTCAAGGGTGACGTGCCGAGTGCGCTCGCTCCGCCCTCAGGGTGCCGATTCCGAACGCGCTGCCCCATGGCGCAGGCCATCTGCGCCGACACTCCACCACCGACCGTGACGGTCACCCCGGGACACGACGTCGCATGCCATTTCGCCGGGACAGGTTCGGCGAAGCTCAACTGAGGACTCAGTTACAATGCTTATCATCTCCGAGACGGAGGCGCGCGCGCTCGTTACAATGCAGGACGCGATCGACGCGGTTGCCGCCACGTTCGCGGCGCTCGATCGTGCCGAGGCGGCGAGCTATCCGGTCGTGCGCGAGCGGCTCGGAGCGCACGATGCGGTCTTCGGCGTCAAGACCGGGTTCGATCGCGCGGCGGAAGTGCTCGGCCTGAAAGCCGGCGGCTACTGGCCAGGCAATGCGGCCCACGGCCGGACCAATCACCAGTCGACAACCCTGTTGTTCGACGCGGCCAGCGGCCGGGCGAGCGCCCTGGTCGGTGCGAACTATCTGACGGCCGTGCGAACTGGCGCGGCGGCGGCGCTCGCCACACGGCATCTCGCGCGTGAGAACGCAAGCATCGTCGGCATGATCGGCACGGGTACGCAGGCGATTTACCAGCTCGAGGCGCTCTGCTGCGTGCGCCCGATCTCAGAGGTAGTCGCTTGGAACCGCAGTCCGGAAAGGCTTGAGCGCTTCCTCGGGGCCGTACGCGAACGGGGCATTCGATGCCGCGCGGCCGGGTTGGAGGAGACCGTGCGCAGCGCCGACATCATCGTGACCGCTACATCGGGACAGGCCGCGCTCGTCGAACGCGGCTGGGTACAGAAGGGCACGCACGTCAACGCCATGGGCAGCGACACGGCCGGCAAACAGGAGCTGGACCCAACGCTCATGGCTGTTGCGGAAATCTACGTGGACAGCCCAGAGCAGGCGATCTCAATCGGCGAGTGCCAGCATGCGGCGCGTCTCGGCCTTCTGCCCGCGGATCTCGATCAGCGCACCCTGGGCGGCCTTGTCTCCGCGCGCCTCCGCGGCCGTACCGACGCGAACGCTATCACGGTTTTCGACAGCACCGGCATAGCGCTTCAGGATCTCGCGGTGGCGTCTCTGGCCGTGCGCCGCGCCGAGGAGCGCGGGCAGGGCACTACAGTTAGTTTCGCCTGAGCCGAGCCGTCACCAGCCGTTTGTTCGGTGCCACGTGCCTTGCAGCACTCCGTCCGAAAGCACGTGGTATCGGTCATACATCGCCGCCGTCATGCAGACATGATTGGGCAACACCCGCACGCGGGTTCCGATCGGTAGTTCATCGAATGGGACCGTGCCCGTGACCGCCCTGACGAGCCCGTGCTCCTGATAGACACGTGCGACCACAAGCTCCTGCGTAAAGGCCGACCCATCCTCTCGCCGCAGTAGTCCGAACCCGTAATCGCGGGGCGCATCGGCCGTGCTGCGGTCTTTCGAGAGCGCAAGGCCGCCGGCATCGATCAACACATGGCCGGCATCCCGACGGTGACCGACAACGGTGGCGAGTACGCCGACCGCAAGATCATCCAGGTCGCACGATCCGATCTCGGCCTGAAACAGGTCGCCGAACATGTACACGCCCGCGCGAACCTCGGTCACGCCCTCCAGGTGGCGCGCATGCAGCACTGTTGGCGTCGACCCGATGCTCACGATTGGCGCGTCGAACCCTGCCGCCCGCAGCCTTTGTGCCGCTTGGACGGTGCTTTTGCGCTCGCCTTCAGCGATGTCCGCCACCGTCCCGAGGTCGCGGGCGGTGTAGGAGTGTCCGGCATGTGTCATCACGCCGTGCAGAATGCTGAACGGCGGTGCGTGCACGGCGTGCGCGACATCCAGCAACTCGGGCGCGTCCCACCGAAGGCCGGACCGGCCCTCTCCCGAGTCGAGTTCGATCAAGACACGGACGGGCACCTGTTCGCGCGCGGCAAAGGTGGCAACCGCGTTTGCGGCATCGACCGAATCCAGTACCAGCGTGAGCCGTGCGCCCTTGCGGATGAGTGCTGCGGCCCGTGGGAGTTTGTCCGGCGCGATGCTGATCGCATAGAGCAGGTCGCTAAAGCCGCCTGCGAGGAAATACTCAGCCTCGTTCAGCGTCGAGACGGTGATCGGACGCGACGGACCCTCGGCGGCCAGCTTCGCGACCTCCAGTGACTTCGCCGTCTTGAGATGCGGGCGGAATGCAACGCCGAGCTCGCGCGCCCGGGCACGCATGCGCTGCAGGTTCCGCTCGAGCCGGGACTTCTCCAGGACCAGACACGGCGTCGGCAGTGTCGAGAGCGTCACGATTGCGACGTCCTTTCGTAAATGCGGGCCTGTGGCGTCCAGTTCTCCACCGAATCAAGTGGCAACACCGGGCGCGGCAAACGCTGGAAATCGAAGCGAGAGAGCAGGGGCGAGGTCAGGCCGGGGGCGTCGACTTCCAGGATCTGCTCCGGGCTGAAGAACTCGTCGAAGGCCGCGCGGAAATGCCC
>CAYSTX010000339.1:0-2342 GCA_964434035.1 uncultured Acetobacteraceae bacterium
CGGCCATTCCTGCGTCAAGGGTCGCTTCGCGTGGGGCTACGCGACGCATAAGGACCGCATGACGAAGCCGATGATCCGCGCCGCGATCACCGACCCGTGGCGGGAAGTCAGCTGGGACGAGGCGATCAGCTACGCAGCCAGCGAGTTCAAGCGCATCCAGGCCAAATACGGCCGCGATAGCGTCGGCGGCATCACGTCATCGCGCTGCACCAACGAGGAAACCTACCTCGTGCAGAAGCTGGTGCGCGCCGCGTTCGGCAACAACAACGTCGATACCTGCGCTCGGGTCTGCCATTCGCCGACGGGCTACGGGTTGAAACAAACATTCGGCACGTCGGCCGGCACACAGGATTTCGCGTCCGTCGAGCAGTCGGACGTGATCCTGATCATCGGCGCCAATCCGACGGACGGCCATCCGGTGTTCGCGTCCCGCATGAAGAAGCGGCTCCGCGCCGGCGCGAAGCTGATCGTCGCCGATCCGCGCCGCATCGACATCGTGCGCTCGCCGCACGTCGAGGCCGCGTATCACCTGCCGCTCCGCCCCGGCACGAACGTCGCACTCGTCAACGCGATGGCGCATGTCGTGGTGACCGAAGGGCTGGTTGCGACGGACTACGTTCGCGAACGCTGCGACTGGGAGGCGTTCGAGACCTGGGCGCGCTTCATCGCCGATCCGCGCCATTCGCCCGAGGCCGTCGCTTCGCTCACTGGCGTCAACGCGGCGGATATCCGCGAAGCCGCCCGGCTCTATGCGACGGGCGGTGCAGCCGCCATCTACTATGGGCTTGGTGTGACCGAGCACAGCCAGGGTTCGACCACCGTCATGGCGATGGCGAACCTCGCGATGGCGACCGGCAATGTCGGCCGGGCCGGCGCCGGCGTGAACCCGCTGCGCGGTCAGAACAACGTGCAGGGTTCTTGCGACATGGGGTCGTTCCCGCACGAACTCCCCGGCTATCGCCACGTGTCGGACACCAGCACGCTGGCGATCTATGAGGATCTGTGGGGCGTGAAGCTGCAGGGCGCGCCGGGGCGGCGCATCCCCAACATGCTGGACGACGCGGTCGAGGGTAGTTTCAAAGGCCTCTATATCCAGGGCGAGGACATCGCGCAGTCGGACCCCGACACGCATCACGTCATCGCCGGGCTGCGCGCCATGGAGTGCGTCGTCATTCAGGACCTATTCCTGAATGAGACAGCCAAATACGCCCATGTCTTCCTGCCCGGCTCGTCCTTCCTCGAAAAAGACGGGACATTCACCAACGCCGAACGCCGGATCAGCCGCGTGCGCAAGGTCATGCCGCCGCTCGGTGGCCTCGCGGACTGGGAAGCGACGATGGCGCTCTCCCATGCGCTCGGCTATCCGATGGCCTACACGCACCCGAGCGAGATCATGGCGGAAATCGCCGCGACCACGCCGACGTTCAGTGGCGTGTCGTATGTGAAACTCGACGAACTCGGCTCGATCCAGTGGCCGTGCAACGAGGCGGCGCCGCAGGGCACGCCGATGATGCATGTCGACCGGTTCGTGCGCGGCAAGGGCCGGTTTATGATCACCGAGTTCGTCCCGACCGAGGAACGCACCGGGCCGCGCTTTCCGCTGATCCTGACGACCGGGCGCATCCTGTCGCAGTATAATGTCGGCGCGCAGACGCGGCGGACCGAAAACAGCCGTTGGCATGAGGAAGACGTGCTGGAGATCCATCCGATCGACGCTGAGAATCGCGGCATCGTGGATGGCGATCTCGTCAAGCTGGAGAGCCGGTCCGGCGATGTCGCGCTGCATGCGCAGATCAGCGACCGGATGCCGCAAGGCGTCGTCTACACCACGTTCCATCACCCGCAGACCGGTGCGAACGTCATCACCACCGACTACTCGGACTGGGCGACCAACTGCCCAGAATACAAGGTGACGGCGGTCCAGGTGCGGAAGACCAACAGCATGTCGTCCTGGCAGGAGCGGTTCGTCGAGGAAGACATCGCGCTCACCCGCCTCGCACAGCCTCAGGCCGCGGAGTAACGCACATGACGCCGGAGAAACTGACTCACATGGCGAACCAGATCGCCGCCTTCTTCCGCGCCTACCCGGAAGGCGAGGCGGTGGTCAGCGTCCGGCAACATATCGAGGCGTTCTGGACCCCGACGATGGTGGCGACGCTCCGCGCGCACGTCGCCGCCGGGGGCGCGGGAGTGGACGAACTGGTCGTTCGCGCAATGCGTGAGACGACGGCCGCTGCCGCCGAATAGCACCGCCCATGCCACCTTCCCGTGAATCGCCTTTAAGTAGGCGGTCCGTCTGACCTAGGCTGAAGTCCGACCGGGGCGAGCCGGGACGGAATGGC
>CAYSTX010000339.1:2442-3560 GCA_964434035.1 uncultured Acetobacteraceae bacterium
CTGTTGAAGCGGTTCGATTATCTCTCGACCGTGTCCGGCGGCGGCTTCATCGGCGGCTGGCTGCAAATGCTGATCCGCGAGCGCGGCGGCGTCGCCGCGGCGGAAGCGGCGCTCACCGATCCGCAGGCGCGCGAGGTCGTGAACCTCCGCAGCTATACGAATTACCTCACGCCGCAGGTCGGCATTTTCAGCGCGGATACGTGGACCGCCGTCGCGCTCTACGTGCGCAATCTGCTGCTCAACTGGCTAGTCATCGTCCCCGTGCTGATGGCGATCGTGCTCGCGCTGATCATGCACCGCACCTCGCTTGCAACGTTCGGGCGGCCGGAAATCTGGCTCGTCCCGGCGGTGGTCCTCGCGGTCGGCACTGTTCTGCTGTTTGTCGGAACGGAGCAAGCCTGCCTTTTGTTGCCGAGCCATCGTCCCGGCGCGGATTCGTCGGACGGACCTCGCGACTACGCGGACCCGGCAGTGATTCGGCGCTGGATCGTCTATCCGATCCTCGGCTGGGCGGTGACCACGCCCATAGCCGTTCACAGCCTGCTGCCGAGTGACGCGCGGTGGGACCAGATGGCGCTGCTGCCCGCCTGCTACGCGGTGGCGATGCTCGCGGCGTATGGCGCGGCGTGGTACCAGCAGCGCGGCGATGCGGCGGTCTCGGCGCTCTACCGCGTCAATCTGCGCGCCTGGCTCATTGCGACCGTGCTCGCCTCGCTGACCATCGTCCTGGCGGAACGCTGGTATCTCGCGCTCACGCCGGACGATGCGGCGCAGGCGCTCACGACCTTCGGGCCGTTCGCGCTGACGCTCTGTCACATGCTTCAGGCCGTTATCCATGTCGGGCTGCGGCAGGAACGGATCTTCGCCGATCTCGACCGTGAATGGCTCGCACGGGTGGACGGCATGATCCTGCTTGGCGCCATCTTTTGGTTCGGGTTCTCACTCTGCTGCCTCGACCTCGCGGGCTACCTGATCCCTGAGCGGCCGCAGGAGTCGCTGAATAACACGGCGACCTGGGTCGTTAGCTTGGTCACCATCATTAGTGGTCCGACCGTCGCTTGGATCGGGAAACAGGCGTTTTCGAGCGCGGTGAAGGAATGCGAAGGCGCGGTCGGCAA
>CAYSTX010000340.1:0-3485 GCA_964434035.1 uncultured Acetobacteraceae bacterium
ATCTATCCGCGCGAGATCGAGGAGTTCCTGTACCAGCATCCCGCCGTGCAGGATGTGCAGGTATTTGGCGTACCGGATGATCGTTTCGGGGAAGAACTGTGTGCATGGATCAAGCTCCGCCCCGCCGAAACCGGCGCACCGGAGGTGACCGAGGATGACATCCGCGCGTTCTGTCAGGGGCAGATCGCCCACTACAAGATCCCGCGCTACATCCGCTTCGTGGACGAGTTTCCGATGACCGTCACGGGCAAGATGCAAAAATATCTGATGCGCGCCGCGATGGCGCGCGAGCTTGGCCTAGCGGAGGCGGCGACGGCCTGACCGCCGCCGCGCTTCGGATCAGGGCTTCAGCTGATCCGCGGCCTTCGTCGTGGCGTGGCCAGTGGCCGACACGTCCTTGCCGGCGCCGGCGACAGTGTTACAGGCGGTCAGGGCGAGCAGCGCGATGAGGCTAATGACGGCGGCAACCTGCTTGGTCATTGGACATCTCCCTTTGGTTTCGGCGGCGTTTGAACACCGACTAACGCGAGAACGACCGGAAAATTGCACCAGGCGATCGGCGGTCAGGCGCGGGGCGTGCCGGACACCGGTCGCGCCGCCGTCATGGCTGCCCGGACGACAGTATCCAGTGCCGACAGAAATCGCGAGCGATCCGCCTTCGTCAGCGGTGGCGGACCGCCGCCGCCGACACCGGTTTCCCGCAGATATTGCGCGACCGCCCGTCCGGCGAGCGCCGAGCCGATGTTGTCGCCGGTCCAGACATGCCCGGTTGGCGACACCGCCCGCGCCCCGGCGGCGAGGCATCGCGACGCGAGCGGAATGTCGGCGGTCACGCAGACGTCAATCGGCGTGATGCGCTCGGCGATCCAGTCGTCGGCCGCATCCGGCGTCGCCGGCACGATCACCATGTGCACATTCGGCATTCCCGGCGGCCGGATTGGCCGCGAACCGTTGGAAACGACGTGCACCTCAAGCCCGAGCCGCGTCGCGACGCGAAACGCCTCGTTGCGCACCGGGCAGGCGTCGGCGTCGATATAGAGCGCCGTCAGAACTGATACCGCCGCAGACCGCCATCGACCGGTACGACGGCGCCGGTGATGTAGCGGGCGAGCGGCGAGGCGAGCCACACCGCCATCACCGCCAGATCTTCGGGCTCCCCCCAGAAACCGACCGGGATTTCTTTCTCGGCGAACTCCCGCCGATAGTCCTCAGGATAATTCCGCAGGATCTGCTCGCTCATGATCCGGCCGGGCGGGATCGAGTTGACCGTTATGCCGTAACGGCCGACCTCGCGCGACAGACCCTTGGCCCAGGCATGGAGGCCGGCCTTCGCCGAGAATGCGGCGTTCAGGTGCTCCGGCTCGCTCTTGCCGGTGATGTTAATGATCCGGCCCCAGCGACGCTCGATCATCGCCGGCAACAGCGCGTGCGCGAGCTGCCGCGGGCGGGTGAAGTTGAGCGTCATCGCCTCGGTCCACAGCTCCTCGGGTGCATCGACCGGCAGAACGCGGCTGCCGCCGGCGTTGTTTACCAAGATGTCGATCGGTCCGCCGGCCGCCGTCACCGCGTCGCGCGCCGTCCGCAGCGCCGCGTCCTCGTCCATGATGTTGCCGACGACCGGCGCCGGCCGCGGATGGCCGGCCGCCGCGACCTCATCGGCCAGCGCGTGCAGCAGCTCGGCGCGGCGCGCGGCGATGACGACGCGAACGCCCTCGGCCGCGAGAAGCCGCGCGATCGCCCGGCCGATCCCCATGCTCGCGCCGGTCACGAGGGCCGTCTTGCCAGCCAGTTGCAGATCCATCGTCCACCTCCCGAAAGTACGAAGCGACGCTAACCGAACCCGCACGGCCCGGCGAGGCGGAGGGAAGCCTGCCAAACCGGCGGCGTCGGACGACGGATCTGCATGCGGCGACGAGCCTAGCTGGGTTTTTTGGGAACGCACGTTTTCACGATTGCTTGATTTGAACTTGCTGGCTCGTTAGGGCGTCCGTCTCGAGTGTTTCCGTTCCCCACCGCACCGTCCGTCGCGTCATTGCTCGCCGCGGCGGGCAAACAGCCGCTTCTGCAGGCGCTGACGATCATTCTCGGCACATTCGTGCTGGAGGATGCGGCGACGGTGCTGGCGGCGATGCGCGCGGCCGAAGGCGGGATCTCGATCCCGGTCGCGCTGCTGGCGCTCTACGCCGGCATCGTACTCGGGGATCTCGGGCTGTACGGCCTCGGCGCGCTCTCGGCGCGAATCGGCTGGATCGCGCGGCGCGTGCCGCCGGCGCGGTCTCGGGCGCTCGCCGACTGGGTGCGCGGGCGGGTATTTCGCGTCGTCGTCATCAGCCGCTTCATCCCGGGGATGCGCCTGCCGACGTACACGGCGTGCGGATTTCTCGGGGTCGATCTGCGCCAATTCGCCATCGCGGCGGTACTCGCGACCCTTATATGGACCTCGATGCTGTTCGCGCTCGCGATGCGCGTCGGCGATTTGTTCATTGCCCATCTCGGCGTTTGGCGCTGGGCGGGCGCGATTGGATTTGCATTGGTCATCATCCTCGCCGGACGGCTTCTGGCTGGGTTGCACACGGAGCCGGCCGAATGAAGCTCGACGCCCTTACCCTCTCCCGCCGCCCCCTCTCCCGCCGCAGTGCCGCCGCCGATGCCGCCCCGATCGGGTGGTTCGAGTTCGCTCCCGGCTGGCTGTTTTACGCGCCGGTCGTGTTGCAATGGATCGCGCTCGGCCTCTGGCACCGCGACCTGAGCCTGCCGTCGGCGGCAAACCCGTGCATCGAGGCGGGCGGTCTATGCGGCGAATCGAAGTCGGCCATCCTCGACCAATTATCCGCCGGAGCGCGCGCGCTCGTGGCACCGTTCGCGACCTTCGTCACCGCACCAGAACCGGACCGCAGCGCCGACCGCGCTGCCGCGGCTGCAGCCGTTGCCCGCGCGGCGCTGACGTTTCCGCTCGTCGCCAAGCCGGACATCGGCTGCAACGGCACGGGCGTCCGACTGATCACGGACGCGGCGACGCTCGAGGCATATGTCGCTTCCTTCCCGCGCGGCCGACGGATCATGCTGCAAGCCTATGTCCCGTATGAGCATGAGGCCGGGCTGTTTTACGTCCGGCTGCCGGGCGAGACGCGCGGCCGCATCACATCGGTGACGCTGAAACACGCGCCCTACGTCGTCGGCGACGGACGCCGGAGCCTCGCCGAGTTGGTGCGCGCCGATCCGCGCTACCGCTACCAAGTCGGCCTGCTTCTGCCGCATCTCGGGGACCGCGCCAACACGGTGCCGGCGACCGGGGAGCGCGTCCGGCTCGTCTTCGTCGGCAATCACTGCAAGGGCTCGGTGTTCGAGAACGGCGCGCGAGAGGCGACGGCGGCGCTGAGCAACGCGGTCGGGCGCTTCGCCGCGACCCTGCCGGAGTTCCATTTCGGCCGCATCGACGTCCGCTTCGAGAGCCCGGGCGCGCTGCGGCGCGGCACCGGCTTCAC
>CAYSTX010000341.1:0-3473 GCA_964434035.1 uncultured Acetobacteraceae bacterium
TCCGGTCCCAGTTGCCGAGTCCCAGTCCGCTACGCGTCGAGAACACCAGGCCATCAGGATCGGGCTTCTGGGGGCGGCGGGCTGTCAGTAGCGCAGCCGCTTGATTAGACAGCGGGACAACATGCGGCTGCCCATTTTTCGTCTCGGGGATGGTCCACGTTTTGGCCTGTAGGTCCACGTCACGCCAGCGTGCCAAAGCCGCCTCGTTCAACCGCGCCAGCGTAAGCTGCAGGAAGCGCAGCAGGGCCGCATGGGGCTTGCTTGAGGCCCGCAGGATTGGAAGCAGGGCTGCCAGTTCGTCCCGGCTCAGAACGCGTTCGCGTGCCTTCACCGTGACCGGCACTTGCAACGCAGCCAGCGCGACGGGGACTTGGCCACGTTGGGCCGCCCATTTCAGGACCGGACGAAGAGTTCGGACAGCCAAAGCGGCGGATGGCTGCGCGGGATAGCCGTCTGCTTGCATTTGCAAATCAGCCGCAGTCATGGCCGCAACGGGACGGTCCATCAGCGCGGCAAAGACCCTAACCACCGTCTTACGGCTCTCCGGCCAACTTTTCAGCGTCCGCCCCTTGTGCGCCCCGTAGCTCTCGATCACGGCGGCCAGCGTGCCGATACCTGCCTTCGCATCGCGTCCAATGGCACGGTCCCGCCGCCGATCCGCAACCGGGTCCGCGCCCTGCTTGACCGCCACATGGAGGCGCCGGGCTTCAGCCCGGGCTTCACTGATGCCGATCTTTGGGAAGCTGCCGAGGGGAAATCGGCGCATCCTGCCGAATCGGTCGCGGCAAGCCAGCGCCCAGGTCTTCGCACCAGCTGGGGTCACGCGGAGCCGCAAGCCTGGACACGATGCATCTGCAAGCTCGCCCCGCACGCCAGCCTCGGCAACCTCGCGGATCTTCTTGGTGATCGCTGTTTCGGTCAGCTTTACGGGCATCGCGAGTCCTCGGGGCTTCAGTGGGGCTTCACAAACGCTGAGACACCATGGAACAATCGGGGACAGGATGCAACGGTCGTCAAGTCTCGGGCTTCACTGGCAAGCTGAAGAAAGCCCCGATTTGGCGGGGTTTTCGAGACGCTCAGGGACGGTCTGGGATTGGTCGGGATGGTGCCGGCGCGCGGAATTGAACCGCGGACCTACTGATTACGAATCAGTTGCTCTACCCCTGAGCTACGCCGGCAATGCCCGCGATATAACGGGCTGGGGCGGCGACGGCAATCCGCCTGAGGCGGGCCGCCGCCATCCCGTCAGCGGCCCGTCATCAGCCGATCGACGAGCTGACGAACCGTCGGCACGAAGCCGTTACTGTAGAAAGGATCGGTCGCGAAGCGATACGCGTTGTGCCCGCTGAACATCAGGTTCCGGTCCACGGCCGACGGATCGTCGCCCTCATGCGCGATGTCCTGCAGCGTCTTCTGGATGCAGAAGCTGCGCGGATCGGCCTTCTTGCCCGTCGAGTGTTCGGGCCCGTGCTGGCTCCAGTTGGAAAACCGGCACTGGCTGAGGCAGCCCATGCACGCGACCTGATCGGCCTGGATCTGCAACGCCTCTTCGGGTGTCACGAAGATCAGCGTGCTGTCCGGCGTCCGCAGCGCCTCGGTGAAGCCCTGCTCGACCCAAGTCTCGGCCCGGAGCTTATCGCGCGGCACGAGATAAACGAGGCGCTTGCGCGGGCCCACGCCGAATTCGTCCACATGCTCCCCGACAGCCTCGGTGGTGTAGGCAACCTGACGCTCGTTGCGGGCACGCAGGTTCTGGATGAAACCGTTGTTCACGGCCGACGAGTAGAAACCGGTCGGGCTGAAACGATTGAGGAAGACGTCGCCTTCCTTCAGCGTCAGCAGCCGCCGCTTCCACGCCTCCGAGATCGGGCTTTCCTGCGTCAGCAGCGGGCGCGTGCCGAACTGGAACGCGATCGGGCCGAGTTCGGGGTTGTCGATCCAGTCCTCCCACTCCTCAAGCCACCAGACGCCGCCCGCCATGATGATTGGCGTCTCGCCGAGGCCGAAGGCACGCATCTGCTCGCGAAGCGCCCGCACGCGCGGCAGCGGATCCTCGGGGCGGAGCGGATCCTCGCTGTTTGACAGCCCGTTATGGCCGCCCGCGAGCCATGGATCCTCATAGACGACGCCGCCAAGCAGGCTCGACGCCTTGCTGTACGCGCGCTTCCAGAGGGCGGCGAAGGCGCGGGCCGAGGAGACGATGGGGTAGTAGTGCACGCCGAACCGCGACGCGATCTCGGACAGCCGGTACGGCATGCCGGCGCCGCAGGTGATCCCGTGGATCAGGCCGCGCGCGTTCTCCAGCACCTCGGTGATGATGCGTTCGGCGGCGCCCATTTCCCACAGGATGTTGGCGTGCACGCGGCCGCGCCCGCCGGCGAGGTCGGCCGCCCGGCGCGCCTGCGTCAGCGCGCCGGAAACCGCGTAGCGGACCAGCTCCTCATGCCGCTCCCGCCGTGTCCGGCCGAAGTAGCGCTGCGGGATCGGGCGGCCGTCGGCGTCGTAGCTGTCCGCATTGACGGCGCTGAACGTCCCGACACCGCCGGCATTCGCCCAATGGCCGGACGAGACGCCGTTGGAGATCGCGACGCCCTTGCCGCCCTCGACGAGCGGAAGCACGTCGACGCCGCCCATACGGATCGCATTGATCGCCTTCATCCCCGCAGCGCCCCCTCGCGCGCCAGCCCCCGTCACTCGTCGGTCGTCAGTCGTCGCCCGTCAGACAGGCTGGTCGGCGTGTTCCGGGAAGGCGCGGTCGCCCCGCTCGCCGCCCCGTTCACCGCTACGGCCGGGTTTGCTGCCGACCTCATCGGTGATGTCGGCGCCTGTCGTCTGATCGACAACGCGCATCGATAGCTTGACCTTACCCCTGTCGTCGAAGCCCAGAACCTTAACCTTCACGGCGTCGCCGACCGCGACGACGTCCGTAGTCTTGCCGACCCGGCCCTGCTTCAGCTCGCTGATGTGCACGAGGCCGTCACGCGAGCCGAGGAAGTTCACGAACGCACCGAAATCGGCCGTCTTCACGACCTTGCCGTTGTAGATGGCGCCGATTTCCGGCTCGGCCACGATCCCGCGGATCCGGTCGATCGCCGCCTGGGTCCGCTCGGCGTCGGTGGACGCGATCTTGATCGTGCCGTCGTCCTCGATGTCGATCTTGCAGCCCGTCAGCTCGACGATCTCACGAATCACCTTGCCGCCGGTGCCGATCACTTCACGGATCTTTTCCTTGGGGACGTTGATGATCGTGATGCGGGGCGCCGTCGCCGCGACATCAGACCGCGCGCCGGTCAGCGCCCGCGCCATCTCGCCGAGGATATGGATACGCCCGTCCCGCGCCTGATCGAGCGCGATCCGCATGATCTCGGGCGTGATGGACGTGATCTTGATATCCATCTGCAGGCTGGTGACGCCATCGGCGGTGCCGGCGACCTTGAAATCCATGTCGCCGAGGTGGTCCTCGTCGCCGAGGA
>CAYSTX010000342.1:0-3438 GCA_964434035.1 uncultured Acetobacteraceae bacterium
ATGCCCGCGGTCGTCGGCGCGGGCGCGACCGGCACGGGCCCGGCGACCCGCCGCAACGCGGCAATGTTGGCCGCAGGAACCGGCCGCGCCACCGCCGCAACGGGCGCCGAGCCCACCAGCGTCGCCGCCGGCGCCAAGGTCGCGGCCCGCACGTTGGCGTACCTCGTCACGTTGATGTTGTTCGTCGTGTAGTTGTTCACCACACGGTTGATGTTGGCGACGTGGAAGATGTTGACGTTGCGTACGTAACGAGGACTGCACCGGAACGGCGGGTAATACGGCTCACGCGGCCCGAGCGGTACCCAGCCGATTTCCCGGTGATGGCGATACCTGTGCCCCCGATACCAATACCCGGCCGCGAACCCGACCCCGACGAAGCTCACCAGCGCGGGTGCGTACACCGGCTCGGCGTAAATGGGCTCGGCATAGCCGGGCTCGACCGCGACCGGCTGCTCATAGTCGGGCGTCCAACCCCAGCGGCCGTCGATGTCGACCCACCGGCCGTAATGGAACGGCGCGAAGCCCCACGGCGCATCGTCGATCCAGGTCCAGCCCCAGGGCGCCACGAATGCCCAATGCCCGTGCCGATACGGGACCCAGCCGGGCGCGACGCGCGGGTACCAGACCTGGCCATACTGCGGCGTCGCCTGCCAATCGCCGTATTCGCCAAGCTCGTCGGCGCCCGGCATGGAGGACACGACCGGCGGCACGCCACTCGGCAACGGCCGCGGCGCGACGCGCGACGGCGCGAGCATCGCACGCAGGAACGGGTCGGGATTGGCGGGCACCACTTCGGATGTGAACGTGTCGGTGCCGTTGATGAGCGCGGTCTGTCCCGGCTCCACCTGCAGTGCGATCCCCTCCCCCGCGACCGAAGCTTGGCCGTCGACTACCGTGATCGCGGTCGGGTGATCGGTATCACCTGCAACGACATCGTAGCGGCCGGGCGTGGTGATGGTGACGGTCCCGCGCGGCGTCTGCAGCGTATAGGTTTCCTGCGGCCGCAAATTGCGGAGCTGAAAAAACATCTCACCCTGCGGCGCGGTCAGCGTCAGCGCGTGGTCGTCGAGGGTCGCGATGTCGAGCTCGGTCTGCGGTGCAACCACGATGCGGCTCGCGTCGACGTCGATCTCGGCCTGACCGCCCGGCTCGGTCCAGAACGCGTCGCCGGATTTCACCGGATAGTTTGTCGTCGCGCGCATCCACTCGGTCGCATCGCCCGTATGAAACGAAACCGTCCCCTGTAGCGAGCCGACGCGGCCAACGCGGCTTGGCGGATCGCCGCCGTCCGGGTTTGGCTGTACGGCTTCGTCCGACGGCGCCGCTTCATCCGGCGGTGGCGGCGCGGGCGCCTGCGCCCAGGCCGGCGCGGGCACTACCGGAGCGACGAGCAGGCCGGCCAGGGCAATCCCGGCCGGCAGCATCGTAAGGTGGCGAATTGGGCGCACCGTCGGCAATCCTTCGCTTGACCTTGGTGGGTTAGGATCGCCGGTATGCGCGCCGATCGTGTCGGCATGATGACGGCTGTTGTTACAAGCGCAACTCGGCCGAAGTCTCTCTGCTTTGTGATAGCGAACCGCTTTACGCGTCGCCCCGGTCGTCTTGCCCCTCGTCGTCGGGATCGAGCGCAAGCACCGCGACCGGCTCCGCAAGCTCCAGCACACGCGCCGCGCGCAACACCAGATCGTCGCGTCCCGCCGCCGCCGCGATCTGCACGGAGCGCGGCATCCCGTCCGCACCGGCGCCGAGCGGCATCGCGATCGCCGGTTGTCGCGACAGGTTGAATGCGAAGGTCCACGGCGCCCATTCGGTCCAGAGTGCCCGGAGCGGATCGGTCGTCGGCGCGTCGGCGTTCGGCGGACCGGCGGGAACGGCGGGACACAGCACGAGGTCGTATGTCTGATGAAACCGTGCCATCGCGTGCGCAGTCATCAGCCGCAGCGCGTCCGACTCCAGGTACTCGATCGCCGACATCCCGCCCGCCGCCGCCGCGACCTCATGCAAGCCTGGGTCGAGCCAGTCGCGCCGCGCCGGATCAACACCCGCAACAAGCCGCGCAAGTGCGACACCCCAAACGCGGCCGAACACGTCCCGCACGTCCGGCAATCGTGGCACTTCCGCCGCCGTCACCCGCGCGCCGGCATCGTCGAGAATCGCGGCGGCGCGCTCGACAGCAGCAACCGAGTCGGCATCCGCGGGCGCGTCGAACCCCGGCCGGCCGATCACCGCGACGGACAGACCGCCGACGCCGTCCTCGATCCCGTCCCGCCAATCGCGCGGTGGCTCACGCAGGCACAGTGGGTCGCGCACATCGTGGACCGCCATCGCGGACAACATCAGCGCCGCGTCGCGCACCGTGCGCGTCATCGGCCCGGCGCAGGCGACCGCGGCGAACGCGCCGGCCGGCCATTGCGGCACGCGGCCGAAACTTGGTTTCAGCCCGACCAGCCCGCACCACGCCGCCGGAATGCGGATCGACCCGCCGGCATCGGTGCCGACATGCAGCGGCCCGAAGCATGCCGCCCCCGCCGCCCCCGCGCCGGACGATGAGCCGCCGGTCGTGCGGGATGGGTCCCACGGATTACGCGTGATGCCGTGCAGCGGACAATCGCCCGGCGACTTCCAGCCAAATTCGGTCGTCGTTGTCTTGCCGATGATAACCGCACCCGCCGCGCGCAGTCCGGTGACCAGCGGCGCGTCGTCTGTGGCCGGCGCATCGTCCGTAACGCGGCTGCCACGCCGTGTCGGCAGGCCGCGCATGTCGACCAGATCCTTCACCGTGCACGGCACGCCATCGAGCAGGCCGAGCGGACGTCCCGCCGCCCAGCGCGCCGCACTCGCCGCCGCTTCCTCGGGTGCGCGCGGGTTCATCGCGGCGAAGGCGTTCAGCGTCTTGTTGTGGCGCAGCACGCGGCGGCTGATCGCCGTCAGTGCCTCGACCGGGCTCGCCAGCCGGCGCGCGTAGAGGTGCAGCAGCTCCTCAGCGGAGCAGAGCGCCAGATCGGTGACGGCCACGCGACGCTCAGCCCGGCTCGGCGACCGCCGCCGACCACGGCGACGCCGCATCGCTGATGCCGATGCGCGTGCCGTCGTCGCCAAACGCGATCATGTTCGGGCAGGCAAAGTTGATCGGCACCGCTGCGTGCTCAACCACCGTCACGGGCGACTCCGCCTTCAGCACGTCGATGACGTCGGGCGACAGTCGGCGGTCCGCGGCGACTTCGTCCGGGCCGGACACGTCGATGCGCGGCAAATGCGCCGCCTCTTCGGGCGTGAGGCCGAAGCCGTCGACGAAGGCGAGCATCTGCGTCACCGCCGCAAGGATGCGCCGTCCGCCCGAGGCGCCGGCGGCGAGCGTCGGCCGGCCGTCGGTGCGCCGCATGATGACGGGCAGCATGTTCGTCAGCGGCCGCTTGCCCGGCGCCATCGAGTTCGGCG
>CAYSTX010000343.1:0-3430 GCA_964434035.1 uncultured Acetobacteraceae bacterium
TGGCCGAACCCGAGCGAGGTCTTCGCGCTGAGGCTGGGCGGCGCCAAGCCAATTCCGCTCATCCTCATCGCGATCATGACCTTCATTCTGATCAGCAGCAGCGGCACGATGGCAATGGCCGTCAATTACGGCTACCGCCGCGATCGCGTTCGATCAGCGCTGCTGATGCTGGCCACCGCAGCCTTCGGCGCAACCTTCGTCGGGATGCAGGCGCTCGAGTGGACAAAGCTGATCCGGGAAGGCGTGCGGCCGTGGACCAATCCATGGGGTGCGGAGCAGTTCGGCTCCAGCTTCTTCATGATCACGGGGTTTCACGGAACGCATGTGACGTTCGGCGTGATCTTCCTGCTGATAACCGCACGCAAGGTTTGGCGCGGTGATTTCGACCACGGCACGCCGGGCTTCTTCACGAGCCGAAAGGGTCGATACGAAAACGTCGAAATCATGGGCCTCTATTGGCACTTCGTCGATCTGGTCTGGGTGTTCATTTTCGCACTCTTCTACCTTTGGTGAGGTGACGCATGGGACCGACAAGCGCAGTAGCGCATGCAGCCACAGCCGTACCGGCATCTGCCCACGCGGAGGGGCAGCAACACTCAATCCGTCTCTATCTCGTCGTCTGGGGATGGCTGTTTGTCCTCAGCACCTGCTCGTATCTCGTCGACTACTTCGGCCTGCATGGCTATGTGCGATGGGGCTTGATCCTTCTGTTCATGATGGTGAAGGCCGGCCTGATCGTGGGCGTCTTCATGCACATGGCGTGGGAGCGGCTAGCCCTTGTGTACGCCATCCTGGTCCCGCCGGTCGCGGTTCTGGTGTTTGTCGGAATAATGATCTTCGAATCGAACTACACCTTGTTCGACCGACTGGCTTTTTTCGGAGCGGGTCCGTAACCTTCCCACTCATGCAGTGAGGAGGCGTCTAGTCACCATGGGACATTCGGCGGTTTTTGGCATCCTGCTCGCGGCCCTGGTTGTCGTGCCCGCCCACGCACAGGATGCGGCGGCGGGCGAGAAGGATTTTATGGTGTGCCGCGCCTGCCATCAGATCGGCCCGACGGCGAAAGTCGGAGTTGGGCCGGTCCTCAATGGCGTCGTCGGCCGGAAGGCGGGAACGTATCCGAACTACAACTACTCGGCAGCGAATAAGAACTCCGGCCTGACATGGGACGAAGCGACTCTCACGAAATACCTCGCGAATCCGCAAGCCGTGGTGCCGGGCACAAAAATGACCTTTCCCGGCTTCAAGGATCCGAAGCAGGTTCAGGACGTGATCGCATTTCTCAAACAGTACGGGCCAGACGGCAAAAAGGCCCAGTGAGACCCTAGGCCCTCGCACCGGGCGAGGGTGCGCTCCGACTACGGCGAGGGGCGGGTCCGTCCTGATTTTTCGACGCGAGCGCGCTACTAGCGGCGGGACATTTCGCTAGGTCTTTTCGAGGGTGCCCATCATGGGACGGCCTGCCGTAAATTGTTGCGCTTCCCCACGCTGGCAATGATGTTTGCCAACTCCTCCTGTCGATAAGGTTTGGTGAGGCGGGGGACGTGCGAGCGTTCGTCCGGCATACCCGACGAGTCCGCATATCCGGTCGCGAGGATGACCTTGATGGCCGGAAACTCATCCGCAACCTTCTCGGCCAGTTCGAGGCCACTCATGCCCGGCATTGCCTGATCGGTTATGACGAGATCGAAGTGTGGGTCCCGCCGAATGGAGCGCAGCGCCGCCTCTGCAGAACTGACATCAACGACCGAATGGCCGAGGTCCTCGATCAGGGCCGCAGTGCTCACCCGGACTAACGAATCATCGTCGACCACCATCACGCGCATCGGTGGCACGTCTATCAGTGTCTCACTGAACTTGGGTGCTGCGAGAGCATTCGGCTTCGTGACAGCATCAGCCTCGGGCAGCCACAGCTCGATCGTGGTGCCTTGCGACAGCTTGCTGCTGATCCGCATGCCACCGCCGGACTGCACAGCCAGTCCATGAACCATCGACAAACCGAGCCCGGTACCCTTCCCGATCCCTTTTGTTGTGAAGAACGGCTCGGTCGCTCTTGCAAGAATTGTCGCGTCCATCCCGGTCCCAGTATCGACGAGCCGGAGACGGACGTAACGGCCAGGTGCAAGGCGCGGCTCTTGCCAATCGTCTCCAACACGCGCGGACTCGGCTTCGATAATGAGGATTCCCCCAGCCGGCATTGCGTCCCGCGCATTGAGGGCGACATTCAGGATCGCGAGCTCCAGCTGGTTCGGATCGATCTTGATTGGCGGGAGATCGGCGGGAAGATGTGTGTTGATGGTAATCTTCGGCCCGATCGCCCGCTGAAGCAGCTCCGTCATGCCATCAAAAAGCGCCCGCAACGACACAGAAGAAGGTTTCAACTCCTGCCGGCGCGCGAAGGCCAAAAGGCGCTGCGTGAGGGACGCACCTCGCCGCGCAGCGTCCACTGCGGTGTCGAGCAACTGCATCGCTCTCTGATCGCTGGCGACCCGCTTCCTGAGCAGTTCAAGGCTAGCAAGCGCTGCCATTAGAAGATTATTGAAGTCGTGGGCGACGCCGCCTGTGAGCTGACCGATCGTGTCCAGCTTCTGCGCTTCGAACAGCTGCGCCAACGCATATTCTCTCTCACGCGTGCGCTCCTCGATTCGACGCTCCAGATCCTCGTTCAGGCGTTGGAGTTTTTGCGTGGTATCCTCAAGCGCCGCCGTACGATCGGCGACGCGCCGCTCGAGTTCGCTATTGAGCTGCTCAAGCTGCCGGGTTTTGCGATAGAGCTCGGCGAAAACCTTGACCTTGGCTCGCAAAACTTCCGGCACAACCGGCACCGGCACGTAATCCACGGCGCCGGCCGCATAGCCGCGCAGCCGGTCGAGCTCAGTGATCTGGATAGCCGAGACGAAGATGATCGCCGTCTTCTCGAAACGCGGATGCCCGCGCACCATCTCGGCCAGCTCAAACCCGTCCAATTCGGGCATGCAGACGTCCACGAGCAGCACGGCGACATCCACCTTGAGCAGATGCTCGAGCGCCTCTCGGGCGGACGATGCCATGATCAGGTTCTCACCCAAATCGGCCAGGATCACCTGATAGCTGAGAAGCTTCGCCGGCTGGTCATCGACAAGGAGAATGTTGACCCGGTCCTGTCGCTGGCTGATTTCCATGGCAATCACCGGTGCAGCCACATGCGGAGGGCCGAGAGCAGTTGCTCCGTGTTCACCGGCTTGGCGAGGTAGTCGGACGCGCCCGCCTCCAAGCACTTCTCTCGGTCGCCCTTCATTGCCTTGGCGGTCAGCGCAATCATCGGCAAGCGGCGGAACGCGGGGTCCGCGCGGATCACCTGCATCGTCTCGTAGCCGTCCATCTCCGGCATCATGATATCCATGAGCACGATGGCGACGTCCTGCCGCGACTGAATGACCGAGATCGCTTC
>CAYSTX010000344.1:0-3429 GCA_964434035.1 uncultured Acetobacteraceae bacterium
GCGCCACCTGTGCCGCGTTCGCGGCCACCTGTGCCTGCTGCACGTTGATCTGCGCCTCGGCGGTTTCGATGTTGGCCTGCGCGGCCGCCACTTGCGCCTCGGCCTGCTCGAGTGCGATCCGGTAATCGCGATCGTCGATACGGGCGATCACGCTGCCCGCGGCAACGTGCTCATTGTCCGTGACCGGGACGGACGTGATGTAACCGGGCACCTTGGGCGCGATGGAGAACTGACGCGCTGCGATGAACGCGTCGTCCGTCGTCTCGAAATGCCTCGCGTGGTCCCAGTAGAGATAACCGCCGCCCGCAACCGATGCGGCAAGGAGCATGCCGATCGGCAAGGCGAACAGACGCCGGCGATTCTTGGCCCCGACCTGTTTACCGACGCCGGCCTCCGCCTCGCGGGAGAACGAGTCGGACCGCTCTGTTCCGTCGTGCAGGAAAGACTGCGGCGCCGGGACTTTCGGATGGCTCGCATACCCCGGCAACGCCGGATCGGACCGCTTCTCCGAGGTTTCCCGGGACGGCCGAAGCTCGGCAGCTTGTTGGCTGTCTTCTAGGTTCATGGCACACCCACATTTGTAAGGTTCCACACAGATTGGGTATGGTCCCTTACAATGTCAACGGGCGTTCGTTGCAGCCCGACAGCCGTTTGCGGACGCAAGGAACGAAGGAGGGCAGATAGCGTTGATAAACGGATGGTTAGCCGGCAAACGGATAATACCGGCGCACCGCATAGAACGCTCAGTGAGCGCGCCCCGAGGCACGTCTCCCATCGTTGCTGGGGCACGAGCATTTGCCACCGGATGGTAAGACGGCTTACAATGTTCAACGGCTTGACGGCATAATCGTTAGGTACCATACTGATCGGCACACGGCGCATATCAGATGGAAAATGCCCATGGCCAACCGAACAGCGCACCAACTTCCTCCGGCAACGCCGACAGCGGTCGTGGAGGACAATCGGCGGCAACTCTCCCGGCGAGAGTTGCAAGCTCTGGAAGCATTGCTCGCGTTACGAACGACCGCAGAACACGTGGACTATGCGAACGCGACCCAAATGCGCCCCGCGTTCGCGTCACTCTCGTCTGATGAACTGACGATGTTCACGGCGCTGTTACAGCGTGTTCGGGAAGGCTTCGCGGGCACGTCCGGCCATGTATCCCGCACATGCCGCAACCCAGAGCGCGGATCCGGCGAAGACGTCTTCTCTTCACGCGATCCCCTTACCAGCCTCATCATGCGGGCCGACGGCGTGTCGGAGGGCGATCTGCGGGCGACATTGGGAATGGTCGCGACCGCGCGCAGCACATCGCGTTGACAACGCGACGGTTAGGTTCCATGCGGATTCGCACGAATCAAGCGGAGGATGCTATGGCCAAACGAACATTGCTGCTTCCTCCTACACCAGCGCCAGCGGTCATGGAGCAAATTCGGCGGCAACTCTCCCGACGAGAGGTGCAAGCGGTGGAAACAACCTTCGCGTTGCGAAGCACCGCGCAACAGGCAGACAATACGATCACCGAATGGCTTGCGGGCACGGTGGGATCGCCGGCGCGTTTTCAGATCCTGCTCTTGTTATGGGCGGCCAAGGGCAGTGGGCTTCCGCACAAGGAGATCGTCGCAACCCTGGGAGTGACGCGCGCCACCGTTTCAGGGCTCATGGCGGCTCTTGAGCGCGAAGGCCTCGTCAAATCCTCCGTCGGCCGCGACGATCGGCGGAACCTTCTTGCAACCCTGACTTCCAAGGGCGAGGCGGTCATCGGACAAGCCATCGAGGCCAACACGAGCCGATTGCGCACCGCATTCGCGTCCCTCTCATCTGCTGAGATGACGACGTTCCTGTCGCTGTTACAGCGTGTCCGGGAAGGCTTCGCGGGGAGCGAAAATGCCGCTCCCGCGAAGCCGCGGTCACGCCGGCTCAGCGTCGCATGATCACGGCCGCACGAATCTCATCCAAGCAGCGAGAGTCCCATCAGCTGTCACGCCGGCGTCTCGGCGTGCGCACCGTTGCTGGTTGCGATTGTCCAGGCCTGGTCGAAAAAACCTTCGAACCGATCCTGCGCGGTATCCGGTATCGCGCGGACGAGTTCGGCCATCTGCCACTGGCCGAGCGCGCGATAGCTTTCGAACTGGCTCTCGGTGAACCACTGGCCTCCGGTGCTTTCGTGCGGGAAGTCGGGGTGCTCCAAGCCGTACGCGCGCACCTCGGCGGGGATATTGGGCAGAAATGTCGGCTTCACGTAGAGAAGCCGTCCGATCCGGCCGCCATCATAACGAACGGTTCCGACCGCGAATCCGAGTACAGTGGCCGCGTTACCGCCCGCGGCGAGGGCGGCGCGCGAGAGGATGCGCATCTTCTCCATCTCGATCCGTCCGAGGCCGTCGATTTCCGCCTTGCGGATCGCCGCGCCGAGATCGGCAAATAGCCCGGCGCTGTCCTCGCCCGCATCGACGACGAGGATGGTCGTGCAGCGACGACGCAGCATCTCGTAAAGCCCGAGATCCTCGAAATGCCCGCCGTCGGAGAGATACATCGACTGGCGCGTATCGGTCGCGCGTCCCATGAGCTCGCTGAAGATGGCCCCTCGCGAGTCGCGCGGGCGCGCGAGGGTCAGATCGTGCGCGGTCGCCACCGCGGGGTTTGGCAGCCACGCGCCAAGACGAACGTTGAACATCGTCATCAGGAATGCGGCCATCGGCGACGACTGATAGCCCCAGTTCGGGCTCAACGCCGCGCCGGAGATCGTCAATGCGGTCCCGAGCCGCATGCCCCGATGCGCGCTTGGCGTATCGAACGCGCTCGTCACCCCGGCGAAGTCCGGCGTGTGGACGAAAGCGCCATCGAACCCGCTGCCGTTCGGGTTCTTGAGCTCAGCGGAGCCGCAATGGAGCGGCGTCGCGGTGAACGGGGCCGCCTTGCGCTCCGCCCAGGCGGTATGCGTGACGCGCGTGAGGTTCAGCGCGATGTTGATGACCGGAAACAGCTTGGTGTCCGCCCGGTCCGCGAGACGGTCGGCGAAGCTCGCGAGCCGCGGGTTTTCTATCGGGCTGAAACCGGAAAACGGCTCGGGCTTGCGGTCGCGCATCGCCGAGCCGAGGAACGCCCGGCTAAGGCGGTTGCGATAGACGTTGTGCATCGAGAACCGATTGACGTCGACGTGCCCGAACGCACGGCTGACGCCGAGCAGCAGAACGGCGAACGCGGCTTGCACCGCCAGGATCGCGAGAAAGACCCAGATGCTCTTGCCGCCTATGCCGAGGAGCCGCTGGATGAAGCCGAGCAGGTATTGCAACCCGACGCCAAGCAAGGCGAGCAAGCCGATTGCAAAACCGACCGCGAGCAGGTCGAGAACGCGCCGCATCGGCAGCCTCTTGCCGACCGCGCCTTCGCATTCCTTCACCGCGCTCGAAAACGCCTGTTTCCCGA
>CAYSTX010000345.1:0-3416 GCA_964434035.1 uncultured Acetobacteraceae bacterium
CTCGGTATGGGCTTCGGCATCGATCACCAGATGGCCGAAGCGCTCGGCCAGCGTCACGAAGTCGCCTTCGGGGTCGATGATCGCCTGCTGCACCCAGGGGGCGCTCTGTTCCAGCAGCCGGCGCAGAAGATGGGATTTGCCGGAGCCCGAATTGCCCTGAACCAGCAGGCGGGTGGCCAGCAGCTCCTCAAGGTCGAGCGTCGCCGGGGCGCCTGCCGCCGTGTGTCCCATCCCGATCGCAACCGTCATGTCTCGACTCGAAGCCTCCGTGCGCGGAGGGGCTTACTAACCTGACCGCAGCCAGTCGAGCACCCCATGGCCCGCCGCATGGCCGGTCGCTTGGCCGGTCGCCATGCATGCCTGGAGAGCTCTCCGACAAAGAGATCGAGGCCCTCGGCCTGCAGCCCGGCGAGGCACGAGACGTTTTCCAGGAAGAGGACGTGAAGATGTCCTACTCCCGGCGGCGGCACGAGCCGACCTGCTTCCAGCGGGTCAGCGTCACGATCGACGGCGTGCCGACCCCCATGGTCGTGGTTATCGGCCGGGCCGGCGCCGGGACTGAAGACGTCGTCATCGGCGTCGAGAGGCGAAGACCGGACTCAAGCCGGGGGTCCGACCGTCCGGTCGGACCCCTTTCGTTTTCCGCCTCCGGTTTTTGGCTCAGCACCGCCTGTCCGGCCGTAGCCTGTCGAACGGCGCCGCCTCTCCGGCGGACAGTGCCATCTCGTCGGACAGCACCGTCTCGAAGATTAGGATGCACGGACGGTGGTCGGCCATCATCCTGTCCGGGTCAGTGATGAACTCGGGACCGATGTAGCCGCCAGCGAAATGCCAGCGGGGCCACCTGCCTTCTGTTCGCTCCTTCCAATCGGCTGTCGGCAGCCAGCGGTCATCGGTGTGGGGTAGGGCCACTCGGCATCTCCGGAAGTGACCGCGCATAAAATCGGCGGCGAGGCTCGGTGCAGGAGTCCGTCCACATCGGGTGGCCGCCGCATGACTTCTCATCCGAGCCTAAAGCCGATGAGGTTGCGCGTCACGCTTGGCGAGGTCGCAGGCTTCCGTCGCTGTTTGCCCTTGACCGCATGGGGGCTGCACAAGCCGGCCCACGCGAATCCCGAGGTCCTTGTCCGTCTCTATCCGGCCCGAGATTGGGGAACCTATGAGGGAACTGCAACGGACCGCAGCTTGTGCTACTGAAAGCGCGATATTTTTGGCGGAGGGGATGTCCGCCGGAGTGACGTGTCTGCCCGTACCCCGACGTATCGAAAAGCCCTGCGAGACAGGCGTTTCCGACACGGTCATCGTCTCCCGACGTTTCCCCCTGTACACCCACAACCCACACCTTATTGTGGGTAGCATTGTGGGTAGGGGATTCGCGAATGCCAAAGCTGACGGCGGTAAAAGTTCGGTCTGAAACCAAACCCGGCTTGCACGGTGACGGCGGCGGGCTGGCGCTCCAGGTCAAGACGGACCCTAAGGGCAAGTGGATCGCCCGGTCATGGGTCTTTCGCTACAAGCTGAATGGCAAGGCCCGGTATTTGGGACTGGGGTCAACCTCCGACGTGTCGCTTGCCGACGCCCGCGAAAAGGCGGCCGAGGCCCGCAAGTTGATTCGCGCCGGCCTTGACCCGATCGACGAACGTCGCCGCGCCGAGGCCGAGGCCCGGTCAGCGGCCGGGCTGACCACGTTTGCCGAGGTCGCCGCCGCGTATATCGCCGCACACGAGCCGAGTTGGAAAAACCCGAAGCATCGCCAGCAATGGCGAAACACGTTGGAGACCTACGCAACCCCCGTGTTGGGCGAAATCAGCGTCGCGGCGATCGGCGTCGGCGAAGTGACGCGCGTGCTGGAACCGATCTGGCGCGACAAGCCCGAGACGGCGAGCCGGCTGCGCGGACGGATCGAGCAGGTGTTGGACTACGCGACCGCGCGCGGTTGGCGGAAGGGCGACAACCCGGCGAGGTGGAAAGGTCACCTCGACAATTTGCTGCCCGCACGTGGCAAGCTAGCCCGCGTCGAGCACCACGCGGCGTTGCCGTGGCGCGAGGTCGGCGCGTTCATGGCCGAACTCAACGGCCAGCCGGGCATCGCGGCGAAAGCGTTGGCGTTCACGATCCTGACCGCGTCGCGGACGAGCGAGACGGTCGGCGCGACGTGGCGCGAGATCGACTTGGCGAATAAGGTTTGGACGATTGACGGGCGGCGCATGAAGGCTGGACGCGAACACCGCGTGCCGTTGTCTAACGCGGCACTGGCAATCTTGAAGGACATGCAGATCGGCGGCACCAAGCCTGATGCGCCCGTTTTCCCCGGCGGGCGCGCTGGCCGGCCGCTGTCCACGGCCGCGATGTCGGCGCTGCTCGCCCGCATGGGCCGCGATGTGACGGTGCACGGCTTTCGGTCGACGTTTCGGGACTGGTGCGGCGAGGCGACCAACTATCCGCGCGAGGTCGCCGAGGCGGCGCTGGCCCATACGCTGCGCGACGCGACCGAGGCAGCATATCGAAGAGGCGACGCGCTAGAGAAGCGACGGAAGCTGATGGCCGATTGGGCGGTGTACTGTGCGCGTCCTACCGCCGTTGGCGAGGTCGTCGCGTTGCGCGCGTAACATCGGTCGTGGCCGATCTTCGGTAATCTTGTCAGCTCCGGGCGCAGACCGTCGTGGAGGGATTACGGCTGCCACGATCACGCTACACGAGCGTCGCCGCGTGCAGGAACAAAAAGTCGCGGATGAAGTGATGCACGTCGCTGTGCCCCGTGAAGGGCGGGTAGTCGGTGTGCGCCGGCAGGTCGGCCCAACGCGGCCCGGGCACGTGGAAGCTCGCGGGGTCCGAAGAATTCAGCTGGTCGTATTTTATCGCCCGGAAGTCGGCCGTACTGTGCAGCGCGTCCGACAGCGCGTGCGCGCTGGAGATATGTCCGTCGAGATCCCATACCGATTTCATTACGCCCTTGAGCCCACTCGCGCGCTTACGGAATGAATCGGAGTAAACGATCCCCACACTGTGGCTTGAAACTGCGATCTGCGCGACATCGACCGGATCGGGCCCCGGTACTCGCATCGCGATCCGGGCGTCGGTGAGAATGTCAGAAATGATATCGGCCCAGTTTGGCGGGAAGATGCCGGTGTCGACCGTCGCTGATGGCAGGAACGGCATGATCAGCACCGCGGGCCGGCCGGATGCGGCGAGCTGATAGCCGAGCCGCTCGATCAGATAGAACAGCTGCGACCAAGGCTTCATGCCGTGCAGCGTGTGCGTCGGATCCGCCTTGAACGGGTAATCGGCATCCGAATACCCGCCTTGGGCCGGGATCGGATGGAAGAAGATATTGGCCCGCGAGAAGTCGGTCGTGCCGGCCGGCACCGCGACGCCGAACCAGTTGGGTGGGTTCGGCGTCGCAAGCTGGAACAGCA
>CAYSTX010000346.1:0-3407 GCA_964434035.1 uncultured Acetobacteraceae bacterium
CCCCGCCCCCGCGCCCCCCCCCCCCCCCCCGGCCCCGGCCCCCCCCCCCCCCCCCCCCCCCCTTCGCCCTAAGCCGGAGCAAGCGGATGAAGATCGCCAAGCAGCGTCGGGATCAGCTCGCTAACCGTCGGGTGGATATGCATGCAGTCGCGGATCACCGTGTACGGAGCGTCCGCGGCCATAACGTCGAGAATGCTGTGAATGACCTCGTCGGCCTCGATGCCGAACAGCGTCGCGCCGAGTATCCGGTGCGTCTCCGCATCGACGAGGACCTTCATGAAGCCGCGCGTCTCATCGCGTTCCTTCGCGCGGGCGACGCGCGACATCTCCCTGTGTCCGCGCAGCGCGGGCCGGCCGCTTCCCCGCACCTCCGTTTCCGACATGCCGATACGAGCCAGCGGTGGATCGGTGAATATGGCGTAGGCCGGGATCCGGTCGGTCACGCGCCGTGATGCGCCATCGAGCAGGTTTGCCGCGACGATTTCGCCATCGTTATAAGACGTGTGCGTGAACGCACCACGGCCGTTGACGTCGCCCAGCGCCCAAACGCCGTCCGCCGTTGTGCGCAGGAACTCGTCCGTGGTGATGAAGCCGCGCGCGTCGGTGGCGATTCCCGCCGCGTCCAGATTGAGCATGTCGGTGTTCGGTCGACGGCCGACGGCGAGGAGCAGGTGGCTGCCGGCCACGTCGATAGGACCGTTGGGGTCCTTAGTGTGCACGCCGATATCAGTGCCGGCGCCGCTCACGACGATGTCGCGGACACCGGCGTGAATGGTGATGCCTTCATCGCGCAGCAGCTCGCCGACTGCCGCGCGCACGTCATCATCCTCGTATGCAACGATGTCGTGCGCCGCCTCCAGGACCGTGACCTCCGCGCCGAAGCGACGATAAATGTGCGCGAACTCAAGCCCGACAAAGCTGCCGCCGACGACAATCAAATGCTGCGGCAGGACGGTCAGTTGCAGGATCGTCGTGTTCGTCAGCCAAGGCACGCCGCCGAGCCCGGGCCAGTTCGGCACGACCGCGCGGCCGCCGGTGTTGATGAAGATCTTATCGGCCCGCAGCATGCGGTCCCCGACCTGGACCGTCTTCGGGGCGGTGAAACGCGCTTCGCCGAAGATCACCGTCATGTTCGCCATACCGCCGAGCCACGACGTCAGGCTTCGCACCGAGGCCTGCACCACCGCATCCTTGCGGGCCATGACGGACGCCATGTCCACGCTGATCGGCCCCGGCAGCACGACACCGAAATCGGCGGCGCGGCGAGCCAAGTAGGCAACGCGCGCGCTGGCGACCAGTGTCTTCGTCGGCGTGCAGCCATCGTTGACGCAGGTCCCGCCCAGATGCTCGCGCTCGATCAACGCGACTTTCTGGCCCGCACCCGCGAGCCGCGCACCGAGAAACGGGCCGGCCTGGCCGGCGCCGATGACGATGGCGTCGAATTCCTCTGCCATGGACGTTGATCCTTCTGCCGGGATTCGAACGAACGCGAGACCATCACCGTATCAGGATCGGCGGGGCGGAGCGCCCCCTGTTCACCGCTCGATGGTCAGAAACGCTCGCCCACCATCTCCTCGCTCTTGGCCCAGAGTGCCTTCGCGCGGTCCGGATCGAGAGCGTAGGCGCGGATGCCGGCGGGGATCATGTCGTTGCCTTCGGCCGGCTCCGCCACGTGGCAGTCCTCGCAGTAGCGACCTCCCACCTCATCGGCGGCGGCCACAATGCCGCTCCACACCGTGGTCGCAGCACCCTGCGGGATGGTTTTAAAGCTGAAGGCCGGCCGACCAGCAGCCGCGTTGGCCGCGTTAATCCGTTCGAGCATTTGCTCCAAGACTTTGGGGTCCAAGTGACGGCCGAGTTCGGTCATGATACCGCCGGGATGCACGGCGGTCGCCCGTACACCGTTCGCCTTGTGCCGCCGGTCGAATTCGACGGCGAAGAGGATGTTTGCGGTCTTTGAGCGGCCATAAGCCACGAACTCGCTGTAAGGCGTGTGCTCGAAGTTCGGATCGTCGAGATCGACGTCGGAGTACCGGTGGCCAGCCGACGACAGGTTGACCAGGCGTCCGCCGGGCTTCAGCAGCGAGGCGAGACGGTTGACCAGGACGAAGTGCCCCAGGTGGTTCGTGCCGAATTGGGTCTCAAATCCGTCAGACGTCTGGCTCTTCGGGCAGGCCATGACGCCCGCGTTGGCGACGATTAGGTCGAAAGGCGCACCCGCGGACATCAGGCGGTCAGCGCACGCGCGCACACTGGCAAGCGACGCCAGATCGAGTTCCACCAGATCCAGACCACCGCCGTTCGCCGCCTGGGCGCGCACCTGTTCGGTCGCGATCTTCGCCTTGTTCAGGTCGCGGACGGCGCCGACTACTTGAGCGCCGTGTGCGGCCAAAGCACGGGCGGTCTCCACGCCCAGACCGGCCGATACGCCGGTCACCAGGATGCGCTTGCCGCTCAGCTGAATGCCTTCCAACACTTCGTCTGTCGTCGAGGTGGCTCCAAATGGTCCAGTCATGGTTTTCTCCATTGCTTCAATCGCTTCAGACCCGACCGTCCGGGCGCCGCGACCACGCAGACCGCGGAACTCGTTGCCAAATGCCCACAAAGCCTGTAACCGGATGGTGGCTCCGGTTAATATGCGGAGGAACCCTCCGTTTAACAAGGTCGGTGGGGTCGTGACCGACAAATCCAAGGCGGCGGCGCTCGAGACGGTGGAAGCGCGAAGGACGGGGGCTTCAGGTCACGCACGCAAACCGCGTACGGATGCGCTGCGGAACCGCGAGCTTCTGTTGGTGGCCGCGAAAGAGGCTTTCGCCGATGTGGGCGTAGAGGTCAGCCTGGACGAAATCGCCCGGCGCGCTGGCGTCGGGATTGGGACGCTCTACCGGCATTATCCAACGCGGGATGCGATCATCGAGGCCGTCTATCGCCGCGAGGTCGAGCAGTTAGCCGCCGCGGCGACGCGCCTCCTCGAGTCATTGTCTCCCGGCGAGGCGCTCCGCGAATGGTTGCGGCTTTCCGTGGACACGATCGCGACCAAGAAGATCATTGCGCCGGCGCTCGGCGCGATGGTTGGCGGTGCATCCGAGGCTGGGGCCTGCTCCGGCGCTCAAATCACTCGCGCCATGTTCCTGCTCATCGACCGTGCCGCCGCCGCCGGCGACATCCGCTCGGACGTGGATCCAAACGACATTCTGCGAGCCCTGGTGGGCTTCACCTACGGCGATGCCAATCCGGGATGGCAGGCCAGCGCCCTACGCCTGATCGACATCCTGATGGACGGTCTGCGGCCACCCCAAGCGCTCGACTGAGTCCGCATGCGTTGGATTGCAAAGGCTCGCCTTTGCCGGGGTCCAGGGGCGGCGCCCCTGGCCTTCCGCCCCCACGCGGCCGCTACCCCTCAACCG
>CAYSTX010000347.1:0-3388 GCA_964434035.1 uncultured Acetobacteraceae bacterium
TCGCCGCCGGCGGATCGCCGTCGACCGAGCCGAAATTGCCCTGCCCGTCGATCAGCGGGACCCGCATGCTGAAGGTCTGCGCCATGCGGACAAGCGCGTCATAGATCGAAGCGTCGCCGTGTGGGTGGTATTTGCCCATCACGTCGCCGACGATTCGGGACGATTTGACGTAGGGGCGGTCGTTGGTCCAGCCACCCTGCTGCATCGCGTACAGGATGCGCCGATGCACGGGTTTCAGCCCGTCACGGGCGTCCGGCAACGCCCGGCTGACGATGACCGACATCGCATAGTCGAGGTAGGAGCGCCGCATCTCCTCCTCGAGCGTCACGGGCGTCAGGTCTTCGGGTGTGAGGTCCTCGGGCGGGTTGGTCGGGTCACTCACGATGGGGCTTGGTCCTGCGGGCTGGTCTTGCGGCAAAGATGGGCAGTCGTCCTACCACGGGGCGCGATCGTGGCCAAACCGCCGCCAAAATGGGCTAAGAGGAGGCGAAAACCGTGCGCGGTCAGGCCGTCGGCATCACGACGGGCGGCAGGCGGAGGCCGTCAGGACGACGGTTCTCTGCGACAGGCCGGGTAGGATCAGCGAGAACGGGAAGCTCGCCGTGATCTGCGTGCCGCAGCTCGGGTTGCTGACTGTGAAAATGGACGGCGACACCGTCTGCCCGTACACTTGGGAGGCGGCATAGTTCTGGATGTCGCTGGTCGTCGTACAGGACGAGTTGCCGATCACCGCGCATCGCGCCGCCTGCTCGACCGCGTATTGCAGCGATCCGTAGGTCCAGAACAGGTAGCTGAAGGTCAGGACGCCAGCGATCGCCGCAAGGAGAAACGTGCCGGCGAGCCCGAACTCGATCGCCGCGACGCCCCGCCGGTCGCGCACCAGGGCGGCGAACCAAAACCGGCAAGTCGGGGCGCTGCGTGAACGAAACATGATGGGTCTCAGTAGCGCGTGGTTGCCTTGGTGGAAAACGTGACGGGGTTCGACCCCCAAATGATCGGGAACAGCGGGGTGTAGTTGGCCGACGCGGTGACCGACGCGTAGGACCCGGCCGTCGAGCCGGAGGCGCACGCCGTTCCGGCTGCCGAAGGCGTAATATCGGTACCTGTCGGACACGCGTAGAACGTGGTCGAGGACACCGACACCGAGAGCGACGTCGCCGACGTTGCCGCAGTCTGCACGCCGGACGAAGTGTAGCCGTGCAGTGCGACGTACTCGACGCCGGCCTGCGCGGCATCGCTCACCTCCGACTGCACCCGCATGCCTAGCCCGATGTCGCTCGCGCCGACCGCGAGCGTGATGAGGATCGGCGCGATCAGCGCGGTTTCCAGGGCGACGTTGCCGCGCTGGGCGTCGAACAACCGGAGCAGCGCATTGGCGAACGCGCCTGGCCGGCGGTTCGCGCAGTCAGATCCGGCGGCGGGACGATGGCGTAACGACCGCGTCTGCAGTGCGAAGCCACCGCGGGCGAGCCGGTGAAACACGTGGTGGGCTCTCCATCAAAGACAGTGACTAAAGATGGCCACCGAGCGAAGATGACATCGGCACGCAACCTCTGATCGTCCGATGCACACGGAGGTATCTCACCCCACGCCTGTTTGCAAGAAAAAACACCAGTCCGACTTGTTCCTTTCTACGCGCTTCATATAAATAACTAAAACTGATTCATAAGACACTGAACTGCATTACGAATAATCTCACGAAGCCGTGTGATCGACCAGAATGTTTCGCGTACCGATCGGTTGTGGAGCGAACCTGACCACAGCTCCTATTCGACCGGCTTGCCGCTCCTAGTGCCGCCGCCGACCGTCGGGTCGGCAACGCCGGTGCCAGTGCAATAGTGGGATAGCGTGGCGTTACCGGTGAACGAGGACGTATTCGATACGATCTGCGTGCAGCCGTTGCTGCTGGATCCATTGCCGGAGTAGTTGACGGCCGAGGAGGGTGCGTAAATGGCGCCGGTCAAGTTGCCCGTGCCGTTGCCTGTATAGGAGCTGGTTGCGCTGCTGCTGGCGCGCTTGTCGACCCAGAAAACAATGCCCGCCGTCGGTCCGGTCGTGGGTGCGGTTAGCGTCACCGAGCCATTACCCGAAACGCTGAACGTCCCGATCGTGGCGGTCGCGGAGGTGCTGGAGTTCGTGAGGATGAACGTGACGCCGGTGCCGGTGACGCTCGCGTTGCCGGAGATGGTGAAGTTGCCGCCGTCGATGATGTAAATGCCGGCCGGGACCGTTGTGGTGGTGTTGGAGGTAAACGATAGGCCGCCGCAGTAAACCGTCACCGCCCCGACATTCGGCAGCGTGCCGCCAGTCGCCGAGTAGTTTGTCTGATCACAGCCGGAATAGGACGGAATCACCCGGTTGGCGTACGGGTTGGTCACCGGCGAGCCGTTGGTGACCAAGCTCGGCGTCTGGATGCTGGCGTTTCCCGACGTGGAGTAGCCGCCCGCAAGGTTGACGCCCTGGGCGGCGACCAACGCGTTGCCGTTCAAACTCAGCGCGGTCTTGTCGGTGGAATTGGCGTCGAGATTGCAGTTCGTCAGGTCGACGCTGCCGTTGCCGGAGAGGGAGACGGCGCCTGATCCGCTCGATGCGAGGCTGACGACGCACGACGCAATCGACGTCTTTGTCACGAGCGCCACCGCGCGCGCGTAAATCGTCGGGCCGCCCTTCATGTAAAGCGCGCTGAAGTATCGCGGCTGCGTCTCGGTGATGATCACCTCGTACGCGTTGACGTTGCCGCTGTAGGCGCCGCTGGTCGGCGGGTTATTCAGTGTTACCGTGGCATTCTGCCCGCGCACGTAGCCGGCGGTGGCGGCAACGGAATATGCCTCGCTCCGGATGCGGCCGGTCGAATCCCCAGCGATCGCCGACGCGACCGCGGATATCGCCGCGGCGTCGGCGGCACCCTGCGCGTTGTTCTTGTTGTACTGCCACATAGACACGTCGACGGCGAGGCCGGCGACACCGACCATTACGGGAAGCGTCAGTCCCATGATCATCGCCGCGGCGCCACGGCGATCGTCCTTCGCCTTGCGGACGACCGACCGAAGCCACGAACGGAGGGAATGTGCGGCCAGCCAGCCAGGCATCGTTCGGCGGTTCCTCGACTACGACACGCACCGGCAAAGAGCCGACCGCAATTCGGAGCGGTTGATCGATCCGGTGGCCTATTACCGAGGCTCACGATACCGTTACGATCGAGGTATGTCGAGAAAAATAATTGGGGACGATTTTTTACACAGAGCTGAACCTCCTCTGTGAAATGACCTCCTCAACCGGAAGTCTGTAAACGCGGTCAGAGTTCATTCACCCACCTCAGCATCCGGTAGGCAATCAGCATCTAAGCTTAATCTTTGCGGCATTCTGGAGAAACGCGCTCTCAATCGTC
>CAYSTX010000348.1:0-3376 GCA_964434035.1 uncultured Acetobacteraceae bacterium
AGTAGTCGAAGGCGCCGAAGCCGACGAGCCAGCACAGCGGCGCGAACAGCAGCGCGACGGTGAGAACGCCCTCGCCCTTGACGACCGGGGTCAGGCCCGACGCCGAGCGCACGAGCGCGACGATCCCGAACGAAAACGCGATGCCGACGAGCAGCCCGATCCCGGCTCGATAGAAGCCTGGCGCACGGAGCCTGGCGGCCATCAGCGTTCTTCCTTCTCGATCATTTGCTCGTTACCTTGGCAAGGTAGCTCGTCAGCGCGGCGAGTTCACTCTGGCTGAGCGTCGAACCGTAGTTGGGCGGCATGATGCCCGCACCGTACCCCTTCGGGAGGTGAGCGTACGGGTCGACGATCGCCTGCCTGATGAACAGCCGCGACTTGCCCTTCAGTGCGGCGTCGAGGTTCGGCCCGACCGCCCCGGCTGTGTGCGCGTCGGCGAGCTTGTGGCAGGCGCCACAACTGGACGAGCCAAGGAAGACCTGCTTGCCCGCGGCCGCGACCTGCGACGGGTTGCCGGCGGCGGCGGCTGTCGCGGCGCCGCCACGCGCCGCGAGGAAGCTGTTGAACTCGCTTGCCGTGACGACGTGCGCGCGCGAGCGCATCAACGCGTGGCCGAGGCCGCACAGCTCGTTGCAGATGATTTCGTAGGTGCCGAGCCGGTTGGGTGTGGCGCGCAGGTTTGTCGTCACGCCCGGTACGGCGTCCTCCTGGATCCGGAAGGCGGGGATCCAGAACGCATGGATGACGTCGACGGAGTGGATCCGGAAGCGGACGGGCTGGTTGACGGGTAGGTACAGCTCGTCGGCGACGACCTTGTGGCCGCCGGGCCCGGCCGGGTACTCGAACGACCACGCGAACTGCTGACCGTAGACGTTGACCTCCATCTCGTGGGCGGGCTTCGCCTCGACGTCGTGCAGGACGATGAAGGCGTAGACGCAGAGGGCGGCGATCAGCGCCGCCGGCAGGGCCGTCCAGATCACCTCCAGGCGCGTGTTGCCGTGGATCGGCGGCCCGTCGAGGCGCTCCTCGCCGGGGCGCATCCTGAACTTCCAGACCGAGAACAGCACGATCGTCTCGACGAGCACGAAGATCGGCACCGTCACGATGATCAGCACGTGGTAAAGGGTGTCGATCTTGTGCGCCTGCGAGGAGGCCTGCGCCGGGAACCAATCGATCGACAGTCCAAGCACGATCCCGATCGCCGTCGAGATGGCGCCGATCGTGACGAGCTGGTACACCGGGCGCCGCCCGACGGGGGGCCGGTGCGGGGTTCCGGTTGAATGCTCCTCCATGCGGCGCGCATCCTATTGCGAAGACGCGATGGACGGCAATCACGACCGCAGCCCGATCGGCCATGATCTGGGGCCCGCCGCGAGACAGTTGCGAGGCGAGCCGAAAAGGCCTAATTTGAGACAAACGTTGCAATTGACCGACAAGACCTGAAGGGAGGCTGAATGGAAGTTCGCGACGGCATGAGCAAGCTGGTGTTGTCGGTCGGCCCTGGCCACACGCTGCGCGACACGGCACGCATGATGCGCGAGCGCCACGTCGGCGCCGCCGTCGTCATGGATCCGGACGGCGCCGGGCCCGGGATCATCACCGAGCGCGACATCCTCAACTCGATCGGCGCCGGTCAGAGCCCTGACGAGGAGCTCGTCGTCAACCATCTGACGACCGATCTCGTCTTCGCGGGACCGCACTGGTCGCTCGAGGAGGCTGCGGTCGCGATGGTCCGCGGCGGCTTCCGCCACCTCGTCGTCGTCGAGCACGGCGACATCGTCGGGATCCTCTCGGTGCGCGACATCGTGCGGCTGTGGACCGACGACGGCGCGCTCTGCGAGGTTCCCGCCAGCGCCAGCGTCGGCTAACCGCGCGTCTGCCGATACGATCGGGCGGTGCCCGATCGCCTGTACTTCACCGACTCAGACGCTGCCAACGCGCTGATCGCCACCGATCCGCTCGCGCTGCTGGTCGGCTTCGCGCTCGACCAGCAGGTCACCGTGCAGAAGGCGTTCGAGGGACCGCTGGTCCTTCGCGAGCGCCTGGGCGCGTTCGATGCCGCGACGCTGGCGTCGGTCGACCTCGAGCCCGTCTTTCGCGCTAAGCCCGCACTGCATCGCTATCCAGGCTCGATGGCGCGTCGCGTGCACGACCTCGCGGCGCACATTCGCGACGTCTATGGCGGCGATGCTGCGCGCGTCTGGACCGACGCGCCCGACGCGGCTGCGCTGCGCGCCAACCTGGCGGCGCTGCCGGGGTTCGGCGAGATGAAGATCAAGTCGCTGGCCGCCGTGCTCGCCAACCGCTTCGGCGTCGCCGCCGCGCGCGAGCTCGTACCGCCGCATCCGACGCTCGGTGACGTCGACTCGGCGCAGGCGCTCGCGGATTACCAGGCCGCAAAGCGCGCGCACAAGGCGGAGTGGATGAAGGCGCGCGCGTCGCGCTGACCTGCGCGGCGGCGGCGCTCGCGGTAGATCTGGCGCTGGCGCGTGTTCCGGGGCAGAAGACCCCGAAATCCTCGAGGAAGGAGGAACTATGTCCGTCTTCAAGCGCCTGTGGCGAGGCGGCACCGTCCCGCGCGTGGCTATCGCAAGCGCGGTCGTGGCAATCGTTGGAACACCGCTCGCGGTCGCCAGCGCCGCTGGCGGCCTGCTGGCCGGCCACCGCAACCCCGGTGGCAGCCTCGCCTCCAGCTACAACCGCGAAACTCAGATCATCGGCAACATCGCGCAGGGTCGCGGCGGAGTCGCCCGCGGCACCGGCGGTTTCACGACGCGCCAGTCGAACAAGTCCGACTCCGGCGGCGGCGCGATCTATGGCTGCCGCGCAAAGCCCGGCACGAACCCGTGCGTCGAGGCCGTCAACCTCGCCAGCGGCGACGCCTTCCAGTTCATCACGGGCACGAGCGCCGGCCGCGTGGGCGCGATCCTGTTCGGATCGGACGCGTCGAAGACCATCAATCAGCCGCCGTTCGTCACGAACGGCACCGGCGTCGTCAAGAACCTCAACGCCGACATGGTCGGCGGCAAGCACGCGTCAGACCTCGTCGGTACGGGCCAGCTCCTGTTCGCGGTCGTCGACGCGACCGGCAAGCTTGGGGCCAAGCGCGGTGCGACCGGCGCGGCTTTGTCGACCACGACGCCGTCGGGCACGACCGGGCCGACAGGTCCGACCGGCAGCGGCATCCCGACGTACACCGTCACGTTCGGCGCCAACGTCGCCGGTTGCGCCTACACAGCCACGCCGACGAACCTCGCGGCCGGGTCGCTCGCGGCGGCGCCGGGCGCGGCGGGCGCCGCGGGCGCGGTCACCCAGGTGATCGTGACCGAGTCCGGATCCGCGACGGCGTTCAACCTGCAGGTCACCTGCTGAGCGC
>CAYSTX010000349.1:0-3348 GCA_964434035.1 uncultured Acetobacteraceae bacterium
AAACCAAGCAGGTACATCGCCGCGAGCGTGCCGATCAGCGACAGCGGCACGGAGAGCGACGGGATGATCGTCGCTGGCAGGTTGCGGAGAAAGAGGAAGATCACGAGTACGACCAGCGCGACCGCGAGCCCAAGCTCGAACTCCACGTCGGCGACCGAGGCGCGAATGGTCGTCGTGCGATCGCTCAGCACCGCGATGTCGACCGCCGCCGGCATCGTCGCACTGAGGCGCGGCAGCAACGCCTTGATCTGGTCGACAACCGCGATGACGTTTGAGCCCGGCTGGCGCTGGATGTTCAGGATCACCGCCGGCGTCCGGTTAGCCCAGGCCGCGAGCTGGTTGTTTTCGGCGCCGTTGACGATGGTAGCGATGTCGCCGAGCCGGACCGGGTGGCCGTTTTTGTACGCGATGATCAGGTTGCGATAGCTCTCGGCGCTGGTGAGCTGATCGTTATCGTTGATCGTCGTGCTTTGCGCGGGGCCGTCGAAGCTGCCTTTCGGCGTATCGGTGTTCTGCGTGCCGATGATCGTCCGCACGTCATCGATCGCGAGGCCGTAGGCGGAGAGCGCAAGCGGATTGACGACGATGCGCATCGCCGGCCGGTTGCCGCCGCTGATGGAGACGAGGCCGACGCCCGGTTGCTGGCTGATCTTCTGCGCGAGCCGCACATCCGCCATATCTTCGATCTGCGTCAGCGGCACCGTCTTGCTGGTGAGTGCCAGCGTCAGCACCGGCGTATCGGCGGGATTGACCTTGTTGTAGATCGGCGGCGCCGGCAGGTCGGATGGCAGCAGGTTGGTCGCGGCATTGATCGCCGCCTGCACTTCCTGCTCGGCGACGTCGAGGCTCAGAGTGAGCGCGAATTGCAGCGTGACGACCGACGCGCCGCCGGACGAAACCGACGACATCTGATTGAGGCCCGGCATCTGCCCGAACTGCCGTTCGAGCGGCGCGGTGATGGCAGTGGTCATCACCTCCGGGCTCGCGCCTGGATAGAAGGTCTGCACCTGGATCGTCGGGTAATCGACTTCCGGCAGCGCCGAAATCGGCAGGAAGCGATAGGCGATCAGCCCGACGAGCAGGATCGCCGCCATCAGCAGCGTCGTGCCGACGGGGCGCAGGATAAAGATGCGGGAGGGGTTCATCCGCCGGTGGTAGCGGCCGGTTTCTCGCTCTCCGTTCCGGCCGGACGGTGTCCGTGACGGTGCGCGGCGGCAGGGCTGTCCGGTGGGCCGGCGGATGCCGCCGGTTGGGCAGCGTTCGACGGCGCTGCGACGGCAACGGGCGCCCCGTCACGCAGCCGGTCGAGCCCGTCCGTCACCACGACCGTGCCCGGCTTCAGCCCGTCCACGATCTGGACGCGGGCGCCGTCGCTGACGCCGAGTTTGACGACCTGCACGCCCACGGTCTCGTCCGGCTTGACGACATAGACGAAATCCCCCGGCGCGCCGTGCTGCACCGCCGCCTGCGGCACGACTGCGACGTTCTTCAGGGTTTCGACCAGCAGATGCGCGTTGACGAATTGCTGCGGGAAGAGCGCGTTGTCCGTGTTCGGAAACATCGCGCGCAGTTTGAACGTGCCGGTCGTCGGGTCGATCTGGCTGTCGACCGCGGCGAGCGTGCCGGTCGCGATCGGTTTCGTGTTTGTCCGATCATACGCAACGACCTGCAACGTGCCCTTCGCCGCCTGCCGCTGCACCTCGTCCACCACATCCTCGGGCAGCGTGAACAGCACCGAGATCGGCTGCAGCTGTGTCACGACAACGATCCCGTTCGCGTCGCTGGTCTGCACGTAATTGCCGACGTCAACCATCCGGATGCCGACGCGGCCATCGACCGGCGAGATGATGTGGCAATAGACGAGGTTCAGCTTGGCGGCGTCGATCGCCGCCTGATCGGTAATGACCTGACCCTCGTCTTGGTGAACAAGGTAGATCTGATCCTCCGCCTGCTGGCGGGAAATACTGTCCTGCTTCTGCAGCAGCTGGAAACGCGCGTTGTCGGCCTTCGCTTGCGCCAGCAGCGCGCTGTCCTTGGCAAACGTGCCCTGCGCCTGTTCCAGCGCGACCTGAAAGGGGCGCGGGTCGATCTGCGCCAGGAAGTCCCCTTTGTGGACCATCTGGCCTTCGGTGAACGCGAGCTGTTGCAGTTGACCGTTGATTTGCGTCCTGACGGTCACGGTCGCCAGCGGTGTCACGCTGCCGAGGCCGGTGTGCACCACGTCAAGATCGCCGGTCGTCACTGTTGCGACCCCGACCGGCTGCGGCGGCGTCGTGCCCGCGCGGCCTGCTGGATGCGATCCGCCGGAAGTCATCACACGCCAGCCGATCAGTCCGGTTGCAACGATGACCACGAGGATCGCGATACGTCCGCCCCAACCTTGTTTGCGACGGACCGGTGCGTGGGTCGTGTCGGTCCGCGCGCGGTTCGACGGCGCTTCGAGCTGTTCAGACATCATCGCCGCCGTTTGTAGCCGGGGCGCGCCGTGAAAGACGTAACCGCACGAACAAAACCCTCATGAAGTGTAACAGGCAGATCGGCGGGGTACCGAAACGCACCCGGGCAGGTCGGTGCGCACGATGGCCCAGGCGATCCTGGGCACGTTTATGTGACCGAACCGTGGCATTCCGCCGCCCTGTGTCGGGCCCGTGGAGGCAGCTTCGTCAGATCGACGACTGCACAGCGAGCGAGAGGGCCGATAGTTTCGCGGCCGGATGAGACGGATTGCGAAACCGCATTTCGCCATCGGGCGCGCCGTCCGGCTCGCCGACGCCGAACAGCTCGAGCCGCGACGCGCAGGTGACGGCGACGACTTGCCGTGCCACCGGGCAGGTAAGGAATTGCCGCGCCTCGCCCTCCAATTCCAGCCGCTCGCGCAGGCCCCGCCACTCCTCGCGGTCGGTGTCTTCGATGAACATCGCGAGGATGCCCGGACGCGTGCCGGTCAGCCGCGCAGGCGCGATCACGGCCATACGGCGGCGGACCGCGCAGGCGATGTCGTTTTCCCGGCCGGCGCGCGCCGCCATCACGAACAGGCCGCCACCGCTCGCCGTCACCGACAGATGCGCCTCGGGCCCGAATTCACGCCGGAGCGACGACACCAGACCGAGCTCGTCCGCCTGCGCGGCGGCGAGCAGCAGCGGGTCGAGCCGCAGCACGATCGCCTCGTCATGGTCGGACCGGCGCTCCGTCGTGAGCATCACGCGGATGCGCTCATGCAGCACGGCGAGCGTTTCGCTCGCGGCATCAGGCGAATCGTGTAGGCCGCCCTGCAGCCCATGCGGCAGCGTCATCTTCAGCACGTAGCGGCCGGGATGCGCGGAGAGCCATGTTTGCAGATCGGGGTCG
>CAYSTX010000350.1:0-3343 GCA_964434035.1 uncultured Acetobacteraceae bacterium
GCGATATACACGAGCGCGAAGCACACGAGGCTGACGCCGAGCGCGATCGGCAGCGCCAGCAGTGCTCGGCGAAGAAGCTCAGGCATGCCCTGCCCTCACAATCCACCGCACGTCACGGGCTGACCGTGACGGGTGTGAGATCCTGGAACCAGTTCTTCGCCTGGACGAATCCATGTACTTTTGGCGACAGCGCCCGCGGGTTCACGTCATGCGCGACCCAGATCATTGCCGCCTTCGCATTCATCATCTCGTTCAGCTTGGTCAGAAGGATCAGTCGCTTTTCCGAGTCGAATTCGCCGTAGATCTGAGTGATCAGCTCATTCACCTCCGGGTCCGAAAAGTGCCCCCAATTTGAACCTTTCGGCGCCCATTGCTTCGTGCTGATGAGGCGGATGAGTGCGTTGAACGGATCCTGCGCCGCACGTGAGATGTTGATCGCGCTGACGTCCGGAGCCTTTTCGGCGCCGGCGCGGCCCAGGGCGAGCAGCGCGTTCCAGTCCATCACGTCGAGTTCGGTCTTGAAGCCGACGGCGTCGAGCTGCTCCTTGACCAGCTGGTTCATTGACAGCGACTGCATCTGTCCCGAACCCGACGGCGAGACCGCGAGCTTGATGCTGCACGGATAGCAGCCCGCCGCCTTCAGGAGCGCGGTCGCCTTGTTCGGATCGTATTCGTATTTGACCGGATGGCCGTAATACGGCGTTCCCGGGGGCACCGTCGAATACCCCTCGATCATATAGCCGCCGAGCAGCGTCTTCACGTCTTCCCGGTTGATCGCGTAGTTCGCCGCCTGTCGGATGCGCAGATCGGTAAACGGGCCTTTGACCATGTTTGGCGCATAGGCCCAGTTGTGCGGATAGGCATTGGTGACGATCTGCATACCCGCGCCGCTCAGCTTCTTGATCGCGTCGGGGTCCGGCGCCTCGACCCAGTTGACCTGGCCCGACAGCAGCGCCGCCGTCCGTGTCGCGGGGTCGGGCATTGGGAACAGTTCGAGCTTGTCCTGCTTCGGAATCCGCGCCGGGTTCCAGTAGGATTTGTTCGGCAGCAGATCCATTTCCTGATGCGGGACAGCGCGGTCGAAGACGTATGGCCCGGTGCCGGATGGATGCGCCGCGAACGCGGTCCAGTCGTATTTCAGCTCTTTGGCGCGTGTCGGGCTGATCAGCAGTACATAGCTGATTTCATACGGAAAGAGTGAGTCCTCGGATTTCGTGGTGATTGCAAGCGTATGGTCGTCGATCGCCTCGGCTGAGGCGTAGTTCGTCAGGTACGGGCTCGCCTGCGCCGCCTCGGCGGCATAGTATTCGGGCGCCTTCGGGTCGGTCAGATGTGACAAATTCCAGACGACGTCGCTCGCGACGAACGGACTGCCATCAGTCCACTTCACGCCCTGCCGCAGATCGAAGATCCAGCGCTTGTTGTCCTTCGGATCAATGTGCCATGCGGTGGCGAGACCGGGCACAAGCCCGGACGCTTTCGTCGCACTCGACAGATCCCACTCGATCAACGAGTCGTAGAGGTTGTAGCCGACGAAGCGATACCCCTCGAAACCCTGATCCGGGTTGCCTGTCGTGATCGGCAGGTCGGCGGCCGTCATGCCGACTTTGAGGACGCCTTGTGCAGAAGCCGCGCCCTGGCCGGCAATCATTGCGACACCGAACAGCAGCGAACACCGCAGTGCGCGCGACCCAAAGCCGTTACCCATCCGCATGCCAGCCTCCGTTCATCACCCGTTGCCACGGAGCCAGCAAGGCGCGTGCCACAAGCGCGGCACTGCCGGTCGCCACGATGGAAAGTGCATGACATAAGCACGGAGAGGATCAACGGCACGGCCGGTCTGCCCTTAATCGAGGCAAACTGGTGTTGAATACCAACCCGGTATTATCGCGATTACGACGGATACAAGCGCATCCGACGCGGCTACTGAGCAGTATTACGAACTGCTACGGTTTCGCCGCCACCGCGACGCCACCGGCGCCGGCCTCAACGCCCGGACTGTCCCGGACTTCGTGCAGAATGAAGCCCTCAAGCGGATCGCTGTCCTCCGCCCACGGCGCAGCCTCGATTGCGCGCATCGTGCTGTCGTATCCGGCCTGCCAGCGCGTGCGGATGCCGGATGGGCTGAAGTCGATGTCCTTCGTGTGATTCTCGCCAGCCAGGGTCGGCGAGAGCAGCCGCACGACATGCATCTTCGTCACACACCCGTAGCCGGCCAACGTCTTCACGTCGGCCCCCTGCCGCTCCGCCTCCGGCACACGTGCGGCGAGTTCCGCGATAACGTGGCGGAGGCGGTGGATCTGCTTTTGCCGCATCACCTGCGCGTCGGTGCGGCTCGCATACTGCACGTCCTTCTGCCGCGTCATCACCTCCCAAATGCTACCCGGTTCCGGCCCGTTCGGGTTCCAGACGTGGACCGCGAAGATGAGCGCGCTGCGGCACGGACTGTCGTCGAAGACCGCCTCGATCGGCGTGTTCGACAGGATTCCGCCGTCCCAGAACAGGTCGTCGCCGATCCGCACCGGCGGAAACGCAGGCGGCAACGCGCCCGATGCCATGATGTGGCGGACGTCGAACGCCATGTCGCGGCTGTCGAAGTAATGCATCCGCGCCGTCCGCACGTTTGCCGCGCCGACCGTGAGCCGCGTTTCCCCCGCATTGATACGATTGAAATCAACCAGCTCGTTCAGCGTCGCGGCGAGCGGGTCCGTCGAGTAATAGCCGGCACGGTCGGCGCCGAGGGGCCAGTGAACACCGGCGAACGCGAGCGGGTTCGGCTGGAAGAAGGATTGGACGCCCGCCATCACGGTTGCCATGGTCGCCAGATACGCGCCGACACCAGGCACACTGAGCAGCAGCCGCGCCGGATTGCCGTACTCGACGCGCCGCCAGAACTCCTCCAACCGGTCCAGTCGGTCCTCGGGCGCGTTGCCGGCGATCAGGCTCGCGTTGATCGCGCCGATCGACGTGCCGATGATCCATTTCGGACGCATCCCGGCCTCATGCAGCGCCTGATAGACACCGGCCTGATATGCGCCGAGCGCGCCGCCACCCTGCAGCACGAGCACGACGTTATCGCATATTCGCTGCCGTTCGTCCGGGAAGACCGTGGTCGGTGCCGTCTGTGTGTCGTTCATGGACCCGTTCCCCGTTTCTTATGTTACGCAATGGCAGGCCGAAGCCGAAGCGTCAGAAGTGCCGCGAGCGCCAGCGCGATGCCGACACCGCTCACGCACGCAGCCCAGCCGAACCGGTCGAACGTCTGGCCGAGCGCGACGCTACCCGCGAGGCCGCCGAGAAAGTAGCTCGCGAGATACATCCCGCTCGCGGCGGCGCGGTCGGC
>CAYSTX010000351.1:0-3306 GCA_964434035.1 uncultured Acetobacteraceae bacterium
AGCTGATGAGCGGCGCGGCAGACGGTGTGCCCACCATCGGCCGCGTCGGCGTCATCGGCGCCGGACAGATGGGCGGCGGCATCGCCCATGTCTGCGCGCTCGTCGGGCTGCCGGTCGTGCTCGCCGACGTCAGCGCCGACGCGCTCGACAACGCCCGCGCCACGATCGGCCGGAACATGGAGCGGCAGGTCTCGCGCGGCGCCGTCACCGCGGAGGATCGCACCGCTGCGCTCGACCGGATCACGACGACGACCGACTTCGCGGCGTTCGGTGAGTGCGACCTTGTCATCGAGGCCGCGACCGAGAACGAGGCGGTCAAGCGCACGATCTTCGCTTCCCTCATTCCGCATCTGTCGCCGACCTGCCTGATCGCGTCGAACACGTCGAGTCTGCCTATCACCCGACTCGCCGCCGCGACCGATCGGCCGGGCCGTTTTGTCGGCATGCACTTCATGAACCCTGTTCCGGTCATGCAGCTGGTCGAGATCATCCGGGGCATCGCGACCGAGGAGAGCACGTTCCAGGCCGTCGAAGCGCTAGCACGGCGTTTGGGCAAGACCGTCGCCGTCGCCGAGGATTTTCCGGCCTTCATCGTCAACCGCGTGCTGGTGCCGATGATCAATGAGGCGGTGTACGCGCTGCATGAGGGCGTCGGCTCGGTCGTTGCAATCGATACATCGCTGAAGCTCGGCGCCAATCACCCTATGGGGCCGTTCGAACTCGCCGATTTCATTGGCCTCGACACGTGCCTCGCGATCATGCAGGTGCTGCATCAGGGCATGGGCGACAGCAAATACCGCCCCTGTCCGCTGCTGGTGAAATACGTCGAGGCTGGGTGGCTCGGGCGGAAATCGGGGCGGGGTTTCTACGATTATTCGCAGGACCCGCCGCGCCCGACCAAATAGCCGTCCGCACGCCGACCGAAGGAGGGGGCATCGATGCTGCGCGGGATGCTCACTGTCGGCGGCTGGACGCTGGCGAGCCGTATCCTTGGGTTTGTTCGTGACATCCTGATCGCCGCACTGGCCGGCGCGGGTCCGGTGGCGGATGCGTTCTTCGTCGCCAACCGCCTCCCCAACATGTTCCGTCGACTGTTCGGCGAGGGCGCGTTCAATGCCGCCTTCGTGCCGGAATTCGCCGGGCTGCTGCACGCCGAGGGGCCGGAGGCGGCGCGCAGCTTCGCTCGCGATGCGATGGGCGTGCTCACGTTCTGGCTGCTGCTGCTGACGCTGCTGGGCGAGGCGGCGATGCCGCTGCTGATTTATTTGCTTGCGCCGGGCTTCGCCGAGATCCCCAGCAAGTTCGCGCTCGCGGTCTCGCTGAGCCGGATTACGTTTCCCTACTTGCTGCTGATCTGCCTCGCGGCCCTGCTGTCGGGCGTGCTGAACGGCATGAATCGCTTCGCGGCGGCCGGTGCGGCGCAGGTGCTCTATAACGTCATTTCGATTGGCGCGATGCTGCTGCTGACGCCGTATGTACCGACCGTCGGCCACTCGCTCGCCTGGGGCGTGTCGGCTGCCGGCGTCGCGCAGCTGGTGTTGTTGCTGTGGGCGGTCCGGCGGGCGGGGATGCCGCTCTCGATCCGCCCGCCGCGGATCACGCCGCAGATGCGTCTGCTGCTGCGACGGATGTGGCCGGGGCTGATCGGCGCGAGTGCGGCGCAGCTCAACTCCGCGGTCGACGTCATCATCGGCTCGCTGCTGCCGCCGGGCACGGTCTCGCTGCTTTATTATGCCGACCGGGTTAATCAGCTGCCGCTCGGCGTCATCGGCACCGCTGTCGGTACGGCGCTGCTGCCGGTCATGTCCCGCCACGTGCGGGCCGGCGACGCGGAGGCGGCCACCGAGACGCTCAACCGCTCGATCGAATATGCGCTCGCGCTGACCTTGCCGGCGGCGCTCGCGCTGACGGTCTCGGCCTATCCGATCATCGCGGTCCTCTTCGGCCGCGGCGCATTCGACCCGCACAGCGCCGCCCTCAGCGCGGAGGCGCTCGCTGCCTTCGCGGTCGGGCTGCCGGCGATTGTCCTGGTCAAAGTGCTGGCGCCCGCGTTTTTCGCACGCGGCGATACGTCAACGCCGGTGCGGATCGGGCTCGTTTCGCTGGCGGCCAATCTCGCGCTCAACATCGCGTTCATGCTGCCGCTGCAGCACATGGGTCCGCCGCTCGCGACAAGCCTCGCCGCCTTCGTCAACATGGGCGCGCTCGGCGTCCTGCTGTCGCGCCGTGGCTGGCTCAGGGCCGATGCGCGGCTGCGGCGCGTCTTGCCACGTATGGCGGCGGCGGCGCTGACGATGGCGGGGACGCTGGCGGTCGTGCAGGAAACACTGTTCGCGGCGACGGAAGGGACGCCGCGTCTCCGGTGGATCGGGCTGTTCCTGCTCGTCACGCTCGGCCTCGCGGCCTACGGGGTCGCCGGGCAGCTTCTTGGCGCGTTCGACATGCGGGAAGCCGCCGGGCGATTGCTGGGGCGGCGGCGCCGCGGCGCGGTTCCCGAGGCGCCGGCTTCGGGGGTTGACCCGGCGGCGGGTTCGGCCTGATCAACGCCACCATGCAGCGTGTTTTTTCCGGCATTCAGCCGTCCGGCATTCCGACCCTCGGCAACTACCTCGGCGCGATCCGCAACTGGGTCGCGCTGCAATCCGACCATGAATGCCTGTGGTGCGTCGTCGATCTGCACGCAATCACCGTATTTCAGGACCCGGAAGCGCTCCGCCGTCAGACGCGGGAAATGGCGGCGACACTAATTGCCTGCGGCGTTGATCCGCACCGGCACATCCTGTTCCTGCAATCGAGCGTGTCGGCGCACGCGCGGCTTGCTTGGATCTTCAACTGCGTCGCCCGCCTCGGCTGGCTGAACCGCATGACGCAGTTCAAGGACAAGGCGGGCGCGGACCGGGAGGCGGCGTCGGCGGGACTCTATGTCTACCCGAACCTGATGGCGGCCGACATCCACGCCTATCACGCGACCCGCGTGCCGGTGGGCGACGATCAGCGCCAGCACCTCGAGCTGGCCAACGACATCGGCCAGAAGTTCAACCACGATTACGGGGTCGAATTCTTTCCCCGGATCGAGCCGCTGATCCTCGGTCCGGCCGCGAGGGTGATGAGCCTACGGGACGGGACGAAGAAGATGTCGAAATCCGACCCGTCGGATCAGAGCCGTATTAACCTGACGGACCCGCCGGACATGATTGCGGCGAAGATCAAGCGCGCGAAGACCGACCCTGAGCCGCTGCCGACCGACCCGGCCGGGCTCGAGGGACGGCCGGAGGCACGCAACCTCGTCGGCATCTACGCGGCGCT
>CAYSTX010000352.1:0-3303 GCA_964434035.1 uncultured Acetobacteraceae bacterium
CACCCGCCGCAGCAGGCGGCCGCCGATGCGCGGCGTGCCGCGGCTCCGTCGCGCGATCTCTTCCGCACCGTCCGGCCCGAGCGGAAGACCGAGTTTCTCGGCGCCACGCGCGACGATCATCCTCAATTCCTCGGGCGTGTAGAACACGAGCCGGAGCGGGATGCCGAACCGATCGCGGAGCGGCGTGGCGAGCAACCCCGCCCGCGTCGTCGCCGCGACCAGCGTGAACGGCGCCAGATCGATCCGCACGCTGCGTGCCGCCGGACCCTCGCCGATGATGAGGTCGAGCTGAAAATCCTCCATCGCCGGATAGAGCACTTCCTCGATCGCCGGCTGCAGCCGGTGGATTTCGTCGATGAAGAGCACGTCGCGCGGCTGAAGATTCGTCAGGATCGCGGCAAGGTCGCCCGCGCGCTGGATCACCGGCCCGGACGTCGCGCGGAAGCCGACGCCCAATTCGCGCGCGACGATCTGCGCGAGCGTCGTTTTGCCGAGGCCGGGCGGGCCGTGCAGCAGCACGTGGTCGAGCGCGTCGCCCCGTCCGCGTGCGGCCTCGATGAAGACGGCGAGGTTTTCGCGGGACGCGCGCTGGCCGACGAACTCGGAGAGCGTTTGCGGGCGGAGCGTCGCCTCCGCAGCATCCTCCTCGCCCCGCGCGGGAGAGATGGCACGGCTGTCGGCGCCGCTCATCGCGCCAGCTCCTTCAGGCTGTCGCGGATCACGGCGTCGATCATCGCCGCCTCACCCAACCGCTCGATCACGCGGGCGACGGCGGGGGCGGCTTCCGGACGGCGATAGCCGAGGTTGACGAGCGCGGAGACCGCATCCTCCGCCACGCCGCGCGGCAATGGCGCGCCCGCCGGCAGCACGATGCCTTGCGCGGACGGCATGGCACCCGCCTTCTCGCGCAGCTCCGTCATCAGGCGCGCGGCGAGCTTCGGGCCGACGCCGGGCGCGCGCGTCAGGCTGTCGCGGTCACCGCCCGCGATCGCCGCGACCAGATCGCGCGGCGACAAAGCCGACAAGATGCCGAGCGCCACTTTCGCGCCGACCCCCTGCACAGTCGTCAGTAGCCGGAACCAGTCCTGCTCGGCGCTGTCGGCGAACCCGTAGAGCGTGATCGCATCCTCCCGCACCTGCGTCTCGATCAGCACGCGCGCGACCGCGGGCGGCGTCGGCAAGGCGGCCAGCGTGCGGGATGACGCGTGCACCAAATAGCCGACGCCGCCGACGTCGACGACGCAGCGACCATCCTCGATGCGGTCGACCCGTCCGGTGAGCTGCGCGATCACGCCATCACCGCGCCGGCCGTCCAGGCGCGCAAGCTCGCCCGGTGGTGCGCATGGCAGATCGCGACCGCGAGCGCGTCGGCCGCGTCGGCCCGGCGGATGGTCGCACCGGGCAGCAGGCGACGGACCATCATCTGCACCTGATCCTTGGCAGCACCTCCGGTGCCCACGACGGATTGCTTGACCGCCATCGCGCCGTACTCCGCGACCGGAATCCCGGCGAGCGCCGGCGCCAGCAGCGCGACGCCGCGCGCATAGCCGAGCTTCAGCGTCGCGGCGCCATTGCGGTTAACGTACGTTTGCTCGACCGCCGCCTCATGTGGCCCGTGCAGCGCGAGCAGCGCGGCCAGCGCCTCATGCAGCACGCGCAGCCGCTCGGGCACCGCCGCCTCTCCGTCGGTCGCAATCACGCCGTCGGCGATGTGGCGGAGCCGGTTGCCGTCCACCTCGATCAGGCCCCAGCCGGTAAAGCGCAGGCCCGGGTCGATCCCGAGCAGCCGGACGACGAGCCCGGGGCCGTGCTGCACTATGCCGAGACCTTCTGCATGACCGCCTCCGGGATGTCGAAATTGGCGGTCACCGACTGCACGTCGTCATTGTCCTCGAGCACGTCGAGCAGCTTCAGGGTCGCCGTCGCGCGCTCCTCGTCGAGGGTCACGGTCGTGGTAGGCCGCCATTCGAGCCGCGCACTTTCGGGCGCGCCGAACCGCGCCTCCAGCGCGTCGCGGACGGCGAAGAACGCCTCGACCGCGCAGGTCACTTCATGCCCCTCCTCGTCGCTGGCGACGTCATCGGCCCCCGCCTCGATCGCTGCCTCCAGCATCGCGTCGGCGGAGGCGACCGATGCCGGATAGCGCACCACGCCGAGCCGGTCGAAGAGGAAGCTGACGGAGTTCGTCTCGCCGAGCGCGCCGCCGTACTTATTGAAGGCGGTCCGGATTTCGGACGCGGTGCGGTTGCGGTTGTCGGTCAGCGCCTCGACGATGATGGCGACCCCGGCCGGGCCGTAGCCCTCGTACCGGATCTCCTCGTAGTCCTCGCCGCCGCCGGCGCCGGTCGCCTTCTTGATCGCGCGGTCCACCGTGTCCTTCGGCATGTTGACCGCCCGCGCGGCGACGACCGCCGCGCGGAGACGCGGGTTCGACGCCGGGTCGGGCAGGCCCTGACGCGCCGCGACCGTAATTTCCCGGATCAGCTTGGCGAATTGCCGCGCGCGACGCGCATCCTGCGCGCCCTTGCGGTGCATGATGTTCTTGAACTGCGAATGGCCGGCCATCGGACACCTTCTGTTGCGAGCGCCCGCGCATGGCCGGCGCGCGGGCCGGTGCGTGACGAGGGCGCGGGCGGCCCGGCGCGGCGAGACCGCGCGATTGAGGGGCTTCATTTCACCCAACCATTGCCGAACGCAACCCTCAGGGCAACGCGCCCTGCCCCGCCGCCGATAGCGGCGCAGCGCGGTTCAGCCCGGCAGGTTCAGAACGTTCTTCGCGATGATCGACCGCTGGATCTCGTTCGTGCCGCCATAGATCGTGGTCGGCCGCGCCTGCAGATAGAGGCCGGACGGATGCAGGTCGCGGTTGCCGCCAAGCGGGTCCAGCAGCGCGCCCTCCTCGCCCGCGACGTCCAGCATCGCGTCCGTGATCCGCTGAAAAAGCTCAGTCTGAAACACCTTCAGCATCGAGACGTCCGCGCCCAGCGTGTCGCCGCGCCGGACGATGTCGACGTAGCTCTGGTGCAGCGTCCTGAGATCCGCGAGGTCGAGCCGGAGCTGCGTGTAGCGCTCGACGAAACCCGGCTCGTCCGCGACGCCCATGCGTTCGGCCAGCAGCTTCAGGCGCGCCAACGCGTAGGCCGATTGCTTCGGCGAGCCGATGAAGATGCGCTCGAACCCGAGCAGCGCCTTCGCCATCGACCAGCCCTTGTTCACCTCGCCGACGAGATTTTCGGCGGGCACCCGCACGTTGTCGAAAAACGTCTCACAGAACTCGTCGTGCAGATCGAGAGTGACGATCGG
>CAYSTX010000353.1:0-3243 GCA_964434035.1 uncultured Acetobacteraceae bacterium
ACGTCGGTGCCGCGGCGGATCGCGTCGACAAGGCTCTCACGGCAGCCATACAGGTTGTCGAACTTCGACTTCGTCACGCTGTCGTTCACGTTGATTGCCGGCACCTTCAGCGTGCCCGCGCGCGCCATCTCCCACAGCCGGTGCACGCCCGTCGTCGTCTCCTCTGACAGTCCACGCACGCGGTCCAATATTTCGGGATACTTGTTGTGCAGCACCGCGGTGACGTCGCCGCCGTCATCGAGGATCATGTTCGGCGTCCAGCCGTCGGGACCGCGCACCGTCTGCTCGATGCACCACCAGAACTCCTCCTCGGTCATCCCCTTCCACGCGAAGACCGGGATGCCGGCGGCGGCGATCGCGGCCGCTGCATGGTCCTGCGTCGAGAAGATGTTGCAGGACGACCAGCGCACCGTGGCGCCGAGCGCGATAAGCGTCTCGATCAGGACGGCGGTCTGAATGGTCATATGCAGGCAGCCGACAATCCGTGCGCCGGCGAGCGGCTTCGACGCGCCGTATTCCGTCCGCAGCGCCATCAGGCCGGGCATTTCGTCCTGGGCCATCGCGATCTCCTTCCGGCCCCAATCGGCGAGCGTGAGATCCTTGACCTTGAAATCGTTCATGACTCGCTCCTTGGCGGGTTTGGGGACGGCGCGTCATATAAGGATATCTCCATGTCCGCAATCATTGCCCGCGGGGCGCACGCTGGCTACCCACCCGGGCTAAGCACTAGACGCGAAGATGCTATGACGACCCGATGTCCTCATTCGCCCCTGGGTCGCCCCGCCATGTCGCCGTGCTCGGAGCGGGCATCGTCGGTGCCTGCGCCGCGGTCGAGCTGCTGCGCGCGGGCCATCGCGTCACGCTGGTTGACCCAGGCGCGCCGGGCGGCCCGCAGGCGGCGAGCTACGGCAACGGGTGCTGGCTGTCGCCAATGTCAGTACTGCCCCCATCCATGCCCGGGCTCTGGCGCAAACTTGCCCCGATGCTGAGCGACCCGCTCGGTCCGCTGGCGGTCCGGCCGCGCCGACTACCGGCAGCTCTGCCGTGGCTTATCCGCTTTCTCGCGGCAGGAGCCACCGAAGCCCGGGTGCTTCGGATCGCGCGCGCGTTGCGTCCCCTGCTGATCGACGCGCCGGCGTTGCACCGGCAGCTCGCCGAGGAGGCGGGGGTCGGTGCGCTGATCGAGCAGCGCGGTGCGATGTACATCTATCCCGACCGGCGCGACTTCGACGCCGAGACGGCCGGCTGGCGTATCCGCGCCGCCGTCGGCATTCGTTGGCTTGAAATCGATGAGAACGAGTTGCGGCAGCGCGAACCGACACTCGACCGGTGCTATCGGTTCGGCGTGCTGGTCGAGGAGGCGGGACAGTGCCGCGACCCCGGTGCACTCGTCGCGGCTTTGGTGGCGCTGGTGGAGCGGCAGGGTGCTGCCCGAATTACCACCCGCGCGGAGGGCTTCCGGATCGATCGCGGCCGGCTTCGCGCGGTGCGGACGGACGGCGGTGAGATCGCGTGCGACGCCGCGGTGATCGCCGCCGGCGCGCGGTCGGCCGTTCTGGCGCGCGCGGCGGGTGATACCGTGTCGCTCGAAAGCGAGCGTGGATACCACGCCGTCATCCGTGACCCAGAGGTCTCACCCCGCCTGCCTCTGATGCCGAGCGACGGCAAGATGGCGATCACCATGATGAACGGTGGCCTCCGCTGCGCGGGTCAGGTCGAGATCGCGGGCCTGGACGCGGCGCCTGACTGGCGGCGGGCAGAGATCCTTCGCGACCATCTGCTGCGGACGTTTCCAGGCCTCCCCCGAACGCTCGATCCCGATCGCGTCAGTTTCTGGATGGGTCACCGGCCCGGGACGCCAGACGGGCTACCGGTCATCGGCCCGGCGCGCGCAACGAGCGATATCGTCCACGCGTTCGGCCATGGGCACGTCGGGCTGGTCGCTGGACCGCGCACCGGACGGCTGGTGGCGCAGATCGTCAGCGGCGGCCAGACGGAGATTCCGACCGCGCCGTTCCGAGCCGATCGGTTTCGTCTGTTAGCTTGACGTGCGTTGCCCGTGAACGGCGTCGGCAACCGCCTCGGCGATCTCGATGCCGTCAATTCCGGCCGACAAGATACCGCCCGCATATCCTGCGCCCTCGCCAGCCGGAAACAGTCCCGGGGTGTTGACGCTTTGCCCATCCTCGCCGCGGCGGATCCGGATCGGCGACGACGTGCGCGTCTCCACTGCCGTCATGACGGCATCGTCCATTGCGAAACCGGCAATGCTGTTGGCGAAGGCTGGCAATGCTTCGCGGATCGCGGCCACAACGAAGTCCGGCAAACACTCACGCAAATCGGCCGGCGTGACGCCCGGTCTGTAGGACGGCGCCACCGTGCCGAGCGAACTGGACGTGCGGCCCGCCAGGAAATCACCGACGCGCTGAGCAGGCGCCGCATACGTTCCGCCGCCAGCGGCGAAGGCGCGGGCCTCCCAATGACGCTGAAGCGCGATACCGGCGAGCGGATGGCCGGGATAGTCGGCATCCGGCGTAATACCGACGACAATGCCGGCGTTCGCGTTGCGCTCGTTCCGCGAATACTGGCTCATTCCGTTGGTAACGAGATGGCCGGGTTCGCTCGCGGCTGCGACGACAGTGCCACCGGGACACATACAAAAGCTGTAGGCCGTGCGGCCGTTGGCGCAATGATGGACCAGCTTGTAATCGGCGGCGCCAAGCACCGGGTGCCCGGCGGAGCTGCCGAAGCGTGCGCGGTCGATGACTGATTGTGGATGCTCGATGCGGACGCCAATCGAAAAAGGCTTCGCCTCGATCGAGACCCCATCCTCATGCAGCCAGGCGAACGTGTCCCGCGCGCTATGCCCGACGGCGAGAACGATCTGCTCGGCCTCGATCGTTTCACCTGACGCCAGCCGGACGCCCCGAACGGCGCGAGATGATCCATCGTCATGCAGCAGGCCGACAACGCGCTCGCCAAAGCGGTAGGAACCACCGAGCGATTCGATCGTCGCGCGCATGTGCTCGACCATCGAGACGAGTCGGAACGTGCCGATGTGCGGTTTCGCGACGAACAGGATTTCCTCGGGCGCGCCAGCCGTCACGAATTCCTCGAGCACCTTGCGGCCGCGATGGCCGGGATCGCGAACCTGGCTGTAGAGCTTGCCGTCCGAGAACGTGCCGGCGCCGCCCTCGCCAAACTGAACGTTGCTCTCGGGGTCGAGAATCCCGCGCCGCCACA
>CAYSTX010000354.1:0-3175 GCA_964434035.1 uncultured Acetobacteraceae bacterium
GCGGAGCGGGGTCGCGCGGCCAAGCCGGGGCTCAAGTTGGGCATCTGCGGCGAACACGGCGGCGACCCGGCCTCGATCGGCTTCTGCGAGGACGTCGGCCTCGATTACGTCAGCTGCTCGCCCTACCGCGTGCCGGTCGCGCGGCTGGCGGCGGCGCAGGCGGCGATCGGGGTGGGGACGGATCGGACGGCGTGAGCGGGAGGCCGGCCGCGATGGAAATAAGGCTCGACGGGCGAGCTGCCTTGGTGACGGGCGGCAGCAAGGGCATCGGCTTGGCCATCGCGACCCGCATGGCTGCAAGTGGCGCCGACGTCGCGATCCTGGCGCGCCGGCGTGACGTGCTGGATGAGGCACAGGCGAAAATCCAGACGACGGCGCTCGGGCGTGTGCACAGCGTCGCCTGCGACGTCTCGAAGGCGGACGAGGTCGCGGGCGCGCATGACGACGTGATGCGCGCGTTCGGGCGCGTGGACATCCTGGTGAACAACGCCGGCACGTCGCAGACGGGCGCGTTCACGTCCATCACCGACGACGTCTGGCAAGCCGACCTCGACCTAAAGCTGTTCGCGGCGATCCGGCTGGCGCGGCTCGTCTGGCCGAAGATGGCCGAGCGGCATTGGGGACGCATCATCAACGTGCTCAACACGGGCGCGAAGGCGCCCAAGGCAGGCTCCGCGCCGACGGCCGTTTCGCGCGCGGCGGGCATGGCGCTGACCAAGGTGCTCGCCGGCGAAGGCGCGCCCCACAACATCCTGGTCAACTCGCTGCACGTCGGACTGATCGACAGCGACCAATGGGTCCGCCGCCACGCGCGGCAACAGACGAACGAGACGTACGAGGCGTTCCTGGCCGGAATGGCGGCGGGTATTCCGCTGGGGCGGGTCGGCAAGGCCGAGGAGTTCGCCAACGTCGCCTGCTTCCTCGCCTCCGACCTCGCGAGCTACGTCACCGGCACTTCGATCAACGTCGACGGCAACCTCAGCCCGGTCATGTGAGCGGCTACCCCTGCCGAACGCCCGGCCCCCAGGTGTCCGACAGCACGAACCCCTCCGGGTACGGGTCCGTCGGATCGAGCAGCAGCTGCGCGGTGCCGTAGATCCACGCGTTGCCGGAGACGCGCGGGTGGATCGTGCCGTCGGCATCGATCGCGCGGATCGCGGCGTCGAACCGGCTGCCGATGATCGAGCGCACCGCGAACGCATCGCCCGTCCGCGCCTCGCCGCGCGCCGCCATCACCGCGAGCCGCGCCGAGCTGCCGGTGCCGCAGGGCGAGCGGTCGATCCGGCCGGGCATCAGGATCGTCGCGTTGCGCATCACCCGCGCGCCGTCGGCACCCGTCTCCCATGCGCGAAACATCACGTAGTTGATGCCGGTCAGCTCAGGGATCGTCTTGTGGCGCACGTTGAGCTGCCGGTTCGCCGCCTCCAGGATCGCAATCCCCGCATCGACCAACCGGCGCGCCGAAGCTGGTTCAATCGTGAGGCCAAGCGGCTCGGCGTCGACCAACAGGTAAAAGACCCCGCCGAACCCGACGTCGCCGCGCACTACACCGACCGCGTCGGTCGTCACGGTCACGTCGAGCGCGTGCGCGTAGCTCGGCGGCATATCGAGCGCGACCGACTGGCACCGCCCGTCACGGCATGTCCCGTGCGCGAGCACGATGCCCGCGGCTGTGTCGAGCCGGACGGTCGTTTCCGGCCCGGTGATCGGCACCATTCCCGTCTCAAGCAACGCGGTCGTGACGCAGATCGCGTTGGAGCCGGACATCGCGTGCGCGCGATCGATTTGTAGCGGAATGAACCCCGCATCCGCGTCCGGCCGTGTGGAGGGTTGCAGCAGGTTCGTCGTCATCATGGCCGCGCCGCGCGGCTCGGCGCAGATGAAGCGGCGGAGCGCGGCACCATCCTCGTTCATGTATTGCATCCGTGCCGCCATCGTCGCGCCGGGCAGGGGCAGCACGCCCGAGACAATGACGCGCCCGATCTCACCGGCGGCGTGGACGTCGACGGTCCCGATCATGCGGCTGTGATGCACGTCCGTTCCCCCGATGTCCGGCTATGTCCGGCGAAGCACTGGCGAGCCTACTCGATCCGGTCCGCCGGACGAAACCGGCCGGCGCGCTTGCACTGGACGCACAGCGGCCCACGTCAGAACAGCGATGTCATACCGATCCGCCACCAGATCGCAGTCCGGGCCACCGGACTCACTCGCCCGCCCGATCAAGCGGGCGATCGTTGCTCGCGTGGTTGCCATGTTCAACGACACGGAACGCGGTGAACGGCCAGTCACCGCCCGCCCGAACGGATTGTTCGGACGCGACTCGGTCGCGTGGCGCGTTCACGGGGACGTCACCTCGATGATGGTCGGCGGCATCGCCGGGCTGCTGCTGCAGATGCTGCATCCGGGGGTGCTGGCGGGCGTCTGGGACCATTCCAACTTCCGCGTCGACATGCAGGGGCGGCTGCGGCGGACCGCGCGCTTCATCGCGGTTACCACATACGGCGGCCGCGATGAGGCGGAGGCGGCAATCGCACGGGTGCGCAGCATTCACGACCGCGTCCGCGGCACGATGCCCGACGGCACGCCCTACTCCGCGAACGACCCGGACCTGCTCGCCTGGGTGCATGTGACCGCGACGACGAGCTTCCTCGGCGCCTGGGTCCGCTATATCGAGCCGGACATGCGCGCCGCCGATCGTGACCGTTATTTTGCCGAGATGGCGCAGATCGGTATCGCGCTGGGCGCCGATCCGGTGCCGCGCAGCGTGTCGGAGGCGCGGCGCCTGTTTGCGGACATGCGCCCGGCGATGCGGTGCGATGAGCGGACGCGGGAGGTCGCGCGTCTCATCATCACGCCGCGCGCGCCGATGGCCCTCGCCGGACGCGTGCACGGGCTGATGTCGCAGGCGAGCATCGACCTGTTGCCTGACTGGGCGCGGCGGATGCACGGGTTCCCCGCGCCGAGCCGCCCGCTGGTCCGCGCCGGCACGTTCGGCGTCGCGCAGACGATCCGCTGGGCGTTCGCCTGAGACGCGGCGGCATCAGCCGGCGTTGCGGAGCCGTTCGGCGATCTGCGTCAGCGCGACATGCGCCGAGCGGACGGCGCCTTCCTGCCAGCCGTTAATGAAACTCATGTGCTCGCCTGCGAACAGCACCGGCCCGTCGCCCTCGAGCAG
>CAYSTX010000355.1:0-3170 GCA_964434035.1 uncultured Acetobacteraceae bacterium
CGCCGGGGCTTCAGACCGGCAGCGTATCGTCGAACTGGCGGTAGTCGATCGCGAAGCGGCCATCTTCCGTCGTGCCGAACAGGTCGGCGAAGCGCCGCCCCCAGAGGATCTCGTCCGTGCGATAGGACCACCGGGCATGCACCGTCTGCGACGACGTCTCATCGATGCCGGTCACTGTCACCAGGATCTCGGCCTGCTGGGCGGCAAGTGTCTCCGGCGTGCAATCGGCGAGCGGGCTGCGCTCGTCCATTGGATGCATGATCTGGAACGACAGCGAGAAGACCGGGGTGTGCGACCGCACCAGCTTCAGGTCATAGAACCGCCGGTAGATGCCGCCCTCCGGCAGTCGTTCGAAGCGCAGCAGGCTGAGCCGGACGTCCGCTTCTAGGATCTGGTTTCGCCGCTCGTTCGCGGTGCGGACACTCAGCGTCCTCACCCCGTTGATCGGCCCGATCACCGCGTTGCGCGCGAACCGCACGCGCGCCGTCGGGCGGGAGAAGCGGGCGAATAGCAGGCCGGTGACGAGAGCGACGGTGAAAAGGCTGATGATCGTCTCGACCGTCACGACCGCATTGACATAGGTCGAGATCGGACCGAGGCGGCCGTAGCCGATGGTCGCCATCGTCTGGATGCTGAAGAAGAACGCGTCGAGGAACGACCCCGGCCGCGCGTCCGCGATGCCCTTCATGTCGAGCATGTAGAGCCCGGCGAAGAGCACGTTCGCGAACAGGTAGCCGGCCGTGGCGACACTGAGAAAGACCGGCCAACGTGCCGTCAGCGCCTGATGATACAGGTCCGCGCCGAAATTCGTCCGCAACCCGATCCGAATGACCGAACCACGCGCGCTGCTGTCGACGATCTTCGGGATCGACATGATCGTCTCGTTCGACGGCAACGTCAGCGGCGGTGGCTCCGGCCGCCGCCAGCGCGGCCGACGCCGACGGCTCATGGCGCGGGTGGCCACATCGCGGGCGGCCAAATCCGGTCGAAGAACGCACCGATTTCCGCCGCCGCCCGGTCCGGCGCCTCCCGGTGCGGGAAATGGCCGGCGCCGGGAAAGGTGCCGCGATCGAGCATCGCGAACACCGTCTCCAGGCCGTCGGCGAAGGTGGGCGGAAACAGCGGGTCGCGGTCGGTCCAGCGGATACAAGCCGGCACGGTGATCGGCGGCAGCATGGGCGCCCGCCCCTCCATCATCGCGATCCGCCCGGCGTGCGCGGCGCGATACCAGTTGAAGCCGCCGACGAGGTTGCCCGGTCTGCGGAAATTGTCGATCCAGACGTCCATTACGTCGTTGAACGCGTCCGGCCTTCCGGCCCAGTGGCGCAGGAAATGCCCAATATAGGCCGCGCACGCCTCCCGCGACGCACCGATCAGCGTCTCGGCGAGCGGCATCTGATTGAACGACTGATACCAGATCTCGCCGAGCCGGTCCGGCGCGCCCATGCGCCGCCCGATCCCCGGATGGACGAAGTTGAAGCCGAAAAGACCCACGACCCGCTCCGGCGCGCGGCGAGCGAGCGCCTGCATCACCGCGCCGCCGACATCGTGCCCGACCGCGCCGACGCGGGCGATGTCCAGCTCGTCGAGCACCGTTAGAATGTCGGCCGCGTGCGCGTCGGCGTTGGTGCGGTCATGCGCGGTCTGATCCTCCGCGACGCTATCGCCAAAGCCGCGCAGATCGGGCGCGATCAGCGTGAACCGGCCGGCGAGGCGGCGCATCACCGGCTCCCATGTCAGCCAGAATTCCGGCCACCCGTGCAGCAGCACGATCGGCCGCCCGGCGCCGAGGCGCGCGACGTGCAGGCGGGCGCCGTCGGCCACGACAATGTGGTGCTCGATCGTTGTGGTCCGGTCAGTCATACCCGCTGATGCCGTGCCCGCACGCCACGCTCGATTGCGGCCGCGACCAGCGGGTCAAGCTCAAGCTCAGCGCCGAGAAACTCCAGCATCTGCAGCGATTGCTGCCCCACCTTGTCGTCCGCCGCCACCACCTCGCAGGCGAGCGCATACGCCGTCTCGCGCAGCCGCGGCGGCAGCGAGGCGCGGATCAGCCGGCTCGCGTGCATCAGGCCGTCATCCTCATCCAAAAGGCCGACCGCGGCATTGGTCGCGTCCACCAGCCGGTCCGTCGAGAAATCATGGAACACGGGCAGCGTTTGCACTTGTCCCGACATCACGCCGATTTCGCGGTCGCTCATCCCGCCGTCGGCGGCGGCAACGAGGACCATGACGCAGATCAGGGCCTCGGGGGCGTCGAGCGCGGTTTGGTCGAGCATGGCGGCGGCTTCCCGGTGTGGTGAAAGAGCACCGTATGCCATCGCGTACGATTGGTCAGTAGCAACGATCGGCGATCACCGTGTCACGCGCCCCCGTGCAGGAATGCGCCGACCTCGGCAACCGTCTCGGCAAGCCCCGCGCGGCGGACCACGACGCCGGGCGGAAAGGCGGTGAGCAGCCGTGACGGCATCCGCCGGTCGAGCAGCACGAATACGCCCCGATCCGTCGCCCGCCGCACCAGCCGGCCGAATGCCTGCCGTAGCCGCAGCCGCGCCACCCGGTCGTCGTAACCGCCCGGCTCACCGCCGCCGAGATGCGTCCGACGTTCCCGATGCAGGATGTCGGGCCGCGGCCACGGTACCCGCTCGAAAACAACGAGCCGCAGCGCTCTTCCCGGCACATCGACGCCGTCGCGCATCGCGTCGGTGCCGAGCAGACAGCTTTCCTCCTCGGCGCGGAGGATGTCGACGAGCGTTGCGTTGTCCATCGGATCAACGTGCTGCGCGTAGAGCGGCAAGCCGGCCGCCTCCAGCGCCGGGGCGACCCGTGCGTGCACGGCGCGGAGCCGGCTGATCGCCGTGAACAGGCCGAGCGCGCCGCCCTCGGCCGCCATGAAAAGCGCCCGATAGGCGCCCGCGAGCTGCGCGATGTCGCCGCCCGCGACGTCGGTGACGATGAAGGCTCGCGTCTGCGCCGCATAGTCGAACGGGCTCGCGACCGAAGCGCGGATGGCGGGTGACGGCAGGTGCGGCGCCCCGACCCGCTCCTCGGCGACCAGCCACGCGGGTTCGGGGTCGTCGGCGTCGATGGCGCCACCGACGCCGGCATCGCGCAGCGTCGCGGACGTGATCAGTAGCCCGTGCGCCGGGCGCGCCAGCGTCAACGCGAAG
>CAYSTX010000356.1:0-3158 GCA_964434035.1 uncultured Acetobacteraceae bacterium
CTGCTGGACTTCGAGCCCCTTGTCGCCGAGCGAGGCGAGCGTGCCGGCGGCGCCGGCGAACACGCGTCGAGCACGCGCGGCTTGAGTTGCTCCAGACGCTCGGCGTGGCGGTCGAACATCGCGAGCCAGATGGCGGCCTTGTAGCCGAACGTGACCGGCAGGGCTTGCTGCAGGTGGGTGCGCCCGGCCATGGGCGTGTTGCGGTGCTTCTGTGCCAAGTCGGTCAGGATGCCGCGGAGGACGGCGATGTCCTCCTCGACGATCTCCAGCCCGGCACGGACGCGCAGCACGTCGGCCGTGTCCATGATGTCCTGCGTGGTCGCGCCCCAGTGCACGTAGCGCCCGGCATCGCCGCATTGCTTCACGAGTTGATGCACGAGCGGCAGGATCGGGTAGCCGACGTTGTCGGTCTCCTGCCGCAGCTTTTCCCAATCCAGCGCGTCCGGGTTCGACCGCGCGGCGATCTGCTCGGAGGCTTCGGCCGGGATCACGCCGCAGCGTGCCTCGGCCCGGGCGAGGGCGACTTCCACTTCGACGTACCGGCCGACCAGCGCGCGGTCGGAGAACACGTCCCGCATGCGCGGCGTGCCGAACGCATCGCGGAACAGGGTGGAGTCGAACACGGTGGTCGCAGCAAAGGGGGCAGTATGTGCCACAGGGCGTTCCTCTCGACAGTTGTTGCCGCCGTAGATGCTCGAGCCGCCCGCTGTTTCCAAGCGCGTTGATCGGCTTGCGGGCGTCCATCAGATCGCGTTGAGCAGCGCCTTTGGCGCTTTGAGGTCGGCCGTGTCGAGGCGTTCGCGGCGGACGAGGAGCGGGTTCGCGCGCTGACGGGTGCGGGCACGTCGGCGCATGTGTCGTCGGTTACGGTTGGGGCGCGGTAACGGATCGCTTTTCGGGCGCGATGTCAGCAACCGACTTCGTCTTCGCGCTCAGAACGTCTCACGCCGTGCATCGGCCCAACCTGCCGGCTGCGACCGTAGCGACACGCCGGCCGCTTCGCGGATCAGCCAAACGAACAGGCTCGATAGGATGAGACAGGCGCCCATCGCGATCAGGCCTGATGCGAAGGTTGCCGTCACCCCACGAACATAGCCGACCAGATAGGGGCCGGCGAAGGCCCCGAGGACGCCGAAGCTATTCATGATGCCCATGACTCTGCCGACCACGCGCGCGGGAACGATGTCTGCCGGGATCGACCACAGCACGGGCTGCGAACCATAGAGAGCTGCACCGGCGATCGTCAGCAGGAGCATGTTTGTGCCGAGCCCGTTATTGGCATAACTCATCCCGGCAGCGATGAGCGTCGCACCGCAGATCAAGATCGGCAAAGCGGCGTACAGACGCCGATCCTGCGAACGGTCGGACAGAGTCGTTACAACCTGCATGACCGGAATCGCCACGGCAAACGGCAACGCCGACAACCAGCCGATTGCCGCCGGGCTAAGCGATGCGTCCTGGTGCAGCACGCTCGGCAGCCAGATGATGAAGCCGAGGAAGCCGATATTCCACAGGAACACCGCGACACAGAACAGCAAAACCGGGCGGCGCGCCATTTCCGCGAGCACGGTCGTCGGACGCTCGTCCTTGCGTGCAGAGTCCGATCCCGCCTCAGATGCGATCTTCGAATAAATCGCGTCGCGCTCTGCCGTGCTGAGCCAGCCAGCGCGACTCGGGGACTCCGCGACGCCCCATAGCCAGACGACCAGCCACACGATCGGGAAGATGCCTTCTACAATGAACAGCGTCCGCCAAGTGCCGTGGCCCAGGATGTAGCCGGCTATCGGTCCGTTCAGCATCGCCGCAAGTGGATAAGCGACTTGCCAGACCCCGTTCGCCCGAGCCCGTTCCGACGGGGCGAACCAGTTGCGTACGAAAAGAAGCATTGTCGGGAAAATGCCGCCTTCGAGGAAGCCCAGCGCGAAGCGGACAAGAACGAGCTGCGTTGCCGTCGTGACGAAGCCCTGCAGTATTTCAGTCGTACCCCACAACACCAGCAGCCAAGCGATCAGCGCCTTGCCGTGGCCACGATCGGCGATCCAGCCGCCCAACGTCTGAGTTATGCCGTAACCCAGGAACAGCACGCCCGAGGCGAAGCCAAGGACGGATGGGCTGAGGCTCAGATCCTTGCCCATCGTCGGGATAGCGAAACCGATATTCGTGCGATCCATGAATGCGATGATGAAGGCCACCATCATGATCGGTAGAAGTCGTGTCCAGCGGCGTTGCATCGCCTGCTCCTGCTGTTTTCGTTCCCGACGTCCTCGACACGCAGTCTGCATAGATTCGAATGGTGGGCAACGGACGGCACGCGCTTGCCGCTCACTGCGTGCGCTGTCGCCGTTCTCGATCAGGTTGCAGCGGCAAGCCGCGAACTGCGACGAGCGCGCGGCCGCACTGATGCTATCCGCGTGGTGGCGGATAGACCGGATGGTCGAACACCCGTGGATCGTGTGACGGCAGGACCGTGACATGCAGGCCCGACAATCGGCGGAAACTGCGGTCGTAGGCGTATAGATCGGTGTGATTGCCGTTCGGCACCGGCGGGCGACCGTCGGTCGGCCAGTTGTCGTAGAGCGGGATCAGGTCGCCCGGCAGCAGATATTGCCCGGCGTCGGTGTTAACGAGCACGCCTTGGGATCCGCTTGTATGACCGGGCAGGAGCAGCGTGGAGATGCCAGGAACGATCGGACCGTCGCCGGTGAGCACCTCCATACGGTCCAGGATCTCGACCCACGGCGGCCGTCGCCCGCGTTGGTTCACCTCATAGATCGGACGCTGAAACGGTACCGGCCAAGCGGCCTCGCGCAATTCGGCCTCCTGCACGTAGAAGGTGGCCTTCGGAAAATGATGCGCACCGCCGACATGATCGTTGTGCAGGTGCGTCAACACGATAATGCCGATCGCGCCGGGATCAACGCCGAGCCGGCTCAGTTCCTTCAAGAGCAGGTCGTCGATCCCGGCGTCGGTGGCCGTGTAATGCTGGGGCGCCCGCGCTTTGGGGCCGGGGCCGGTATCGACGAGAATATCGATGCCGTCGCCACGCAAAAGGTAGGCGGTACACGGGGCATCAAAGCGACGGCCGCCGTAGTCCTTACGATAGACGAATGAAGACACTTCATGATTGATGATTGACCCGCAGCGCAGCGGATGGATCG
>CAYSTX010000357.1:0-3111 GCA_964434035.1 uncultured Acetobacteraceae bacterium
GACGAGTTATGTCGCGCTACTCGGCGCCGAGCTGAACGCCGCGCTGGCGCGCGAATCCGCAGGCCCGGTGGGGCGGTAGAGAGGATCGCGGACGTTACGGCATCCCGGAGGGCGATCGAGACGGGCGAGGTAGTGCGCTGGACCGACGGGGACGCCGTCGTGCCGTTCTCGGCCGACATCGTCGACATCCGCGTCGGCCGCGACCCGGCCGTACCGGGAGACGACCGCGGGGCGGCGTCCCGCCGCCTGAGACCGCCTTAGCGGATCAGGCCGACGAGCGGGCTCGACGGATCGGCGCCCATCCGGCGCGGCATCCGCCCCGCCAGCCGCGCGAACCGGCCGGCCTGCACCGCATGGCGCATCGCCTGCGCCATCGTCACCGGATCGGTCGCCATCGCCAGTGCCGAGTTCAGCAGCACGGCGTCGCACCCAATCTCCATCGCGATCGCCGCGTCTGACGCCGTGCCGATGCCCGCATCGACGATCAGCGGCACGCGCGCCTGCTCGATCATCATCGACAGCATCGCCGGGTTTTGCACGCCGAGACCGGACCCGATCGGCGCGCCGAGCGGCATGATCGCGACGCAGCCCATGTCTTCGAGCCGCCGCTGCGCCAGTGGGTCGTCGGCGCAGTAGACCATCACCTCGAACCCGTCACGGATCAGCGCCTCGGCCGCCGCAAATGTGCCCGGCATGTCGGGATAGAGCGTCGGCGGCGGCCCGAGCACCTCGAGCTTGACGAGGTTCCAGCCGCCCGCCTCGCGCGCGAGCCGCAGCGTGCGGACGGCCTCGTCCGCCGTATGACAGCCGGCGGTGTTCGGCAGGTAGGTGTACCGTTTCGGATCGACGTAATCCTGCAGCATCGGCGCTCCTGGATCCGACAGGTTAACGCGCCGCACGGCGACGGTGACGATCTCCGCCCCCGACGCCTCGATTGCGGCGGCGGTCTCCGGCAGGTCCCTGTATTTGCCGGTGCCGACAATCAGCCGGGACGTGAAATGCCGACCAGCGACGGTCCACCCGTCATCGGCGCGCGGCGCGGTACCGTCCATGCTCAGCCCCCTCCGATGAAATGCACGATCTCCAGCCGGTCCCCCGACTCGAGCCGCGTCGTCGCGTACTCGCCACGCGGCACGATCTCCGCGTTGCGCTCGACCGCGACCTTGCGCCGGTCGAGCCCGAGGCCGGTCAACAGGTCGGCGACCGAGGATGCCGCAGGCAAAGCCCGCGGTTCATCGTTGATCGTGACCGTGATCGCGTCCGTGGCGGCGGTTTCCGCATCGTGCATAATTTGAGTGTGGTGCGCCGCGCCGGGTGGGGCAAGCACTCGGACGCGGATCAGGTTGGACCAGGGCGCGGGAACCATGCTACCGGCCGCCACTATGTCAAAGCTGCCCCTGATTGCCGTCTTCAACGGGCCGAACATGAACATGCTTGGCCTCCGGCAGCCGCACCTCTACGGCGCGGACCGGTTGGACGACGTGGAGATGCTGTGCGCCGAGACGGCGGAGGCGCTTGGCCTCGCGATCGACTTCCGGCAGACCAACGCCGAGGGGGAGCTGATCTCCTGGGTGCAGGAGTGCCGGGGTCGCGCAGCCGGTATCGTGATCAATCCGGCCGGCTATACCACCACGTCGATCGCGCTGATGGACGCGCTGCTCGCGAGCGAGCTGCCTGTGATCGAGGTGCATGTAACCAATATCCATCGACGTGAGGAGTTTCGGCAGCATTCCTATGTCAGCAAAGTGGCGGTCGGCGTGATCGCAGGGCTTGGCGTCCGCGGCTATGCGCTGGCGTTGCAGGCGATGGCGGACCTTCTGGCCGAGGCGGAGACCCCATGAGCGCCGTGCCGTTCGACCCTGAGGCGGTCCGCGCGTTGGCGACGATCCTCGCCGACACGGGCCTGACCGAAATCGAGATCGTCGAGGGGGACCGGCGCATCCGCGTCGTCCGCGCCGCCCCGGTTGGAGCCCCGGTCGCCTACGCGGCTCCGCCGCCGGCCGCGACCGTCCACGTCTCCGCGACCGCGGCGCCAACGTCCGCGCCGGCGGTGGCGGCCGATCTGAGCCAGCATCCGGGCGCGGTGCTGAGCCCCATGGTCGGCATCGTTTACCTTTCGCCCGAGCCGGGCGCGGCGCCGTTCGTGACCGTCGGGCAGCCGGTCACCGCCGGGCAGACGGTGCTGCTAATTGAGGCGATGAAGACGTTCAACCAGATCAAGGCGCCACGGGACGGCACTGTGACCCGCGTTCTCGTCAGCGCCGGCGCGCCCGTCGAGTATGGCGAGCCGCTGCTGGTCATCGAATAGGGTCGGCACGACCGCCGTGTTCAACAAGGTTCTGATCGCCAACCGGGGCGAGATCGCGCTGCGCATTCAGCGTGCGTGCCGCGACATGGGTATTCCGACCGTCGCCGTGCACTCGACGGCCGACGCGGAGGCGATGCATGTGCGCCTCGCCGACGAGAGCGTCTGCATCGGCCCGCCGCCGGCGAAGGACAGCTACCTCAACGTCCACTCCATCCTGTCCGCCGCCAGCATTACCGGCGCCGACGCGATCCATCCTGGCTACGGGTTCCTGAGCGAAAACGCCGATTTCGCCGAGATGGTGGAGGCGCACGGTCTGACCTTCATCGGCCCGTCGCCGGCGCATATCCGCATGATGGGCGACAAGATCGCGGCGAAAGCGGCGATGGCGTCCCTCGGCGTGCCGCTGGTTCCGGGCTCGGACGGAGAGGTCGCGTCACTCGATCAGGCGCGCGCCGTCGCCGACCGCATCGGATACCCCGTGTTGATCAAGGCGGCGGCGGGCGGTGGCGGACGCGGGATGAAGGTCGCGCTGGCGCCGTCGACGCTGGAGGAAGCGTGGCAGGTCGCGCGGACCGAGGCGCGGACGGCGTTCGGCAACGACGCCGTCTACATCGAGAAATACCTCGACCGCCCGCGCCATATCGAGCTGCAGGTGTTGGCCGACAATCACGGCGCGGTCGTGCATCTGGGTGAGCGGGATTGCAGCCTGCAGCGGCGGCACCAGAAGCTGCTGGAGGAAGCGGGCTCACCCGCGCTCACGGCGGCCGCGCGCGACGCGCTGGGCAGCACCGTGACCGCGGGCC
>CAYSTX010000358.1:0-3108 GCA_964434035.1 uncultured Acetobacteraceae bacterium
CAACCGCGCGCTCAGGCACGAATACGCGGTCGAGGCGCTGCCGGTCGCCGGTTAGCAGGTGCCGACGACGAAACTCTTCATCGTGTCGACCTCGTGCAACGCGACTGTCAGACCTGCCGCCGATGGCCGAGCGCCGCCTCGACCGCACGGGCGATCGCGAACAGTCGGTGGTCGCCCATCGTTTCGCCGAACAGCATGAGCCCGGCCGGCGGCGCGTCCGCCGGCGTCATCGGCAGGCTGATTGAGCAACGGTCGAGGAAATTGGCGATAGTCGTGTTTCGTAACGACAACAGGTTGATCCTGTTGTACTCCCGATCATCCGCCTCCAGCGCCGCGATCGGGGCGGGCAGGATGGGCGTGGTCGGCATGATCAGCGCGTCGAACGGCGCGGTCGCCGCGTCCGCTGCCGCGATGATGCGGCGCCGCGCCTCCAGCAGGTCGACGTAATCGGCCGCGCCAAGTGCCGCGCCTCGCTCGATCCGGCGGCGGATTGCCGGGTCGTAACGGTCGCCGTCGCGGCTCAACAGCGCGCGGTGCCAAGCGAACGCTTCGGCCGCCGCGAATCCGCCGCGCGTACTCGCCGCCGCTGCGTCCGCCGCCATCGGAAAGGGGATGTGCGCGATGATCGCGCCCGCCGCCGACAGCGTGCTGAGCGCCTGTCCGAACGCGGTCGCGACCACTGGGTCCATATCGTCCAGCATCATCGTGTCCGGCACCGCGAAGCGCAGCCCGGCGAGGGGCAGCCGCAGCGCGTGGGCACTCTCCGGCTCGCCGGCGAGAATCGCGTCGATGATGGCGCAGCAATGAACCGTGGGCGCGAGCGGACCGACGCTGTCGAGGCTCGACGCCAGCGGCAGCACGCCCGCGAGCGGCACGCGCCGCGCCGTCGGCTTGTAGCCGGTGATGCCGCAATAGGCCGCGGGCACTCGGCACGACCCGCCTGTGTCCGTCCCGAGCGCGCCGAGCACCATGCCGTCGGCGACCGACACGGCGGCACCCGACGAGCTGCCGCCGGGCACCCGCCCGGTCTCCCGGTCCCACGGCGCGCGGGGCGTGCCGTAATGCGGGTTGATGCCGAGGCCGGAAAACGCGAACTCGGTCATGTTCGTCCGGCCCATCGGCACGAACCCGGCCGCCATCATCCGGGCGACGACCGGCGCCGTCGCCGTGGCCGGCTCGGCCGTGGCGAGCACGACGGAACCGGCTGGGGTCGGTTGCCCCGCGACGTCCATCAGGTCTTTCAGGCTGAACGGAATGCCCGCGTATGGGCTCGGCGCCCTTCCGACCCGGCGCAGCCCGTCGGCGGAGTCCGCCATCGTGCGCGCGGCTTCGGCATCGACGTGGACAAAGGCGCGGGGGCCTTCGCCTTCGCTGATGCGTTCCAGGGACCGCTCGACCAGTCGGCGTGCGGTGGTGTGACCCGCGGCGAGCGCCCGGGCGGCTTCGTCGATCGTCTGCATCCGGCTATGATGGCGCAAACACGAGGGAGCGACCAACAAATGACTGACGCGACAGCCGCCGATACGAAGCCCGTGCTGCTGACCGGCGCCTCTGGCGCGCTCGGGAGGCAATTGACGCGGAGCCTGTCGGCGGCCGGCATCACGCTCCGCCTCACCGATATCGCGCCGTTTCCGGACCCGTTGCCGGCCGGCGCCACCTTCACGGCTGCCGATCTTGAGGACGGCGTCGCGATCCTTCGTCTCGCCGAAGGATGCCGCGCGATCCTGCATTTCGGCGGGGTTTCGGTCGAACAGCCGTTCGAGACGGTGATCGGCCCGAACATCCGCGGCCTCTACCACATCTATGAGGCGGCGCGGCGGGAGCGGGCGCGCGTCGTCTTCGCGAGCAGCAACCACGCGGTCGGCTTCCACGAGCGGACCGAGGTGCTGGATGCCGACTGCGCCCTGCTGCCCGACGGCTATTACGGCCTGTCGAAGGCGTACGGGGAGCTAATGGGCCGTATGTATTGGCACAAGCACGGCGTCGAAAGCGTGTTCGTCCGCATCGGCAGCTCGTTCCCCGAGCCGAAGGACGCGCGGATGCTGGCTACCTACCTCTCGTATGCCGATCTCGGCCGCATGATGCTCGCGTGCCTCTCGGCCGAGCACGTCGGCACGTCCGTGATCTGGGGCGCATCGGCCAATAAGGCGATGACGTGGTGGCGCCGCGACGACCGCGAGAAGATCGGCTGGTCACCGAAGGACAGCGCCGACCCGTTCGCGGCCCAACTCGCGGGCGCCGTCAGCGGCGATCCGGTCGTTGAGCGCTACATGGGCGGCGCGTACACGGCGATCGACTACACGCGGCGCGAATGAGGGTGCAAGCGTAAGGAATCGCTATCGACGCTTCTCGGACCCTTCCGTCCGGTCCTGCAAGGTCCGGCCTTGGGGCGAAGCTGCCATACAGTCGCGGATGGCAAGATCGGCTGCTTCGCCCCATCTGGGTCATTCTGTCGATCAATGCCAGTACCCCGAAGCGGACATTCGACCTCAAGTCGTTATCGACTGGGATGGGGCGAAATCGGCCGCCTATGGCGGCTTGCAGTCACCTACCGGCGGCCTACCATGGATCGCGTAGGTCACCCTGCAGGAGCGCAGCCATGGACCTCACCGTGGTGCCCATCGTCAAGCCGGACGCTGCCAACTTCATCTTCGGCCAGTCGCATTTCATCAAGACCGTGGAAGACATTCACGAGGCGCTGGTCGGCGCGGTTCCGGGCATCCGCTTCGGGCTGGCCTTCTGCGAGGCCTCCGGTAAACGGCTGGTGCGCTGGTCGGGTAATGACGAAGCCGCCCTCGCCCTTGCACGCGACAACGCATTGGCCATCGGCGCCGGCCACACTTTCCTCATCTTCCTGGGCGACGGGTTTTTCCCCGTCAACGTGCTGGCCGCAGTGCGCGCGGTGCCGGAGGTCTGCCACATCTATTGCGCGACGGCCAACCCGACACAGGTGATTGTCGCGCAAACGGAGCAGGGCCGCGGCGTGCTCGGCGTGGTGGATGGCGCCTCGCCGCTTGATGTCGAAACCGACGCCGACATTGCGTGGCGCAAAGACCTGCTGCGAAAGATCGGCTACAAGCTGTAGTGGCTGGATGAAGCCAAGTCGGT
>CAYSTX010000359.1:0-1102 GCA_964434035.1 uncultured Acetobacteraceae bacterium
TCGCCCATGCGGGTGTTCTTGGCGTTCGCCGACTCTGGCCGGTTGAGCGTGATCAGCCGGACGTACGGGCGTGGCGTTTCGACCAGGATCGTCTCATACGACATTATCGCGCCGCTCCAGCGTCGGGTACGGCCCGTCGAGGAGAACGTAGGTCCGCAGCAACTCCTCGCGGACCAGGCGGCGCATGATCTTGCCCTGCGCGTTGCGCGGCAGCTCGGGCCACATCAGCAGCGCGCGTGGACGCTTCGGCCGAGCGAGCGACGTGAGTGCTGCGCGGGCGCGGTCGGGCCAAGTGGGATCGCCCGTTTCGGCAACCGCGACGATCACCTCGCCCCAATACTCGCTCGGCAACGTCGCGATGGCGACCGCGCCGCCGCCCACCGTGCCGGCCAGTACGCGCTCGATCTCGTCCGGATGGATCTTGTAGCCGCCAGATTTAATGACGTCGGCGACGCGCCCGACGAGATGCAGCCGTCCGCGCGCGTCGATCCGGCCGTAATCGCCAGTCGCGTGAAATCCGTCCGGCGGCAGCGGATGAAACACGCCGTCCGGCGTTACGTGACCGGATGACATGTGCCGCCCGCGCAGATGCACCTCACCGACCGCGCCCGGCGTCACCGCGCGCCCGTCGTCGTCGCGTATCGAGATCTCAACGCCCGCGCCTGCAAAGCCGACGCAGATCCCGGCCTCGGGGTCCGGTCCCTCGGCGTAATGGGCGTCGGTCTCGGCGGGGGAGAGGGCAGCGATGGGGTTGTTAATTTCACTCTTGCCGTAAGTGACACGGATCACCGGCCCAAACAGCGCGCGCGCCCGCGCATACTGAGCCGGTAGCAGCGGCGCGGTGCCGGTGAGGATCAGCCGCAGCTTCGCCGGCGGCGCGCCGTCCGGCTCGGCCGCGAACGCCGCGGCGATCTTCGCGAGTACCGTCGGCGGCGCGAACAGCATGTCGATCGTTCCCGACCGCAGCAGCGGCACGGCCAGTTCCATCCGCGCGCCCGGCAGCACGACCGCGGTCGCGCCGCAATCGACGAAGGCTTGCGTCAGGATGCCCGCGCCATGCGCGAGCGGCGTCATCAGCAGGATGCGCGTGCCCGGTCCCGGC
>CAYSTX010000359.1:1202-3099 GCA_964434035.1 uncultured Acetobacteraceae bacterium
CGATCATCCGTCGATGGCGGCGTGCACGCAGTTGCTGATCCGGTCCATTCGCAGCGTGTGCCACGGCTCGGGCTGCACGAAGTTTGTGAGATATGCGAACGACACGCCGCTCTCAGGATCGGCCCAGCAATAGGACGACCCGACGCCGCCATGCCCATACGTGCCGGGGGCGCCGATGGTGCCGAGGCCTCGCATCCGCTCGCCGAAGCCGCGCAGATGTGGGCCGAAGCCGCGGTTCATCGGGATCCCGCTCATGTACGCGTCCGGCCGGTCACCGGTCGCGCTGCGCGTGGCGAACTCGATCATGCGTGGCGACAGCACGCGCGTCCCGCCGCTGCGTCCGCCGGCCAGTAGCATCTGATAAAATGCCGCCATGCCGCGCGCGGTGCCGTAGCCGCCGCCATGCGGCAGGCCGGCTGCGCGGAACGCGGCGCTGTTGTCCTGATGCGCGGTGTCCTCCGGCATCGCATGGATATCGGCGCAGCGATGCTGTTGCGCGGCGGGCACGCCGACGAATAGATCATCGCCAAGGCCCGCAGGCGCGAGGACGTGCTCGCGGATCACGTCGCGATAATCCTGCCCGGTGATCGCCTCGATCACCATCGCCAGCGTCACATGCGCCGCCTGCGGGTGGTAGTGCAGCATCGAGCCCGGGGTCCATTCGAGCGCGAAGTCGCAGACCTCGTCGCGCATCCGCGCGTGGTCGGTCCAGCTCTCGCGGCTGATCCTGGCCGACGGAAACCCCGCCTGATGCGTCGCCACCTGAAAGATCGTGATGTCGCCCTTGCCGCGCGCCGCGAAGGCGGGGAGGTGGTCGGCGACGCGGTCCATGATCGACAGCCGCCCCGCCTCAATCAGCGTCCAGAGGGCCGACATCGTCAGCATCTTGGTGTTGGAGAACAGCAGGAACAGCGTCTCCGCATCGGCCGCGCGCGGCGTCGGCGACACTGCGGCGTCACCGTAGCAGCGATAGAGCGCGAGCCGCCCGTGCCGCGCGATCGCGATCTGCGCGCCTGGATACCGGCCGTCAGCAATGTGCTCGTGGATCAGCCGGTCGAGCGCCGCGAGTGGCCGGTCGGCCAGCCCCAGCTCGGCCGGGCTTGCCATCGGCAGCGGAAACGGTGCGGTCATTCTCTTTCCTCCCTCGCAGCGTGGCGATGAGCGTGGCACGCTCGGCGGACGGACGAAACCTGGAACGGAGAACCTTCCGCATGACCGACGACGTCTGGCGCCTCTCGGCGACCGATCTTGCTGCCCGCATCCGCGCCCGAGACATCAGCGCGCGGGAGGCGGCGACGGCGGCGCTCGCCCGGCTCGACGCAGTGAATCCGGTGCTGAACGCTGTCGTGGCGCACGACCCGGCGCGCGTGCTGGCGGCGGCGGACCGGGTCGACGTGGCGGTCGCGCGGGGCGAGGATCCGGGGCCGCTCGCGGGCGTGCCGGTCACGGTGAAGGTCAACGTCGATCAGGTGGGCTTTGCCACCACCAATGGTCTCACGTCACAACGCGACCTGATCGCGACGGAGAACAGCCCCGTCATCGACAATCTGGAGAGGGCGGGGGCCGTCATCCTCGGCCGCACCAACACGCCTGCCTTCTCGCTCCGTTGGTTCACGAACAATCAGCTGCATGGCCGCACGCGCAACCCGCGCGACCCGAAGCTCACGCCCGGCGGTAGCTCGGGTGGTGCGGCGTCTGCGGTCGCGTCCGGCATCGGCCATCTCGCGCACGGCACCGATATCGGCGGCTCGATCCGCTACCCGGCCTATGCGTGCGGCGTGCACGGGCTGCGTCCGTCGCTCGGGCGCGTGGCCGCCTGGAACAAGTCGGGGCCGGAGCGGGCGATCGGCCCGCAGCTGATGGCCGTCTCCGGCCCGCTCGGCCGCACCATCGCCGA
>CAYSTX010000360.1:0-3032 GCA_964434035.1 uncultured Acetobacteraceae bacterium
TGCACGCTGTCGTTAGATTCCGCTTCTGCTGATAAACCTTCGACCTCGGACGTAATAAATGGAAGCCAGAGGCCAGTGGAAGTATGCCGATAAACGACCTCAAGGCCGTCGGTCCAAAAGCTCAATAAGTATGCGTCGAATTCAGCCGCTGGCTTCATGACGGCGCTTCCGAAATCGCCTGGTTCGAACCCGGCGGCGAGTGCAGCGCACTGAGCCTCGGGTGGAAGGTCGTCGAAGTCGGTCGCCATTAGACAGGTGTGTCCGACCTGCACGCCAAGCCCACCGCGGTGAAAACCAATTTCGGTTGTCACCTCCGCTGTGTCTAAAGCCGCATACTGAGCTATCGCCTGCGCCTCGCAGCCACCACTGACGAAGAGACGATATTGCTTGGCCGAGGATGCCTCGCCGTCGTCCATACTTGACGCGCGTATCCAGTCGATCACTGGGGCCGTCGCGCGAATATCTGTGACCACCTCACCCTGAATTCCAATGGTCGGACGATCGAGGCGTTCGTAGACCCAACGCTCAACCTCCATGCCGAGCGTACGGCACGAGAAGCAGAAGTGGATCAGATGCCTCGAAAAAATTTCGAGTGCGAAGAAGCCGACGAATCCATAGTTCCCATACCGATCCCTCACTCTGATCATCCCAGTCTGCATCTTGGGATTGTTGATCAGCGCGTTTAGCTCCGATCGTGCGACGTCCAAATCTTCCGACAGCCGGACCTTGGTAAAGTTGAGTTGGTTTGTGCGGTTGATGAGTTCGACTGCGCGGTCCATGTGCGGAGCGACGTCATGCTCAATCGAGACACGGATGTCGCTCGCGCGCAGAAAATCATAGTTACTGCCGCCTGCTGCCGTCGCGGTCTTCTCGTCCTCGTGCCGCTTCTCGAGCAGCTTGTATTGCGACAGCCGCGTCAAACCCGAATCTTCCTTGCCGCGGAACAGCGGATTGTCGAGCAGCGTCTCAAGGATCGAGGGGTCAGCTGTCTGGATATCGGGCACGAAATGCCGCGCCTCGTTCAGGTTCATCGGGTTGTCGTCGATGAACATCACGGTCGGCGGCCGTAGCATGATCGCCTCGATCAGCGCGGCAATACGCGGCCCCTTCGGCTCCCAAGAGATGCTCGGGAAGACAAAATACCGCCAGAGATCCTCGCGCTCGAGCATCTCGCGGATCGGGTCGAAATCGTTTTTAGAGCAGATCGTGCTGACGATTCCCCGGCGCGCCAGTTCGACAACAATGTCGTGGTTGCGCCGGATGTACTCGATCCCGCCTTCTGTGACCGTGCCCTTCCAAAAGGTCTCATCGAGATCCCAAATGACGAGGCGAACCTTCTCCAGCATGTCTTTTCGCTCCGAGGTCAGGCAGGCCGCAACTTATGCGTGCTTCCCCCGCACCGAAAGGACTTTTTTGGCGAATGATGTGCTGCCGCTTCCGCGGTTCCCCCTACCCCGCCCACGCCGCGCCCCGCTACATCACTCCCATGACCGATGAAGCCCTCCTCGAACTCGCCGCCGCCCTCGCCGCACAGGCGGGCGCGGTTATCCTCTCGGTGCGGGCGGCGGGGTTTGCCGTGTCGGCCAAGGCGGATCGCTCGCCCGTCACCGTCGCCGACCAGGAGGCGGAGGCGCTGATCGTCGCCGGGCTGCGGGCGGCGACGCCGGACATCCCCGTCATCGCCGAGGAGGAAATCGCCGCCGGCATCGTCACCGCGCCGGGCCGCGTGCACTGGCAGGTCGATCCGCTCGACGGCACGAAGGAATTCGCGGCCGGCCACGACAGCTTCACCGTAAATATCGGCCTCGTGCGGGACGGAAGGCCCGTGCTCGGCGCGGTCGGCGTGCCGGCCGAGGGCGTGGTTTATGGCGGCATCGTCGGCCCCGGCGGCGCGGGTCGTGCCTGGAAGCAGGACGCTTCCGGCCGGCACCCGATCCATGCGCGCACACCGCCCGAGCAGGGGCTGACGGTGCTGGTCAGCCGCTCGCACAGCCTCTCCCCCCGCGTCGAGGCGGCGATCAAGGCACTGGGCCGGCCGGTGGCGCAGGTGATCCATGTCGGCTCGGCGGTAAAATTCTGCCGGATCGCCGAGGGCGCGGCCGATTACTACCCGCGCTTCGGCCCCACGATGGAGTGGGACACGGCGGCGCCCCAGGCGGTGCTCGAGGCGGCGGGCGGCAGGGTGCTGGACGAGACCGGCGCGCCGCTCCGCTACAACAAGCCGGGGTTCGAGAACCCGCCGTTCTTCGCCCACGGCGCCTGACGCCGCCGGCGCCGACCCCCAAACCCACGCAACATCATGGCCCGTCAGACCTCCCGATACGTCTGTCAGTCCTGCGGCGCCGCCGCCCCCCGCTGGGCCGGGCGGTGCGAGGCGTGCGGCGCCTGGAACACGATCATTGAGGAACCGGTGGAAGCGCGCCCCGGCCTCGCCGCCGCGCCCTCCGCCCGCGCCGGTACCGCCCGCCGCGTGCCGATCGTCGGCCTCGCGGGCGAGGCGGAGCCGCCGCCGCGGGCACAGACGGGGATCGCCGAGTTGGACCGGGTGCTCGGCGGCGGCCTCGTCCCCGCGTCGGCCGTGCTGGTCGGCGGCGACCCCGGGATCGGCAAATCGACGCTCATGCTGCAGACCGCCGCCGCGGTGTCGCGCGGCGGCAAGCGCGTTCTGTATGTCTCGGGCGAGGAAGCGGTGGAGCAGGTGCGCCTCCGCGCCCGCCGTCTCGGCCTCGCCGACGCGCCGATGGGCCTCGCCGCCAGCATCAATGTCCGCGACATCGCGGCCGCGTTGGAGGAGCTGCCGGACGCGGGCGTGGTCGTCATCGACTCGATCCAGACGATGTGGCTCGACACGATCGAGAGCGCGCCGGGCTCGGTCGCGCAGGTGCGGGCCGCCGGGTTCGAGCTGATCCGCCTCGCCAAATCGCGCGGCTTCGCGCTGATCCTGATCGGGCACGTGACGAAGGAGGGCTCGCTCGCGGGGCCGCGCGTGCTCGAGCACATGGTGGACACCGTGCTGACGTTCGAGGGCGATC
>CAYSTX010000361.1:0-3027 GCA_964434035.1 uncultured Acetobacteraceae bacterium
GTCCGTCGCGCACATGGGCGTTGTTACGATTGGCCTGTTCGCGTTCAACACACAGTCGGTCGACGGTGGGATGTTTCAGATGCTGTCGCACGGCATCGTCTCGTCAGCGCTCTTCCTCTGCGTCGGCGTGGTCTACGACCGGATCCATTCGCGTGAGATCGCCCGCTACGGCGGGCTTGCCGACCGTATGCCGAGCTACGCGTTCGTCTTCATGGTGTTCACGATGGCGAGCATTGGTCTGCCGGGCACGTCGGGCTTCGTCGGCGAGTTCCTCGTCATCGTCGGCTCGCTCCGCGTCAATTTCTGGCTGTCGCTGCTCGGCGGGTCGGGGATGATCCTCGGCGCCGTCTACATGCTCTACATGTATCGCCGCATCATCTTCGGGACGATCACGCGCGATGATTTGCGCGCGATCCTCGACCTGTCGCCGCGCGAGATCGCGGTCTTCGCGCCGCTCGTGCTGCTGACCTTCTGGATGGGCATCTACCCGTCCGCATTCACCTCGTTCTTCGACGCGAGCGTCGGCCGGCTGGTCGAGCGGCATGAGGCGGCGCTCATCCATCCGCCGCCGGCGGTTCCCGTCAGCGTGGCGCTGGCGGCCGGGAGTGCCGCACGATGAACTGGAACTGGACGACGGCGCTGCCGGAGATCGTGCTGTCGGTCGCGGCGATGTTGATCCTGGTCTTCGGCGTCATCCGCGCGCGCGGCGGTGATGAGGCGCGAGGGCGCGAGACGTTCTTCGTCTGCAGCATGATGACGGTCGGCGCGTTTCTGCTGACGGCCGTGGTCACCCTCGGGTCCGCGCGCGGCCTCGGCTACAACGATTTGTTCGTGGCCGACTCGTACGCCGTGTTCATCAAGGTGCTGGTGCTGGCGGCGGCGGCGCTGACCTTGATCCTGACGCTCGACTACAACCCGCCGCAGGGCATCGCGCGGTTCGAGCTGCCGGTGCTGATGGCGCTCGCGACCGTCGGCATGATGGTGATGGCGTCGGCCGTCTCGCTGATGTCGCTCTATCTCGGGCTCGAGCTGCAATCGCTCGCCCTCTATGTCCTTGCGGCCTCGGCGCGCGATGAGCTGCGGTCGGCCGAGGCGGGGCTCAAATACTTTGTGCTCGGGGCGCTCGCATCCGGTCTGCTGCTCTACGGCATCTCGCTCGTTTACGGCTTCTCCGGCAGCATGGATTTCGCGCCGCTCGCCTCCGTACTGACGAACCCGGCGACCGCATCGCCCGGCCTCGTCGTCGGCGTCGTGTTCGTGATCGCCGGTCTCGCGTTCAAGCTGTCGGCGGTGCCGTTCCATATGTGGACGCCCGACGTTTATGAGGGCGCGCCGACCTCCGTCACCGCCTTCCTCTCGACGGCGCCGAAGGTCGCGGCGGTCACGCTGCTGCTCCGCGTCATGGTGGCGCCGTTCGGGCATCTGCTGGCCGAGTGGCAGGGGCTGATCCAGCTGATTTCGATCGCCTCGATGCTGCTCGGCTCGCTCGCCGCAATTGGCCAGTTCAACATCAAGCGGCTGATGGCCTACTCGTCGATCGGCCATGTCGGGTACGCGCTGATTGGGCTCGCGGCCGGGACAGCGTCGGGCGCGCGCGGCCTGCTGATCTACATGGTTACGTATGTTTTCATGAGCGCCGGTACCTTCGCCTGCATCATCGCCATGCGCCGCCGCGGCCACGCGCTGGAGAAGATCTCCGATCTCGGCGGCCTCGGCCGGACCGACCCGGCGATGGCGTTGGCATTTGCCGTGTTCATGTTCAGCATGGCGGGCATCCCGCCGCTCTCCGGCTTCTTCGGCAAGTTCTACGTCTTCATGGCCGCCGTGCAGGTCGGGCTGTGGCCGCTCGCGATCATCGGCGTGCTGACCTCGGTCGTCGGCGCCTACTATTACATCCGCGTCGTCAAGGTCATGTATTTCGACGCGGCCGAGCCTGCGTTTGACGCGCGGCCGGTGTCGCTCTCGTTTGTCGCGGCCGCGTCGGCGCTGTTCACCCTATTTTTCTTCCTATTTCCGGGTCCTGTCGTCGGTGCGGCGCAGGCCGCCGCCGCCGTCCTGTTCGGCTGAGCAGCGATGCTGCTCGTCGTCGATGCGGGCAACACCAACGTCGTCTTCGCCGTGCATGATGGCAGCGATTGGCGCGGCATATGGCGCATCGCGACCGAGCCGCAGCGCACGTCCGACGAATACGCGGTCTGGCTGCTGAGCCTGCTCGGCCACGCCGGGCTCGACCGTGCCTCGATTGACCAAGCGGTCATCGGCACAGTGGTTCCGGCCGCGCTTTATCATCTCCGCCGGCTCTGCCGCGACTGGTTCACGACGGAGCCGCTGATCGCACGCTCGTCGCTGGATTGGGGGTTCGACATCCGCGTCGATCAGCCGGGGGAGGTCGGCGCCGACCGTTTGCTGAACGCGCTCGCCGCGCATCAGCTTTTCAGAGGCCCGTTGGTCGTCGTCGATTTCGGGACCGCGACTACCTTCGACGTGGTGGCCCCAGACGGTGCCTATCTCGGCGGCATCATCGCGCCCGGCATCAACCTGTCGCTCGAGGCGTTGCATCAGGCGGCGGCGCGGTTGCCGCGGATCGGCATCGGGCGGCCCCGCGCCGTCATCGGCAAGTCGACCATCCCCGCGATGCAGTCGGGCATCTACTGGGGCTATATCGGGCTGATCGAGGGCCTGGTTGCGCGGATCCGCGCCGAAACCGCGCTGCCGCTTAAGGTCATCGGCACCGGCGGGCTCGCGCCGCTGTTCGCCGAGGGAACGACGGTGCTGGATCAGATCGAACCCGATTTGACACTCGACGGACTGCGGATGCTGGCACAGCGCAACGCGCGGCCCACATTACGCAAGGACAGGGCGCCGGCGCCGGACCTCGACTAAGCCGAACCTCGACTGAATCGATCCCGACTGATACCCCGGCCCGATTGGGTCGCAACCGAAAGTACGTAATGGACGCTGCCACGGGCGACCTCGCCTTCCTGCCGCTGGGCGGGCCGGATGGCACAAAGATCGAGTTGATCCAGC
>CAYSTX010000362.1:0-3027 GCA_964434035.1 uncultured Acetobacteraceae bacterium
AGACAACGCGCAACCTGCCAGGACGGCACTCAGGCGACCGCGGACTCTACTTCTGACCGGATGAAAGACAGGGCTCAGGTCACCAGCCCAGGGAAAGCCAGCAAAGGGCTCTTCCCGTTAGCCATGGTTGGGTCAGGCTGAAAGATGAGACGAAACACGCCTCTCTCTTGCGCTATTCGCGCCGCCGCTTGGCGACATCCTGGGGCGTGACGCGGCCGGTCTTGCCGCCAAAGTGCGCGATCACGTAATTGGCGACCGCCGCAAGCTCGGCATCCGAATAGGCCGGACCGAATGGCGGCATGTATATGTTTTGGTCTTTGATTCGGTACTTCGCGCCGTTCAGCATGATCTGAATTACATTATCGCCGTCGGGATTGACCACCGACCGGCTCCCGGCCAGCGAGGCATAGATCGTCTGCCGGCCATCGCCGTTATATTGATGGCAGTTTACGCAAGCCCCTTCGAAAACATGGCGGCCGAGTTCACCCTGCGGCTCCTGCAAACCCGGTGCAGGCGCGCCGTTGACCTCGTAATCACCTGTTCGCGCTGCAACCGTGCGCAGATAAGCGACAAGAGCGCTGATATCCTCCGACGTCAGATATTGCAGACTGTTCTCCACCGCTTCTGCCATCGGTCCAGCGGCGGAGCCGCGATCTTGCGCGTGGGCGGAGGAGAGATAGCTGGCAAGCCGCGCGTCCGACCAGGCGCCGACGCCAAAGCGTTTGTCGGAAGTGATGTTATAGGCGTGCCAGCCTTGCAGGACGTTGCCTGCGAACGCGCGGTCGCTGTCCAACCCAAAGGCCAGATTGCGCGGCGTGTGACATTCGCCACAATGGCCGAGCGCGGTCGCCAGATAAGCACCGCGATTGACCACGGCGGATTGTGCGGGATCGGGTGCAAAGCGCCGGTCGCTTAGGAACGCCAAATTCCAGAACGCCATACCCCAGCGCTGGTTGAACGGAAAACTGAGGCTGTTCCCTTTGTTTGCTACATGCTGCGGCGGCAGGCCAAACAGATAAGCCTTGATCGCCAGCGCGTCGTCGCGGCTGATGGCTGTGAACGAGGTGTAGGGAAAGGCCGGATAGAGATAGCGCCCGCCCGGCGCGATGCCGCGATGCAGCGCGCGCACGAAGTCGTCGTCGCTCCAGTTGCCTATTCCAGCTTCGCGATCCGATGTGATGTTGGTCGAATAGATCGTGCCGAAAGGCAGCTTGAACGGCAGCCCGCCCGCGAATGGCTTGCCGTTCGGGGCGGTGTGGCAGGCCGCGCAATCAGCGGCGCGGGTGAGATATTCGCCGCGTTCGATCAGCGCCGCGGTGACCGGCCCGGACGGTGTGCCCTTGTCCTCCGCGTGCATCGAACTGTCGTAGAAAACATACAGGGCGCTCGCGACGATGCCGGCCACGATGGTGACTGCGACAACGGAAACGGCTCTGAAGAGGGTCATACGTTAGGCGCCCCTCTAACCTAGGGCCTTCTTCACCCGTTCCGGTGTCATCGGCAATTCGCGCAGCCGCCCGCCGGTGAGCCGCGCCACTGCATTGGCGACGGCTGGGGCGACCAGTACCACCGACATCTGGCCAACTCCGGTCGGACGATTGTCAGTCGGAATGACTTCGACGTGTATGTCCGGCACATCGTTCATGCGCGCGACCCTGTAGTCGTAGAAATTGGACTGTTCGACGGCACCGTCCCGAATGCTGATTTCCTCGGTCAAAGCCAAACCGAGGCCGTAAACGATGCCGCCCTCGAATTGCGCAACGATGTTGTCGGGTTGCACCGCGATGCCGCAGTCCACGACGCACCAGAAATTTCGCACCTCTATTTGACCGGTCGAATGGTCGACCGAAACCTCTGCGACGGCGCTGATCAGCGTATCGTTGTAGACGATGAAAGTGCAGCCCAAGGCCGTGTTGTCGCGTTTGCGGTCCCAGTCGGCAATTTCCCCGACGCGTTGCAGTATTTTTTGCCCGCGCGGCATATTCTTCAACAGCTCCAATCGGAACTGCATGGGATCGACGCTCCGCTTGAGCGCCACCTCGTCGAGAAATGTCTCCGCCACAAACTTGTTTGCGATGTCGCCGATGCCGCGCAGCGGAGCGGTCCGCACCCCGGTGTCGCGCGGAATCTGGCCGCCATACTGGTTGGGAATATCGTAGCACGTCAGCTCGACCCCACCCATCAGTTGATAGTCCCGACCGTGACTATTACGAAAGAACTGGGGGTTTTCAGACAACAACACGCGGTCGCCCACCAGGCGTTGATGGTAGGCGATCAACTTGCCGGACGCGTCGAGGCCGGCGCGCAAATAATGTGCTGTGATCGGGCGGAAATGGCCGTTATGGACATCGTCCTCGCGCGTCCACATCACCTTCACCGGCCGTTGCGCGCTCTTCGCCATAAGCACGGCATCGACGACCCATCCCTCATCGTAATCGCCGCGCCGCCCGAATCCGCCGCCAAGCAGCGTGTAGTTGAGCTTTATCCTCTCCGCCGGGATACCGAGCGCTCTTGCCGCCGCAGCTTGAGCCCCCGTCGGATATTGCGTCCCGCACCAGACTTCGGCGGCATCGCCGGCGGCCGACACCGATGCGATCGCGTTCAACGGCTCCATCTGCGCGTGATAGGCGTAGTGACAGCGATATTCCGCTTCGATCGTGGTCGCGGCGGTCGCCAGCGCGGCTTCCGCATCACCCTGCTTGTACCATTCGACAGTCGGCTTCTTGAGATCGCGGGCATCGGCGGCGAACGCGTCCAGACCTTTGTCGCTGTCGAATCCCCAGGCCTTTCCGCTGCGCCGCCAGGTTACCCCGGGTTCCAGCGCGGACTTGGCGTTAAACGCAGCCCACGGCGTTTTGGCGAGGACGCCAACGCCATAGGGCAGACGCACGACATCGATGACGCCAGCAACGGCTTTGGCCGCGGTATCGTCGACCGTGTCCGGCGTGCCGCCTTGGACCGGGCTGCGCACGATCGCGCCATAAATCATCCCGGGCACCTGGAGGTCGATCGCATATTTCGCGCTGC
>CAYSTX010000363.1:0-2998 GCA_964434035.1 uncultured Acetobacteraceae bacterium
GCTCGCGGGCGCCGATGCCCTGGGCGGCGAGCGGCAAGCCGACGATGTCGCGGACGCGGATGAGCGGGTTGAGCGAGGAGAAAGGGTCCTGAAACACCGGCTGGATCAACCGCGCCCGCGCCCGCCGGTCGAGCGATGCGAGCGATTGACCGTGCACGAGGATGTCGCCTTCGGTCGGCGCCAGCAGACCAAGGATCAGCCGCGCGAGCGTCGACTTGCCGCATCCTGACTCGCCGACCACGCCCAACACATCCCCGGACGCGAGCGCGAACGACACGCCGTCCACGGCCCGCACTTCGCGCGCCGCTCCGCCAAGCCCGCCGCCCTGACGGAACACGCGCCGCACGTTGCGCAGCTCGATCGCTGGGGACGCGCTCATGCCGCCTCGGCCGCGAACCAGCGCGGCGGCAGACGGCACAGATAGCGGTGGCCATCGCGGTCCTCCTGCGTCGGCACGGGCTCGGCGCACTCGGGCGCGGCGTGCGCGCAGCGATCGCGGAACGGACAGCCGACGAAGCCCGGCGGGATGCGTGGCACCACTCCCGGGATGCTGCCGAGCGACGCGCCGCGGGCAACGCGGCCGGGCACGGGGATGCAATCCAGCAGACCGCGCGTATACGGGTGCGACGGGGCGGCGAAAACGACGGCAACCGGCCCCGTCTCCACGATCTCGCCCGCGTACATGACAGAGACGCGGTCGGCGATCCGCGCAACGATGCCGAGGTCGTGCGTGATGAGCAGCACGGACAGCCCAAACTCCCGCCGCAGCTCGGCGAGCAACAGCAGAATTTGCGCCTGCGTCGTCACGTCGAGCGCCGTGGTCGGCTCGTCGGCGATCAGCAACGCGGGATCGCACATCAGCGCCATCGCGATCATCACCCGCTGCCGCAACCCGCCCGAGAGCTGATGCGGGAACTGACCTAGCCGCATCGCGGGTGCGGTGACGCCGACCCGATCCAGCAGATGCACCGCACGGTCGAGCGCCGCCCGGCGGGGCGCACCGCGATGGCGCTGCAGTACCTCGGCCATCTGCGCGCCGATCGTGAACGCTGGGTTGAGGCTAGTCATCGGCTCCTGAAAGATCATCGCCATTCGATCGCCGCGGAGCCGCGCCATCTGACGGTCGCTGAGGCCCAGCAGATTCTGCCCCGCGAAACGCAGATGCTCGGCCGACCGCCGCGCGCCGCGCGCGAGCAGATCCATGATCGCGAGCGCGGTGACCGACTTGCCGCAGCCGGATTCGCCGACCAGGCAATGCGTCTCCCCCGCCGCGACGGTCAGCCCAATGCCGCGCACCGCCTCGGTCCGCCCGAACCGAACACGAAGGCCGGCGATGTCGAGCACGGCGGTCACTCGGCGCCGCCGACGCCCATTAGGTCGCGCAACCCATCGCCGAGCAGGTTGATGCCGAGCACAAGCACGAACAGGGCAATGCCGGGAACGACGATCACCCACGGCTGGAAGAACATGTAGTTCTTGCCCTCCGCGATCATCAAACCCCAGGACGGCAACGGCGGCGGCACGCCGAGGCCGAGGAACGAGAGCGCGGCCTCCAGCAGGATCGCCAGCGCCATCTCCAGCGTCGCGACCACGATCAGCGGATTGACGATGTTCGGCAGCACCTCGCGCAACAGAATATAAGTGCGCGACGCGCCGGCGGCCCAGGCGGCGCTGACGTAGTCGAGGTTTCGGACCTGCATCGTCGTCGTCCGCGCGACGACTGCGAACCGCTCCCACAGCAACAGCCCGAGCGTCAGCAGCACGACCGTGAACGAACTTCCGATCAGCGCAACCACCGTCAGCGCGACGAGGATCAGCGGAATCGCGAGACGGCAGGTGATGATGAACATCACGACCTCATCGATGAAACCGCCGAAGAACCCGCCCAACATGCCGAGGGTTATGCCGATCAGCCCCGAGCAGATCACCGTCAGCACGCCGATGAGCATCGAGATGCGTGCCCCGTAGATCAGGCGGGAGAGATAGTCGCGGCCGAGCTGATCGGTGCCGAGCAGATGCTCGGGCGATCCGCGTGGCATCCACGCCGGCGGCACCAGGCGGTGCATCAGATCCTGGGCGAACGGGTCGTGCGGCACGATCAGCGGCGCCAGGATCGCAACCACGGTGACACCCAGCACGATCGCTGCGCCAAGCCATGCCGCGACGTGGCGGATACCGACCGCGCGCGGCCGGCGGCGCCCGACCACGATCGTCCCGCCCGGTGCGGCGGTCATGTCGCTCATCGCGTCCGCAAGCGCGGGTCGAGCGCCGCGTTCAAGAGGTCGGCAAGCAGGGTCAGGCCGATAAAGATGATCGCGAGCACGAGCACGACCGCTTGGACGACCGGAAAATCGTTCTTGCTGATCGACTCCCACGCCAGATAGCCGACGCCGTGCACGGCAAACACGGACTCGATCACGACCGACCCGCCGAGCATGAAGCCGAGCTGCACCGCCGCGATCGCGACGACCGGCATGGCCGCGTTCCGCAGCGCATGGCCGAGCACGATGCGACGCGACGACAAGCCCTTAGCCCGCGCGGTGCGAATGTAGTCGGAGGCGAGCGCCTCGATCATGCCGGCGCGCGTCAGCCGCATCAGCGCCGGGATCGCCGAGAAGGCCAGGACGAAGCCGGGCAGAATGTAGCCCTGCCACACATCGACGCCGGAAATCGGCAGCCAATGCAGTCGCAGCCCGAACCAGATCACCAACAGCAGGCCGAGCCAGAAGCTCGGCATCGCCTGCCCGAGCAGCGCGATCACCATGAGTACCCGGTCAAGCGCCGTCCCCTCGCGCAGCCCGGCGAGGATACCGAGCGGGATCGCAACGATGATCGCGATTCCGAGCCCGACGAGACCAAGCGTGAGCGTGATCGGCAGGCGGGTCATGATTAAGCCCGCGACGGGCGCGTGATAGAGGAAGGAGCGACCAAGGTCGCCGTGCAGGGCCGCGAGCAGCCATTCAACAAATTGCTGCCACAGCGGCCGATCGAACCCGTA
>CAYSTX010000364.1:0-2991 GCA_964434035.1 uncultured Acetobacteraceae bacterium
GCCTTGGCGCCGGCGAGCGACGCCTCGGCCTGCGCGACGTCGGTCCGGGTGATTTCTCCGACGCGGAACCGGTCGTTGGTCGCCTGGAGCTGGCGGGTCAGCACCTGCTCGTTGTTGATGTCGAGCTGCAGGATTTGGCGGGTTTGGATCACGTTGACATAGGCGTTGACGGCGTTCGTCAGGGTCAACTGCTCCTGCGCGAGCAGCGCCGCCCGCTGTGCCCGCACCTGGTTTTCCGCCCGGTTCGTCTGGCTCCGCGTGCGGCCGCCGCGATAGATCGGCTGCGTCACCGTCGCCTGCGCCGAAGCGATCTCGCGGTCGTTTCGCGTCTTCGTAGCACCACCTTGGCCCCGCCCGCTCAGGCGATCCATGCCGTCGCCGTACCCGGCCGTGCCCGCCAGCACCACGGTCGGCCGCCAGCCGGCGAGCGCTTGCGGCACGTTCTCGTCCACCGAGCGAAGCTGCGCCCGCGCGGCCTGCAGCGTCGGGTTATTGGCGTAGGCGGCGGCGAGCGCGCCGGCGAGCGTGCTCGGGCCCGTCATTGGCTTCGGCGCGGTCACGACGAGCGACGTCCCCACATCGACGCGCGACGGATCGACGCGCGGCGGACGCGGCGCGGTGTGGTGCGATGGGTGCGATGGTCGCGGCTGCGCCTGTTGGGCCTGTTGCGCCCATGCGCTGTCGACGGCCGTCATGGCGAATCCGGCGACGAGCATCGGGGCGACCGGCAGGAGATGTGTGCGCGCGCGCATGCGAGACTCCAGACTGATCATTGTGGCCGCACCTTGTGCCAGACGGGCCGGCGGGCGCAAACGCTTATACGGTCAGAAGACGAAGCCCGGCGGCGGCGTCAGCGCCGGGATCGCCGGGGCGGCGCAGTCGAACACCGGCTGCGGGTGCAGCCCGACCGGGGTCGCCTCGGCGATGACAGCCTGCCCTGCATGGCCGCGGCCGGCAAGAATCCCGACCAGCCGGCCCCCGGGGCGAAGCTGTTCGCCGAGCGCGGGCGGAACGACCGGTGCCGCACCCTCGACCATAATAACGTCATACGGGGCAGCCTCAGGCCAGCCGGCTGATAGCTTTCCCTGTTCAATCCTGACGGCAGGCGCAACCTCGGGGAGCACGGCGCGGGCGCGGGCCACGAGCGCCGCATCCTCCTCCAGCGCCGTCACCAGCCCGCCGCACGCGGCCAGCAGCGCCGCGCCATAGCCGGGGCCGGCGGCGACCACGAGCACTCGCTCCCCCTCGGTCACCGCCGCGACCTGCGTCAGGCGCGCGATCACGACCGGGGCCAGCAGCACCCGGCCGGCACCAAGCGGCACGTTCAGGTCCGCATAGGCCAGGTCGCGGACGGCATCGGGCAGGAACCGCTCGCGCGGCAAGGTTCGCATCGCGCGGATGATACGGGGATCAACGACCCGGTTCGGACGCACCTGCCCGTCCACCATCAGCTCGCGGGCGCGCGCCATCAGGTCGGCTTGGGTGGGATCCTGGGTCTTTGCGGTCAAGCTGGCGTCCATCGTTCATCGGGCCTGCTGTGGTGACGAGCCCGGCTTATAAGTGTCCGCGATGGCTCACGCCAAGCTCTGGGGGTTGACCGGGGTGAAGCGGGCCGCCGATAAGCGCCGGGAGGCGAGGTTCGGTCCGGTGGCAGAGTGGTGATGCAGCGGACTGCAAATCCGCGAATGTGGGTTCGATTCCCGCCCGGACCTCCACTGCCCAACTGATCCGAAGCCGGTCGCGGAGGCCGCTCAGCCCCGTCAGCGCGCGTCGTGAAAGATGACGCCCAGCGTGTGCCGGCGCCCCGTCAGCAGCCGGCTGACGCCATGCCGCATGGCGACGCGGTAGACCCCGCGCGTGCCGCGCACCGGCCGCTGATTGACCGGAAACACGACGCCCTCACCCTGCGCGAGCGAGACGACAGTGACGCGCGACTGCATCCGCGGCCGCTGCTCCGTCAGCGCGAATTCGCCGCCGGTAAAATCGATGCCCGGACGGCTGAGCAGGATCGCGACCTGCAGCGGGAAATGCAGCGGGCCGTACATATCCTGATGCAAGCAATTGTAATCGCCCGGACCGTAGCGCAGCAGCAGCGGCGTCGGCCGCGTCTGTCCGGCCGCGTGGCACTGGTCGAGGAATGCCGCATGGTGTTCCGGGAACGTGTCGGTCCCGAGCAAGCCGGCCCAGCGATTGGCGATGGACGCAAGCGGCGGGTAGAAGGACGCGCGCAGCGCGTCGACCGGTGACGGCAAAGGGTTCGCGAAATATTTGTACTCGCCGCGACCGAAGCCGTGCCGCGCCATGTCGATCCGGCTTCGGAATAGGTCCTTCGTATCGTATGACGCCGCAAGGTCGGCGCAGACACGCGGGTCGAGCAGCGTACCGGTGGTCGCACAGCCATGCGTATCGAGGTCGTCCGCGATCCGCGCCCAGTTGAGGCCGGCGACCCGTCTCGTAATGCCTGCCGTTCCCGTTCCGCCTCCGTCCATCGCCGCTTTTCTCCGTCCCGCACGGTTGCTGTATGACAACATCATCGCATGTGCGAACGGGGGGCGCACTCCGGTGCTTGCGCTCGCTCGGCGACCAAACGGAACGGGAGAACGAGATCATGGCGACGGAAGCGGCGATCATCGTGGGCGTCGGCCGGGGCATCAGTGCGTCGCTCGCGCGGGCGTGCGCGCGGGACGGCATGGCCGTCGTGCTCGCCGCCCGCGACACGGACAAGCTCGCCCCCCTCGCCGCCGAGACGGGTGCGAAATGCATCGCGACCGACGCCACCGACCCGCACGCCGTCGAGCGCCTGTTCGCCGAGGCTGAGGCCGCATTCGGGCCGCCGGACCTCGTCGTCTACAACGCGAGCGGCCGCTATCGCGCGAGCCTGCTCGACATCGACCCCGCACAGCTGGAGGCCGCGATCCGCGTCAGCGCAATCGGCGGGTTTTCGGTCGCGCAGGCGGCGGCGCGGCGAATGTTGCCGCGCGGCAAGGGCAC
>CAYSTX010000365.1:0-2989 GCA_964434035.1 uncultured Acetobacteraceae bacterium
AGGTGGCGCATGACGCGGCGTGCGGTATCGAGCCGCGTGGACGGCGGCTCGTCGGAGGGCGCGAGCAGACGGAGCGCGTCCTGGACCATGTAGACGCCGGTGCGCCCGTGCGGCGCGTAGACCATCAGCCCGATGCCTCCATCAGGCGCGAGCGCGCCGACGAGTGCGCGGAGGCCGGCCAGCGGGTCCGGCAAATGGTGCAGCACGCCGCAGCAGTCGATGTAGTCGAACTCGCCGAGGCCGGCGTTCGGCAAATCAAGCAGCGACCGCTCCTCCCACACCACATTGCCGAGGCCGCGCGCGGCGACCCGCGCCTCGGCGATCCGGCGGGCGGCGCGGGAGCGGTCGAGCCACGTGACCGTGCCGGGCCGGTTGGCGCGGGCTAGATGCGTCGCGAGCATCACCGTCGCGTCCCCCGTGCCGCCGCCGGCGATCAACGCGCGAAGTGGCCGGGAGGTTGGGCGGCGTGCGCCATGCACCCAGTAATCGACCTCCCGCAGATGGCCGGGGCTGCCTATCAGCAGCCGCTTGCCCTCATCGGCGGGGTCGCGCTTCGGGTACGGATAGGCCTCGTACTGCGCGGCGAGCGCGGCGTCGGCATCGTCGGTCACGGTTGCGTCCGTCATGGGCGGCAGGCATAGACCGGCGCCATGGACGAGGCCAGAACGCGTGGCTACTGCGGGATCGGCGTCGAGGGTGCGTCGAAATCGGCCAATATCGGCGCCCTGCTGCGGACGGCCCACGCGTTCGGCGCCGCCTTTTGCTTCACGGTCGGCGCGGGGTGGGACAGCCGGGCGTCACGGCTGGCCGACACCGCCGACACGCCGCTGCATGTGCCGCTGCATCGCTGGCCCTCCGTGGACGCGATGGCGCTGCCTTCCGGCTGCGTCCTGGTAGGTGTCGAGCTGTTGCCGGACGCATCGCCCCTGCCGTCGTTCCGCCATCCGCTGCGCGCGGCCTATGTGCTGGGGCCGGAGCGGGCAGGCCTATCGGCTTCGATGCTGTCCCGTTGCGACCACGTGGTGCGGATCCCGACGCGCTTCGCGGTGAACCTCGCGGTTGCCGGGGCGCTGGTGCTGTATGACCGATTGCTGCAACAGGGCCGCTTCACCGAGCGGCCCGTCCGGGCCGGCGGGCCGGTAGCCCCGGCGGCGGACGGCACGACCGGCTCGGCCCACGGCGCGCCGCGTTTTCGCCGCACCCGCCCCGACTGGCTGGACGACCGGCAGGACTGATCCGGCCAACAAGCTTGTCGTGGTCCCGGCCGCGCCGTATCTGAACGCCATGCGCCGCGCCCTTTTGTCCGTCAGTGCCGTTCTGGCCGTCCTCTCCGTCATCTTCGTTCCCGCGATGTCATCGGCGCAGCCGGTGAAGCGGCCGCCAGCGCACAAAGCGGCGCCGCCGGCCCCGACGCCGGGCGGCCCGCACTCGCTCGGCACGTTCGGCGACTGGACCGCGGCGACGCATGAGGAGGCGGGGGAGACGGTCTGCTACGCCTTCACCATCGCGACGCAGTCGGCACCCGCGTTGCCGGGGCGCGGCCGGGTCGTGCTGACTGTCACCGAACGTCCGACCGCGCGCGATGTTGTCGCGCTCAGCGCGGGGTTCACCTATGCGACCGGCGCCGAGGTCACCGCGGTCGTCGATCAGACGGCGTTTCCGTTCTATACCTCCCAACGCTCGGCCTTCGCGCGCGACGGTCGCGCCGTGGTCGCAGCACTTCAGAGAGGGCGGGTGATGCAGGTGCGCTCCCCGGGTCCGCGCAACGAAAGGCTGGTTGATAGCTTCAGCCTGCGTGGCTTTCACGACGCGTACGAGACCGTGCGCAAGGCATGCCCCGCGAGTTGATGGTGAGCGCGGCTGATCCCACCGGCCTGACCGAAGCCGAACGCAACCGCATCCTCGCCAAGACCGCGCGCTTCGCGCCGCCGGCCGCCGTGCTGCCGGATGGGCGGCGCGACCTGGTCGGCCTGTCACGCGCCGAGCTGACTTCGGCGATGGCGGAGGTGGGGGAGGCGCCGTTTCGCGCCAAGCAGGTCTGGCACTGGATTTATCACCAGGGCGTCACTGACTTCGCCCGCATGTCGACGATCGCGAAGCTGACACAGGCGAAGCTCGCCGAGCAATTCGTAATCGGCCGCCCCACTATCGCCGCCGAGCAGACGAGCGCCGATGAGACCCGGAAATGGCTGTTCCGCTTCCGTGACGGCCAGGAGGCGGAGACCGTCTATATCCCCGACCGCGCGGAGGATCGGGGCGCCGTCTGCATCTCGTCGCAGGTCGGGTGCACGCTCTCCTGCCGGTTTTGCCATACGGGGACGCAGACGCTCGTCCGCAATCTCGGGCCGGCGGAAATCGTCGGGCAGTTCATGGCCGCGCGCGACAGCTACGGCGAGTGGCCGAGCCCGAAGGGTGAGACGCCGCGCCTGTTGTCCACGATCGTGCTCATGGGGATGGGCGAGCCGCTTTTTAATTACCCGAACGTTGCCGCCGCGCTGACGATCGCCATGGACCATGAGGGGATCGCGCTGTCCCGCCGGCGGATCACGCTCTCGACCTCGGGTGTCGTGCCGATGATGGACCGGGCGGGTGCCGAGCTTGGCGTGAACCTCGCAGTCTCACTACACGCCGTGACGGATGAGCTGCGCGACGAGCTGGTGCCACTGAACCGGCAATATCCGATCGCCGAGCTGATCGCCGCCTGTCGGCGCTATCCATCGGCGTCGAACGCGCGGCGGATCACGTTCGAATACGTCATGCTGAAGGGCATCAACGACAGCGAGGCCGAGGCGCGCGCGCTGGTGCGGCTGATTGCCGGGTTGCCGGCCAAGGTTAACCTGATCCCCTTCAATCCCTGGCCCGGCAGCACGTACGAAACCAGCACGCCGGAGACGATCGATCGGTTCGCGCGTATCGTTATGGATGCGGGCTTCGCTTCCCCGGTTCGCAGCCCGCGCGGACGCGATATCCTCGCCGCCTGCGGTCAGTT
>CAYSTX010000366.1:0-2961 GCA_964434035.1 uncultured Acetobacteraceae bacterium
ACTGACATCATCGATACACCCGACTAGTATGGATGGAGCAGATCGGTCGGCGAGGGGGTTAGTTGTGGGCAGAGAAGGCTGTGCATGGCGTCATGTACGCTGGTCATTGCAGCGACGGAAGCCGCGGAATTGATCTGAGCAAATGCAGGATTTTCGTTTTCTCCGAAACCTGTAATTTTCAGGTCGATTTCGCCGTTATTGTCAATAACCTGAATTTTGGCAACGCCCATTTGGCAAATATGGCCCGGGTCCGTCACATCTACAAAAGAATTCGAGCTTGGCTCAAAGTAGCTCGTTACGCTACCGACGGTTATGCGGCGAAATTCACGGGCTGTCGGCTCCGTTTGCGTACAGGCCGTCCCCTGGGACACCCGAGTACCGCCAAGCGGTCACGCGAGCGACTTCGCCCGATCCCGCAGGACGAACTTCTGCATCTTGCCGGTGCTGGTCTTCGGCAGCGGGCCGAAAACGACTGTGCGCGGCGCCTTAAAGTGGGCGAGGTGGGCGCGGCAGTGCGCGATGATCTCGGCCTCAGTCGCGTCCGCGCCGGGCTTGAGGGTGACGAACGCGCATGGCGTCTCGCCCCAGCGTTCATCGGGCCTGGCGACGACCGCCGCCTCCAGCACCGCCGGGTGGCGATAAAGCGCCTCCTCGACCTCGATGGTCGAGATGTTCTCGCCGCCGGAGATGATGATGTCCTTCGCCCGGTCCTTGAGCTCGATGTAGCCGTCCGGGTGCATGACGCCGACGTCGCCGGTGTGGAACCAGCCGTCGGCGAAGGCGGCGTCGGTCGCCGCCGGGTTATCGTGGTAGCCTTTCATCACGGCATTGCCGCGCATCAGGACCTCACCCATCGTCGCGCCGTCCTTCGGCACCGGCGCGAGCGTGGCCGGGTCGGCGACCGTCAGCGCCTCGAGCGAGTGGTAATTCACCCCCTGCCGCGCTTTCAGCCGCGCGCGTTCTGCGGCGGGTAGCGCATCCCAATCCTCATTCCAGGCGCAGACGACGACCGGCCCGTAGACCTCGGTCAGGCCATAGACATGCGTCACCTCGCAGCCGCGCCGCTCGATCGCCTCGATGACGGAGGGCGGCGGCGGTGCGGCGGCCGTCATGATCTTGATTTTCCGGTCGCCGACGCCTGCCCACGCCTCGTCCGGCGCGAGCGCCAGCATGTTGAGGATGATCGGGGCGCCGCAGAGATGCGTGACGCCATGCTCGGCGATCAGGCCAAGAATGGTCGGCGCGTCGACGCGGCGGAGGCAGACATGGGTGCCGCCGAGCAGCGTGATGGTGGCCGGAAAGCACCATCCGCTGGCGTGGAACATCGGCAGGGTCCAGAGATAGACCGGATGGGGGGTCATGCCCCATGCCGTGATGTTGCCGAGCGCGTTCAGCGCGTTGCCGCGGTGGTGGCAAATAACGCCCTTCGGGTCGCCCGTCGTGCCGGACGTGTAGGAGAGGGTAATCGCGTCCCATTCATCCTCCGGCATCGACCACTCCGCGTCCGGATCGCCCTCGTCGAGCAGCGCCTCGTAGGTGGTCTCGCCAAGCTGCTCGGCGGGCGGGGCGAAGGGGTCGTCGATGTCGATGACGACCGGCCGGTGCTCGGGCGGCATCAGCGCGAGTGCGGCGGAGATGGTGCTCGCGAATTCCGGATCGGTCAGCAGCATCCGACTGCCCGCGTGCCGCAGAATGAAGGCGATCGAGGGCGCATCGAGTCGATAATTGAGCGGGTTGAGGACGGCGCCCGCCATCGGCACGCCGTGATGCGCCTCGAACATCGCTGGCGTGTTGGGCGCCATGATGGAGACGACGTCGCCGCGCCCGATGCCGCGTGACGTGAGCGCGGAGGCGAGGCGGCGGCAGCGGCGCGCGGTCTCGGCCCAGGTTGTTTTCTGGTCGCCATGGATGACGGCGATCCGGTCCGGCCAGATTGCGGCCGTGCGCTCCAGCCAGATCACCGGCGTGAGCGGTTGATAGTTCGCCGGCCGGCGCGCCAGGAACGGGGCATCGAACGGCGACGGGGCGCGTGTTGGCGCAGCGTTATCGCTCATGGCGATTCCTCATTGTCCCAGTGCGGTGGTTGCGTGGACGCTACGGACATCAGGCCGATCAGTCGAGCACGGGCGCCGCGGCCAGCGCTGTCGCCGGGCGGGCTTGGATGTCGGCCGGCCCGGGTGACTGCGCTCGTTGCAGCAAGGAAGTGGCGGCCTCGAATGCCGCGTCGACCGACAGACTCGCCATCGTTCCGTCCGGCGAGACCGCGGCAGCCGCGTGCGGGCCGGCGGGCGCATAGGCGAGCGCGGGCGTTGGCCCGAACAGACCGAGCGTCGGCGTGCAAGTGGACGCCGCGAGGTGCATCAGCCCGGAATCGTTGCCAACGAACAGATGCGTGCGGGACAGCACGGCGGCGGCCTCGGGCAGCGATAGCTTGCCGGCGAGGTCGATCGCGCCCGGCAGCGCGTCCAGCACGGGGCGGGCAAGCGCGCGTTCGACGTCGCCCGGTCCGGCCAGCACAACTGGCACCGCGCCCGGCACGATGGCGGACAGCCGCGCAAACAGGGCGACGAACCGCTCCGCCGGCCAGATCTTGCCGTTCCAGTTCGCGGTCGGCCCGAATGCGATCAGCGGGCCCGTGGCGTTGCACAGCAGTTCGTCCGCGCGGGCCCGGTCTTCGGCCCCCGTCCAGGCGACCGGCAGCGGTGGCGGAGTGACGCGGAGCACGCGGGCCAGTTCGACGACCTTCGGCTCATCGTTCGTCGCGCTTCCCACTCGGCGCATCACGGCGCGCGCGCGGGTCGGCAGGAGGAACGCGAGTGCCGAGCCGCGGATATCGACCACCAGATCCCACCGCGTCCGCACCGCGCGCGCCCACAGGTCGAACCAGTGTCGGCCGTAGGGGCGCTTGTCGAGGACGATCGTCTCCGTGCGGTTCGGCATCCGCTCGAACACGCCTTCCGC
>CAYSTX010000367.1:0-2961 GCA_964434035.1 uncultured Acetobacteraceae bacterium
CAATCAGCCCCGTGCAACCCCCAATAACTGCCCTCCGAAGGCGAAGGTCGCGCGTTCGAATCGCGCCGGGTCCGCCAATCTTTTCAAACGCTTAAGCGACAGCGCTTCCAGACGAAAACGGCCCTAGGTAGCAGATAGGTAGCAGTAAAGAGGAGTTGCGATCCGGGACGGACCTGCTGGCCTTCGCCGACCGCCTCACTCTGCTTCTCTTCCCCAATGGCCGTCGGGCTTCGCACAACCTAATCGCTCTCACATCCTAGGCCGACGTTTCGGCGAGCTGATGGTGGATTAGGCTAGCCGTCATGCCGCCCACCCGCATCGCCTTCGTCACCATCGGCCAAGCTCCCCGCGACGACGTCGTGAGGGAATTGCTGCACTTGCTCGACGCTGCCCCCGGAACCTTACGCTGCGAGCAGTTCGGCGCGTTGGACGGTCTGGACGCGGCGGCAATCGGTGCGCGCGCCCCGGCACCGCGCGAGGGGCGGTTTCAGACCCGACTCGCCGATGGCACCGAAGCGGTGGTCGCGGCCGGCTTCGTCGGCCGTAGGCTGGAGCCGCTACTGCAGCGGCTCGACCATGACGGCTACGATCTGATCGTGCTGATCTCCACCGGTCTTTTCCAGCCCTATCATTTGCGCACCCCCTTTGTGCACGCACAGCAATCGGTGGATGCCTGGATCGCCGCGCTGGTGATGGGTCAGTGCAGGCTCGGCGTGATCTACCCGTTGGCGCAACAGCATCGCGATTTCGCTCATGGAACGCTGATCCAGAGTGCCCAGGCCGTTGCCGGCACCGGCGAGACGGCGCTGCTCAACGACGCCGCCGACCGGCTGGGCGAGGCGGAGCTGATCCTGATGCACTCGGTCAGTTACACCGAGACAATGGCGCGGCAGGTGGCCGAGCGCACCCGCAAGCCGGTCGTGACGGCCAACCGCATCGTCGCCGGCGCCATCAAACTGCATCTTTCAGACCTCGCCGGCCGGCCGATGCTGGCCGAGGTGACGGCGCAGCCGGAGCCGCCCCTGATCGACCGGCTGCCCGGCGCCTCCGAGCGGCTAACCCCGCGCGAGCGCGACGTGCTGGCGGCGGTACTGGACGGCGAGGGCAACAAGGCGATCGGCCGCAGGCTGGGCATCAGCCATCGCACCGTGGAGATCCACCGTGCCCGTGCCCTGGGCAAATTCAACGCCAGTTCACCGACCGCGCTGATCCGCCGCGTGCTCATTCCGCGTGACGGATGACGCTCAAGTTTTAGGCATAAACGCAAAAAGCCGGCGAACCGCTTGCACGCGGCGGCATCGATACGTGTTCGCCCTTATGTCCAGATCGTGACAGGCGCGCTCCACTTGCCGGCCAGACACATGGCTGGAGACAGGTTTGCCCAAACGGATCGCGTTCGTCACCATCGGCCAGTCGCCCCGCAGCGACGTGATGCCCGACATCGTCGCCGCCTGTCGCACCCGTTTCGTCGCCACCGAGCACGGCGCGCTGGATGGGCTGGATGATTCGCAGATCGCAGCCCTCGCGCCGCGACCGGGCGAGGCGATCCTGGCCTCGCGTCTGACCGACGGGCGCGGCGTACTGCTCGGCAAACCCGGCATCGAGCGACGCCTGCATACCATCATCGCCGCGCTGGACGGTCAGGGCTTCGACCTGATCGTGCTGCTCTGTACCGGCAGGTTCGGCCATTTCGCCACGAACACGCCGTTCCTCGAGCCGCAGCACGTGGTCGACCATTTCGCCCAGGGTTTGGCCTACGGCGCGAAAAGACTTGGCGTTGTCATTCCAGAGGCCGACCAGGCGGGTGATTTCGCCAGCATTAACGGCATTCCTACCCTTACCGCACACGCATCACCCTATGCCGCCGATCCGATGCCGGACCTGCGCCGCGCCGGCCGGGCACTGGCCGCCACCGATCTGATCGTCACCCATTGCATCGGCTACAGCGAGGCGATGCGCGAGGAGCTGATGCGTTCTTCCAGCCGGCCCGTACTGCTGGCTCGCCGCCTCGTCGCCCACGCCATCGATTTGTTGCTGACCTGACTACGGAGTTTTCCGCTGTGACCAAGAATCTGCGCCTCGGTTTCGACATTGGGGGCACGTTTACCGATTTCGTGCTGACCGATCCGGCCAGTGGCGCGCTCCGCCTGCACAAGCGCCTGACCACACCCGAGGATCCCGCCATCGGCGCGCTTGACGGTCTGCGTCAGATCATCGCCGATCATGGTGCCAGTTTCGCCGACATCGCCGAGATCGTGCACGGGACCACGCTCGTCACCAACGCGGTGATCGAACGCAAGGGTGCCAAACTCGGCCTGATCACCACCAAGGGCTTTGCCGACGTGCTCGAGGCCGGCACCGAGCAGCGCTACGACATCTACGACCTGTTCCTCACCTATCCCGAGCCGCTCGTAGCGCGCCGGCACCGGCTGGAAGTGGTCGAGCGCATCGATCGCGACGGCAATGTCGTGACACCGCTGGACGCCGACAGCGTCCGCCATGCCGCCAGAACCCTGCGCGAGGCCGGCGCCGAGGCGATCGCCATCTGCTTCCTCAACGCCTACCGCGAGCCGGCGCACGAGCGCGAGGCCGCCGCCATCATCGCCGCCGAACTGCCCGGCATTCCGGTCTCGATCTCGTCGGAAGTCGTGGCCGAGATCGGCGAATACGCCCGCTTCGTCACCACTTGCGCCAACGCCTACGTGCAGCCGCTGATGGCGCGCTACTTGCGCCGGCTCGAGCAGGCGCTGCGCGCCGAGGGCTTTGCCGGCGCGCTGCGGCTGATGCATTCGGCTGCCGGCTTGGTTTCGGTCGAGGCGGCGCGGGCTTTTCCCATCCGGCTGCTGGAGTCAGGCCCGGCGGGCGGCGCGTTGGCCGCGGCTCTGCTCGGCGCGCGGGCAGGCCACACCGATCTGCTCGCCTTCGACATGGGCGGCACCACCGCCAAGGCCTGCCTGATCG
>CAYSTX010000368.1:0-2949 GCA_964434035.1 uncultured Acetobacteraceae bacterium
GCCGGGCGACGTGCTGGCGATGGCGCTCCGCATCGTGCCGGGCCGCACCGAGCCGGCTGCCGCCGGCTGGCGCGCCGCGGAGCCCCTGCCGTCCGACCTTCGCCTGTCGGACCAGCGGTCGCACGTGCTTGCCGTGCTGGAAGACGGCGTGCCGCGCAATACGGCCGCACTTGCGCGCGCGGCGGGCGTCAGCGCGGGCGTCGTGCGCGATCTGGCCCGGGCGGGCGCATTGCTGCCGGCGCCGATTCCGGCCGGACCCGCTTTCGTCGCACCTGACCCCAACCATCCAGGCCCCGCGCTCAGCGCCGACCAGGCGGCGGCGGCGGCGGCTCTGCGGGAGGCGGTGCGCGCGGGCGTCTTCGGCGTAACCCTGCTCGACGGCGTCACTGGGTCCGGCAAGACCGAGGTCTATCTCGAGGCGGTGGCCGAAGCGGTGCGGCTTGGGCGGCAGGCGCTGATCCTGCTGCCGGAGATCGCGTTGTCGGCGCAGCTGATCGACCGGGTCGCCCGCCGCTTCGGCGCCACCCCCGCCGTCTGGCATTCGGACCTCACATCGAAGATCCGCCGGACAACGTGGCGCGCGGTCGCAGCCGGAGCCGCGCCGGTCGTCATCGGCGCCCGCTCGGCGCTCTTTCTGCCGTTTCCGGCACTCGGCCTGATCGTCGTCGATGAGGAGCACGAGGCGGCGTTCAAGCAGGAGGACGGCGTCGCCTATCACGCCCGCGACATGGCGGTGGTGCGGGCCCGGCTGGAGGGCGTACCGGCGGTGCTGTCGTCGGCGACGCCGAGCCTCGAGACGATCGCGAACGCGGAGGCCGGGCGCTATGGCTGGCTCCGCCTGCCGTCACGGCATGGCGGCGCGCATCTGCCCTCGGTAGCGGCGATCGACCTGCGCGCGACGCCGCCCGATCGCGGGCAGTTCCTGTCGCCGCCACTCCGCGCCGCGATCACCGAGACACTCGCCGCCGGGCGGCAGGCGATGCTGTTTCTCAACCGGCGCGGCTATGCCCCCCTCACACTCTGCCGGCATTGCGGGCACCGGATGGCCTGCCCGAACTGCACCGCTTGGTTGGTTGAGCACCGGGCGCGCCAGCGGCTCCTCTGCCACCATTGCGGCCTGACCGCCCCGGTGCCGCAAGCGTGCCCGGCCTGTGGCGCGGCGCAGAGCCTGACCCCGGTCGGGCCGGGCGTGGAGCGCATCACCGAGGAGGCACGGGCTGTGTTCCCCGACGCGCGGCTGCTGGTGATGGCGAGCGACACGATCCAGGGTCCTCGCGCGGCAGAGGCGGCGGCCGGCGCGATCGCCGGTCGGGCGGTCGATCTCATCATCGGCACGCAGATCGTCGCCAAGGGCTGGCACTTTCCGCACCTCGCCCTCGTCGGCGTCGTTGATGCCGATCTCGGCCTCGGCGGCGGCGATTTGCGGGCGGCGGAGCGGACCGTGCAGCTGCTGCATCAGGTCGGCGGCCGCGCCGGCCGGGCCGAGACGCCGGGGCGCGTCCTGCTACAGACCTATGACCCGGACCATCCGGTGATGCAGGCATTGGTCGCCGGCGACCTTCCCGCCTTCGTCGCGCGCGAGCAGGCGGCGCGGCGGCCTGGCTTCTGGCCGCCCTATGGCCGTCTCGCCGCCCTCATCGTCAGCGCCGACACCGCCGAGGCGGCCGACGCGCTCGCCCGCGACCTCGGCCGGGCGGCGCCGCACGGGGACGGGCTGGTCGTGCTCGGCCCGGCCCCGGCACCACTCGCGCTGCTGCGAGGGCGGCATCGGCGGCGGCTGTTGCTCAAGACACGGCGGGACGTCGCGGTGCAGCCGATCCTGCGCGCCTGGCTCGACCGTGTTGCCGTGCCCCGGCATGCAAGGGTCGATGTCGACGTCGATCCGATGTCGTTCCTTTAGGTCGGAGCGCAGCCCCGCAAATAGTTGATGCGTCGCATCGACCCGCGCAGCCTCGCGACGGGTCCGAGGGGAAGTTCGTCTCATGCGGCGTTTCGTCTTGTCCGTCGTCGTCCTGTTGCACGGCGTCGGTGGTGGCGCTCGCCGCCTGACCGGCCGGATCGACGACGGCAAGCTCACCGCAACGACCCGATCGCAATACTGCAACTACGATTGGTCGCTCACGCTGAGCCGTTGCGGTGTCGCGGCGTGTTGCGCCCCTAAAACACGCATGCTAGAGGCCCGCGTCCGGCTGATCACGCGCGCCGGACGGCGTTTTGGCCGCCCGCCCGCGCGGCCTCAGCATGGAAACCGCACGTGGCGTCTGGCGGCTCGACGATCTCTTCCGGCGGCGGACTGACCGACCGCTATGCTGCCGCCGTTTATGCGCTCGCCGATGAGCAGGGCGTGCTCGACGCCGTCGTGGCCGACATGCAGCGGCTCGGCGAGATGATCCGTGAGAGCGCCGATTTCCGCCGGCTGATCGACAGCCCCCTGATCGACGTGATGCAGGCGACCCGCGCCGCCTCGGCGGTGATGGAGAGCCAGGGCTTTGGCAAGATCACGCGCGATTTCGTCGGCGTTGTTGCTGCGAACAGGCGGCTGAAGCAGCTGCCGACGATTGTGCGCGCGTTTGCGGCCCTCGTCGCCGCCAAGCGTGGCGTTGTCAACGCGATGGTTGCGTCAGCGCATCCGTTGTCCGACGTGCAGCGCCAGGCGCTGCGCGCCCGTCTGATCGAGGCCGGCTATGGTCTCGTCGATATCCACGAGACGGTCGATCCGTCGCTGCTGGGTGGCCTCGTTGTTAACGTCGGCGCCCGTCTGTTTGATACCAGCCTCAAATCCCGTCTGCAGCGCCTGCAGTACGCCATGAAGGGAGCCGCGTGATGGAGATCCGTCCCGCCGAAATTTCGGAAATCCTCAAGAAGCAGATCGCCGCGTTTGATACCGAAGCCGAAATCGCCGAGACCGGACAGGTCCTGTCGGTCGGCGACGGCATCGCGCGCGTCTAC
>CAYSTX010000369.1:0-2945 GCA_964434035.1 uncultured Acetobacteraceae bacterium
GCAACAAGCACGGCTATGTCTTCTCGAACGCCAACTGGGACCCGTACCCGATCGCGAACGAGATCGAGGCCTTCACCTTGGCGCTGGCCAACATGGACGTGGCGATCACCCAGCGCATCTATCGCTTTTCCAGCACCTTCTTCACGGTCGTCTCGGCTTGCTCAGCGAGCCAATTCACGAATAATTCGACGCTTCGATCGCCGATCAAATGGGCTGGCCACTGGGCAACCTGAATTTTCGTGCACTCAACTGTAGGGTAATTGGCGAGTGCGGACATGAGGCGTCCAGACGAAACCGCATCCGCGACCAAAAGTGAGCGCCCAAGTGTCACGCCGGCCCCCTCGGCCGCAGCTGACATGCACAATCCCATGTCGTCTAGCGTCAGGCTGCCACCGCCAGCGCCCGATTTCGGCAATCCCAGGCGTCTAAACCAGGAGGGCCAAGCCCAGTCGCCGATCGCGTTGTCGCCTTTGTGGATAAGCGGTAGGGCCAGCAGGCCGTCGGGGTCCGTCAAGGGACGCCGCCCGGGCAACAGGTGCGGCGCACAGACGGGAAAAATCCGCTCCCAAAACAGCGGCAATTGAGTAGACGTCCGCCGCGCGTCTTCGACAGCGTTCCAGACAATTCGCACGTCGAGCGGCCGCTTTGAGCTTTCCCCTGTCTCCAACGGTTTGAGATCAACGTTGATAGACGGATATTGCGCCGTAAACTCTGGGAGGCGACGGACGAGCCACCATGTCGCCAACGCCGAGCCGGCGCCTACACGTAACGACGTTCGGTTCGAGCGCCGCCGCACCTGAGCATCCAACGCAACAAGCGCGTCGAGCGCTGCTGCAAGCTCTTGCCTAAGCTGCGCGCCGGCGGGGGTTATCTCGATCCCTGGATTCTGCCGCTGCAACAATGCTACCCCGAAGTAGTCCTCCAGTTTACGGATCTGATGGCTGACTGCACTCTGTGTGATGCCCAACTCCGCCGCGGCACGTGTGATTTATGCTTGGCGGGTTTTTGCGTCGAACTCGAACATGGGTTCGAAGTTTTGCAATCGGCGTGGCATCTCGATCTCCTCAAGCCATGATACAGATTCATGAGCTTTTGAGGAACCATCATTCGACCAAGACCTGTCGCCTGGCCATCCATGCTTCATGGAGGCCGACATGACCGTGCTCAACAAACCCCGGCAGAATGATGATGAAATGCGGAGCGCCCATGGGCCTACCGACAACGGCGACCGCGACGATCGTATGTCCATGGAAACGGCGACGCTGCTTGCAGCGTACTTGAGCGGCTTTCTGTTTCAAGTCGATCTAACGGCTTTAGCGGCTGCCTTACCCGACATCGGCCGCGATCTCGGCGCCGCTTCCGCACGAGCGGCCTGGGTCATCGATGTCTACAGTCTTGCTTTGATCTTCTGTTTGCCGATCGCGGGTAGCCTTGCTGACAAATACGGACGCGTTCACATGTTCACCTGGGGTGCAGGGCTGTTTGGCCTGGCCTCTCTGCTGTGCGCGTGCGCGAACACGCTCGACGTTTTGCTGACATTCCGCACACTGCAAGGTATCGCTGGTGCCTGCATCACCAGCACCTCGTCTGCCCTCCTTGCGGCTGCCTACGAGGGGACTCGGCGCGCGCGGGCGTTTGGGCTTTGGGGCACGATCGTCGGTGCCTCGATGGTTGCTGGTCCGCCGCTCGGATCGTTCTTTGCTGATACAATCGGGTGGCATTGGATTTTTTGGATCAACCTGCCGCTTTGCGCAGCATTGGTTTTTCTGGCGCTGTGCAGAATTGGCAATGCGCTCGACCAGCAGCGCTCGATCGCCAAGGTAGATTGGTTCGGTGCTGGCCTTCTTGCGATAACATCGGCGGCGCTCGCGTTTATATTGCTGGAAGCACCTGCGCTTGATGGCATCGTATCGGCGACGACCCTGACAGGGCTCGCCGCTTCGGGGATTGCGTTCCTTTTATTCGTTTGGGTGGAGCGCCGACACCCCAACCCGGCGTTCGATCTTAAGCTGTTCGGATCTCGGCAGTTCATCGCAATGTGCCTTATCCCGATCGCGGGATCGATCGGATTCTGGTCGCTTCTTGTCTACGTGCCGCAATTGGCCCGCGGACCATTGGGTCTCACTCCACTTGAGGCGGGCTGGCTCCTCGTCGCGCTCACATTGCCGATGATGGTGTTGCCGCGCTATGGAGCGGTTTTGACGACCCGCATCTCCTCACGGTCGTTCTTCTGTGGTGGTCTCGCGCTTATCGGGACGGCTGACTTGGCATTCGGTGCGATCTCCGGCGCAAATGGGGGGCCGGGCACGCTGGCAATGACCGTAATTGCGCTGCTCGTCAGCGGGTCGGGCTGTGCCGTGATCAACGCTCAGATCACCGCCGCCGCTGTGTCGGCGGTTCCAAGCGATCGGGCAGCGACCGCATCAGCCATTTGCGTCACTATGCGCCAAATCGGTTTCAGCTTCGGGATCGCACTTTTGGGCGCGGCCCTGCAGCTCAGTTCGAGCGACGAGTTTCTCGCCGCGTTCACCGTCGCAGGCGCATCGACCCTTGCTCTGACGGCCATCGTCTATTGGCTTATGGATGGGAAATAGACTGCATAGCAGCGAGTGATCGACGGCAGTTCAGGGTCAAAACCGACGGTCTAGGTCGCGACAAGCAGCTTCCGGTCTACACTAGAAAGCAGACGCTTGGACCAGGATTTAGCTAGTCAGCCTTGGGCCCAATTTTGCGACAAACCCGGAACTGCCTGGCAGCGCCAAGCTTCTTGGAACGGCCGGTTACTGCGTTCTTCGCATCAGGCCAGAACCTGACCTCGCTGGAGCACCCGTCATCTCCGGCCCGACCCTGGATGCGAGTGATGGAGGGTTCGAGGGAGCGGCAAGGACGTAACCGTTTGCGCCGCTGGCGGTCACGGTCTATCCTACATCCACTGCCGGAGTTCT
>CAYSTX010000370.1:0-2917 GCA_964434035.1 uncultured Acetobacteraceae bacterium
TAATGGTGGACAAGGTTTCCAAGAGCGTATCGACGGTCAGAAAGACTTCCGGAATAGTGATTAGATCGAAGCGTTCTAAGTCTGGCTGATGTGACCCAGCGGCACGTGGGTTGATCAGGTCCACTCTGGGTTCGATTGCCGCCATTATCACTCCGATAAACAGACCTCCATGCGACTTCGGGTCATAATGGGTCGGCTCGACTACCCGCACCACAAATGTGCGGGCTGATCGATCGACCGGCCAACGGAGATGAACGCCGGAAAACAACTCGGCCTTGTCGGACTTGAACACGAAATGACGCTACCAGCCTTCGGCAGCGCTCGCGACCAGCGTGCGGCTAACACCCGCCGGCCTAATCCGGCAGGACTGCGGTTCTCTTCCGCGAGACTCTGAAGTTAGTGACCGAGATCGCATGGCTGTGGATCGCTTGATATAGATGCTTGTGGCTGTGCGTTGTCAGATCGACCCATTGCCTATTCGAAGGCGCGGCGCAATAGGCCGAAGCGACTGCGGCCGCGCTGTCAGACGCGCGTCGTCGGGAGGCCGTTGGCCGCCTCGTGGATCGGCTGGTGCGGCCAGGTGCCGATGATCCATCGATCGCGCTATGCGAGCGGACGGCCAGCGAGGCGCGAGAGGCGGGTTTGACCGCGGCTGACATCGAGAACGAACTCGCCGCCTACAGTGCGGAGCGCCGGGCCTGACTGTCTACGTGGTCGAGGCGAACACGGTTGTCTCGGCCGCCTTGAATCCCGATGGAGTGTCCAGGCGCACTATAGCAGTCGCTCGTGCCAACGGGACGGTCACGCTGCCCTTCCTCCACCGCTCTAGTCGCGGCGCGGACGGCGCAGCGTGAAGGTTTCGAACGGCGCCAGCTGACCGTCCGCCCCAACCACGTCGTAATACGTGACCTTGATCGTGGTGAAATCGCCGGGATGCGATCCCGGATCGAGGTCGAACGCCGCGAAGCCATAGGAATGCGCGGCATTTCGCACCGCCGACCAGGGCGCGTCCTCCTTCACGTACATCGCCGTGCGCTTGCCGGTCGCCGGGTTGCGCTCGCCGACGCCGGTGATGCATCGGCATGCCGGCGGATCGAAGAACAGTTGGTTCGACGGAGCGGACGTTCCGCCTCCGCCTATGACCATGTGCACCGTGCCCTTGGTGGTGTCGATCACGTCGGTGGCGGTTGCTACAGGGATCGGCGTCAGGGTGGCGTTGGATTGTTGGCCGCGAATCGGATGCGAGCGTTCGTAGTGATGCTCGTGTCCGCACACGACGAGATCGACGCCGTACTTGTCGAACAACGGGAGCCACTCCTGGCGGATTCCCAGGTCCGCGCCGTTGAACTTGTCGGCCGTCGAGATCGCGACCTGGTGCATGCACACCACGATCCAATCGACGTTGTTATCCGAACGGGCCGCGGATAATTCCTTTTCCAACCAGGCTTTCTGCGCGCCGCCCGAATAGCCCCGGACGTAGGAGTCGCCACCGTCCTGGTACGCGACGTCGTCGTTGGCGATGCTGATCACCCGCATCGAACCGGCCGTGAATGCATACCAAAGTCCGCGCGTCACATCCGTCTGGCCGGTCGCTGGCGGCACTGAGAAGTAGGTCTGATAAGCGCGATAACCGATCGGTCCGTTGCCCAGCTCGTTTTCGTGGTTGCCGGGCGATGGCATCCAGGGGCGGTTGCGGGCGCTGCGGGTGTTGTTCGCCCAGAAATCCCACCAGGTGCGCACCCGGTCGTCGGCGAGATTGGCGTAACAAAGGTCCCCATTGAACAGGTGAAACAATGGCCGCAGCCGTTCCACGCCGAGCGTGGTGTCGCCCGCCGCCGGTGAGCCGAGATTGTCGTTCACGAAGATCGGACGCGGAAGCGTAACGCCCGCGGGTGGCACGAACATCTTGCCCACGGTTGGCGTTGCCTGATCGCCGAAGCTGGTGAACGTGAACGGCGCCCGACCCCGCGGGGAGGTGCGGAACGTGCCGAACTCCGGTTCGGCGCCGTCATGCAGCGCTCCGTAGAGGTAGGCGGAGTCGGCCTGGAGCCCGCCGATCTTGGCATGATAGGCGTGAACAACCTGCCCTGATTTTGCGTCGGTATAGCTGGTCTCTTCGGCCGCGACGGTTTGCTCGAGACGGCCATCGAGACGGCCGAGTACGACGCGGGGATGTTGGACCGGCTGCAGCGTGTGCCAGGAGATGACCATTTCCGACGATGCATCCGCGCCGAACTGCAGATGCAGTCCGGCGACTGGCGGCGTCGCTTCCAGGTTGGGCGGCAGGGGCGTAACGGGCGCTGCCTCGGCTCCCCCGATTCCGATAAGGGAAGCCGTCACCAGCGCCCCACCGCCGATACCTGCGGCGGCGAGGAGCTTACGACGGCTGAGCTCGAGGCTAGATTCGCTGTCCTGTGTCGTCATGGCGGAAGGGCTGCCTTAACGGTGATTGCGGGCAAAGGCAGCCTACCGAAACTCGATGACAGTTTATCGAGCCTGGCGCCGGCTCCGCCCAGTTAAAGTCAGTCTGGAATGCCGCACGGGCCATAGACGAAAGGGACGAGTCGTTCCACGCTGGAACTTGTTTCGCCGATCTCAAGGAACCCAAACCCGAGGAGGCAGACGTGAGCAACACTCAAGTGCCCAGCGAAACTGCAACCGAGACCCCGAAAGCACCGGCGATCGACACGAAGCTCGAGATCGTCGTCATCCCTGTGTCGGACGTCGATCGCGCCAAGCGCTTTTACGGCGGATTGGGTTGGAGGCTCGACGCCGACTTCGCCGCGGGAGACGACTTCCGCGTAATCCAGTTCACGCCGCCTGGCTCTGGGTGCTCGGTCATCTTCGGCAAGAATGTCACCGCGGCGGCACCCGGCTCCGCCCAGGGACTGTACCTGATCGTCTCCGACATCGAGGC
>CAYSTX010000371.1:0-2916 GCA_964434035.1 uncultured Acetobacteraceae bacterium
GCAAGACGATGTTGATCTTCCTCAACCAGATCCGGCTCAAGATCGGCGTGATGTTCGGGAACCCGGAGACAACGACGGGCGGCAACGCGCTGAAATTCTACGCCTCCGTCCGGATGGAAATCAGGCGCATCGGCCAGATTAAGGACCGCGAGGAAGTCACGGGCAACCAGACGCGCGTGAAAGTGGTCAAGAACAAGCTGGCGCCGCCGTTCCGGCAGGTCGAGTTCGACATCATGTATGGCGAAGGGATCAGCAAGGTCGGCGAGCTGATCGACCTCGGCGTGAAGGCGAACGTTGTCGAGAAATCGGGTGCGTGGTTCAGCTTTGACAGCCAGCGGATCGGGCAGGGACGTGAGAACGCCAAGCAGTTCCTGCGCGACCACCGCGACGTCGCCGCGACAATTGAGGCGCGGGTGCGCGACCAGTCGGGCGTCGTCGCGAACGCGATGCTGGCGCATGGCGAAGACGCGACCGAGGATGCGGAGGCGGCGGACTGATCCGCACGCCCACTGCCGCCCCTTTGTCGAACGGCTGACGCTTGGACGCTGACCGCTTGCACGACCTCGATCCGGCCATCGTGGGCGCGCTCCCGCTCGACGACGACGATCTTGCGCTGATCGCGGCGGCCGATGAGGTGCTGCTGCGGCATTACCGGCCATTCTGGCACACGGTCGCCGCGGCTGTGCGAGGGCAGGACGGGCGGATCTGGACGGGGCTGCATCTCGGTACGACCGTCGGCCGGCTCTCGATCTGCGCCGAGGCGGTGGCGTTCGGCCGCGCGGTGCTGGAGGGCGACGGGACGATCACGACCGCGGTCGCGGTGCGCCATCCGAAGCCGGAGGAGACGGACCGGACGCGCGCCGTCGTCGCCCCCTGCGGCGCGTGCCGGGAGTTGATCCTCGATCACTGCCCGGACGCGTTGATCATCTTGCCGGGCCTTTTCGGGGGGAAGCCATTCAAGGTGCCGGTGCGCGCGACCCTGCCGGCGCCGTATCGGCGCTGACCCGCGACGCGGCCGAGACGCGCCGCGCCCGCCCGAGCACCGCCCCGCCGACCATGCCGGCGATCACCGTGACGATGCCGCCGAGCTGCACGGCGGAGACGGACTCGCCGAGCCAGGCGGCCGACATCAGCGTTCCGAGCACGGGGACAAGCGGCGGGAAGAACGCAGTCATCGCGGCGCCGAGCCGGGCGACCGATTGGTTGAACAGCACGAAGCCAATGGCGCCGACCAGCACGCCCTGAAAGATGGTCTGACCGGCGATTTCGAGCGGCGGGGCGCGGCCGAGCGGCAGGCCGGCGATGGCGACCAGAAGAAGCACCGGCGGCAGCGACAGGACGGAAACCGTCGCCGTCGCGACTAACCCCGGCACCCGCCAGCGCTGCAGCAGCGTCATGAACAGGCCCCATTGCACCCCGCTTGCCGCGAGCAGTAGGTCCCCGAACCAGACGGCGTGGCCGGGCTTCAGCAGCCCGTCCCAGGCAATCGCCACGAGCCCGACGAGGATGATCACGACGCCGATGAGGGCGGCCAGGCTCGGCCGGCGGCGCAGGATGATTGCCGAGAAAGCAAAGACGCTGACGATGGTGCAGCCGGGATTGAGCACGACGGCATGTGACGCGGGCGCGAAGCGCAGGGCGAACAGGATCACGCCGAAATAGGGCGCCCCGCCGAGCACTGTGAGGATGACGGCGCGCGACAGGCGCGGCATCCTGACCCGCAGGAACGCGACCGCGAGCAGCGGCCCGCACACCAGATACCGCGCCGCCAGCAAATCGACCGGGCCGAGCCCCTGGTTGAGCCCGTGCCGCGACGCCACGTAATTGCCGGCGAAGATCACCATGGAGGCCAGCACACCGGCGATCGCGGCCGTCTGCCCCTCGGGCGGCGGCGAGGCGAGGCTGGCCGGTTGGTCGTTCGCCATCCAGACAGTATAGAGGCGTCTCCCGCCCCGTCGCCAAGGACAGCCACGCTCCCGATGCAGACCAGCAACGATCTACGCGCGAGCTTTCTCGGGTTCTTCGCCCGCCATGACCATGCGGTCATCGAGAGCTCCCCGCTTGTCCCGCGCAACGACCCGACGTTGCTGTTCACCAATAGCGGGATGGTCCAGTTCAAGAACGTCTTTACCGGCGCTGAAACACGGAAAGTGCCGCGCGCGACGACGGCACAGAAATGCGTCCGCGCCGGCGGCAAGCACAACGACCTCGACAACGTCGGCTATACGGCGCGGCACCACACGTTCTTCGAAATGCTCGGCAACTTTTCGTTTGGAAATTATTTCAAGGACTATGCGATCGAATATGCCTGGAAGCTGGTGACGCGCGATCTGGCGCTGCCGGCGGACCGGTTGCTGGTCACGGTATTCGCCGAGGACGAGAACGCGGCCGGCTTCTGGCGCCGCATCGCGGGCCTGCCGGAAGAGCGGATCATCCGCATCAACAGCAGCGACAATTTCTGGCGCATGGGAGACACCGGGCCGTGCGGCCCGTGCTCGGAGATCTTCTACGACCACGGTCCGGAAATCGCAGGCGGCCCGCCCGGTAGCCCCGATCAGGAAGGCGACCGGTTCGTCGAGATCTGGAATCTCGTCTTCATGCAGTACGAGGAAGGCCCGCCCAGCACCCGCGTGCCGCTGCCGCGCCCGTCGATCGACACCGGCATGGGGCTCGAGCGCGTCGCCGCGATCCTGCAGGGCAAGCACGACAACTACGACACCGACACGCTGCGCGCCCTGATCCTGGCGAGCGCCGAGGCGACGGGGCAGGAGCCGGACGGCCCGTTCCGCATCAGTCACCGCGTGATTGCCGACCATCTGCGGAGCAGCTGTTTCCTGATCGCCGACGGCGTGCTGCCCAGCAACGAGGGCCGCGGCTACGTGCTCCGACGAATCATGCGCCGCGCCATGCGGCATG
>CAYSTX010000372.1:0-2912 GCA_964434035.1 uncultured Acetobacteraceae bacterium
CGACGGAGCCGCGGGACGGACCTCTCGGGCGGTGAACAGCAGATGCTCGCGATCGCGCGCGCACTGGTGCGCGATCCGCGGTTACTGCTGCTAGACGAGCCGTTCGAGGGGCTGGCGCCGGTGATCGTTCAGGATCTGATGAAGGTCGTCCAGCGCCTCGCGGCCGAGGGACAGACGATCATCGTGGTCGAACAAAACATCGCGGCCGCGCTGGCGCTGGCGCACCGCGCCTACATCATCAACAACGGCCACGTGATCGAGGAGCGGACGACGCAATCGCTCCGCAACGATCCCGAGGTGCTCCACAAGTATCTCGGCGTCTAACGCCGAGCAGGCGCTCGCGGCCTACGCCAGCGTGCGTCCCGCCAGCCGCTCCAACACCCGGATGGGCGCCTGTTCCGGCCTCGCCAGCGCGCTCACCGGCAAATGAAAGGTCTGCTCCAGCGCCATCCGGCCGCCGAGCGCCGCGTGCAGCACCTGGTCCGTGAAAACGAGCCACGTGCTGCCGGCCGGAAAACTCACGTCGAATTTGGGCGCGCGCTGCTGCCAGGCTTCGTCCAGCTTCGCGCCGTCATGCAGCGCCAGCATGATTTCATCGTACCGGCTGCGCTTGCCGCGCGTGAGGCCGAGCACCGACTGCGCCCACGACGCGCCCGGCAGTGGCCGGCGGAGGTGCGGAAGAAAGCGGGCGGCGAAAGGCTCGAACTTCTCGCCGACCTGCCACTCGCGCGTCGAGCCGTCGGTCGCGACGTTGCTGAACAGGCGCAGGATACGCCGCCCGTCCTTCATCGGGCGGGTCGGGAAGGCGTCGATGTGCAGGCGGCGGTCGTCGTGGCGCGCCGTCTGTGTCCGGCCGCGCGCCTCGATCGGGCGGAAGCTGGTGCGGGCGCGCTCAAGGCTCGGCGCGTAGCCGGGGATCAGCGTCGAGACGAACGCCGCCGCCTGGCGGCCGAACCGGTCGATCATGGCGGCGAGCGCCACCGCCTCCTCGCCCTCGGGCGCTGCGCCACCGAGCTTGCCGGTCGTGTGGTCGAAGCTGACGTTCTTCCGTCCACCGCTCGCCGCACCCGACGTCAGAAACCGCGTCTCCGTCGGCAGCGGCGTGAAGGGCAGGTGCGGCATTAACAGCACCCGCCCGGCCTCGAGCGCCGCCTGCGCGCGCGCCTGTGTCGCGGCGTCGATCGGCCCGTCCCAGCTCGTGATGTCGAGCCGTTCGACCGGCTCGTTCGTGTGATCCATCGCGCTCACTCCCGCCTCAGAATGCGGTCGGTGATGAAGTCCAACGTGAAGCGCGGCCGGAAGCTCTCGCGCAGCGCGGCCTCGTCATACTCCGTCTCGACCCAGCGGAGAAACGGAATGCGACCCTCCGCAGTGTCGCGATAGAGGCGGAAGAACGCGTCCAAAATCCCTGTCTTCGCGGCCGCAACGTGGCCGAACCGCAATGACAACTGCCGCAGCGCCGCGTTCGCCGACCCGCCCGAGCACATCACGAACAAGCCGGACGCGAGCCCGGCCCGGTCAGCGCCTGATTTGCAGTGAACGAGGCCGGGCCGCGGCATCGACGCGTAGATCGACGCGATCCGCAGGATCCGGTCCCGATGCGGCGCGCCCCGGCTTTCGAGCGCCATGTCGTGAAATTCCAGCCCGAGCCGTTGCGCGGCCTCGCGGGACAGCGCGTCGGTGCCGTTCTTTGCCTGTCCGCGCAGGTTGATGATAGTGCGGATGCCGTGCCGCTCGACGTACCGCTCCATCTGCGAGGGCATGGGATGCGCCGCGCGATAGAGGGCGCCCGGCACGACCACGTGGAAGTTCGGGTGAAAATAGCGAATCAGCGCGTGGTCGGTCAGGAGCGCGTCGATCCACGCGAGCCGGCGCCCTGCGGGCGTGGCCATGTCGCCTTTGAAAATTGTGTCCATCGAGGTGAGTGTATGCCGTCGCCTATCGCGCCGCGCCAAGCGCCCAGGCGAGGACGCCTTTCTGCGCGTGCAGCCTGTTCTCCGCCTCGTCAAACACGACAGAGTGGGGGCCGTCAATGACGTCCGCGTCCACTTCTTCGCCGCGATGCGCCGGCAGGCAGTGCATGAACAGCGCGTCCGGCGCGGCCTTATCCATCAGCGCGGCGGTGACCCGATACGGCGCCAGCAAATTGTGCCGGTTCGTCGCCGGGTCGTCCGACAAGCTGACCCACGTGTCGGCGATCACGCAGCTTGCTCCGGCGACCGCCGCTTCCGGGTCGTCGGTCAGCACGATGTTCGCCCCCTCAGCGCGCGCCCAGGCGACCAGATCGTCAGGCGGGCGGAGCATATCCGGCGTCGCCAGGCGGAGCGTGAAACCGAACCGGGCCGCCGCCTGGATCCAGGAACGGGCGACGTTATTGCCGTCCCCGACCCAGGCGAACGTCTGACCAGCGATCGGGCCGCGATGCTCCTCGAACGTCATAACGTCGGCCATCAACTGGCACGGGTGCGACTGCGCCGTCAGGCCGTTGATGACCGGCACGGTCGCGTAGCGCGCGAGCTCGGCCAGTTTTTCATGCGCGTCGGTGCGCAGCATGATCGCGTCCACGTAGCGCGATAGTACGCGCGCCGTATCCGCGATCGTCTCGCCGCGGCCGAGCTGCATGTCGCGGCCGCTAAGCACGACGACGTCGCCGCCCAGCTGTCGCATGCCGACCTCGAAGCTGACGCGGGTGCGAGTGCTCGGCTTCTCGAAGATCAGCGCGAGCACGCGCCCGGCCAGCGGGCGGGACGTGACGCCGCCCGCACGCTTGAAGCCGGACGCAACGTCGAGCATCTGCCGCAGCGTCGCGGTGTCGAAATCGCGCAAATCGAGGAAGTGCCGCGGTGCCGGCGGCTCCGTCGGCGTATCGACCGCGCGGAGCGACGCGCTCATTCGGCGGCCGCCTTCGCCTT
>CAYSTX010000373.1:0-2911 GCA_964434035.1 uncultured Acetobacteraceae bacterium
CACCACGCGCGGATCAATGCCGCGCGCCAGGGCGTCACGCGGCGGGCAGAGCTTCTCCCCAGCCTGTTCCTGCCAGCACACAGCGGCCTTGGCGCAGTCATACGAGCGGGGCTCAGCAAGGCCTCGCCGGGGCTGGTTAGGCCCCACACCACATGCGCCCTGCCCTCGTTGTCAGCCGCCTCTTCCACGAGCCCCTGAATGCCTCCCGTGCTGCAGGCCATCGACCACCAGGGACAGCCGCCGGTTTTCAGGTCATCATGGCCGGGGCACTTGGCGGCATACTCACCCGTCCAGGGTGACCCATCTTTCGCCACGAGCGGGCACATCGACGCCGAACACTCCAGCACGGCTTTGCCTCGCTCTCGCGAGCGATCTTCCTCCTGATGATGGTCGGCGGCGCGGCGGAGAGCGCGTCGGCAAGCGGCGCCTATAGCGACACGAGCATGACCAGGACGGGCATTTCATCGGCAACAGCGGCCGTGGCTTCATGGTCGAAGGCTGGTATCGTTGGGGCCGGATCGAGAGCGCCTATCCACTACGGGAACGGTGACCAATGACCGCCACGAGCGCGGCAACTCCGCTGATCGTCGTCCGGATCGAGGGGCACTTGCGTGCACGGCCGCAGGTCGCGACCGACCGGCGCGCGGCGGCGCTCGCATCGTTCATCCAGTCGGACATTCAGGCTGATGCCGATGCGGCGCACGACTGGCTGGACCGTCTCGACGCCGTCGCCTCCGGCCGGGTGGAGAATGACGAGGGGACCGGCAATGCCTTCACGCTGAGACTCGACCGCCAGGGCGCGACGCTCGCGCATGCGGTCTCCGACGACGCGCCGGGCGGCGAATTTCGCTTCACCCACGCGGAAATCCGCGCCGCCCTCTGCTGCGTGCTGGAGGCGCTGCTAGCCGGACGGCGCACGCCCTGAGCCCGCCCGACGCGGCTGTCGTCCATTTTTTTGTCCGCGCCCGTTGCGGCGCAGCATAACTAGACCCATGTGGGCTCCAGGGAGGTCCGTCCTTTAGCGATTCTGAAGGAGAGACCCTGATGTTCCTGAATCTTCCACGCTTCGGCCGGCTATTCGCCTCAGAGCAGCCCGCCCCGGCGTCGGTTCCGTCCGACGAGGTAGATGCGCCGATCCTGTCGCAGGACACGCATGTCCTGGGCGCGCTCTGCCCCGACCTCGCCCACGAGTTCGACCGCAGCCTCGGCGCGCCGATCCGCTGATCGGCTCGCCCCTTCAGAGCGGGGCGAGCGGCGGCGCCATGCCGTCGGGCAATGGGTACCGATCGACGTTGAGGCACATCGAGACAAGGCTGTAGTAGCCGAGCGCGCCGATCAGATCGACGATGCCCGTCTCACCGAACCGGTCGCGCGTCGCCAAGAACGTCGCGTCCGACACCGCGCGGTTGGTCAGCAGCTCAGTGCAGAACCTCCAGACCGCCGCTGCGTCCTGATCCATCTCCGCCGGGCGCTCGTTGCGCGCGATCGCGTCCGCAATCGCCGGATCAAGCCCCGCCTCCAGCGCGAGCTCCCGGTGCGCGTACCACTCGAACTGCGCCGTCCACGCGCGCGCGCAGATCAGGATCGCCATCTCGTTCAGGTGACGCGGAATGCTGCTGCGAAAGCGGATGTATTCGCCGACGCGCTGCACCTTGTCCGCAAGATCGGGGCTCCGCAGCAGCAGCTTGAACGGACCTCGCATGCCGCCGCGCGGGCCGGAGACGATGGCCTCGGCCGCCGCACGCTGCGCCTCCGTCATCGTCTCCTTCGTCAGCGGCGTGAAGCGCTCCGGGCCGTGAGTGGCGTCGGTCATGCATGAAACTCCGTCAAATCGTGGTTGCGATCAGACCGCCATCGACGACGATCTCGGTCGCGGTGATGTATTGCGCCTCATCGGACACTAAGAACAGCACGGCATGCGCGACGTCCCATGCCGTTCCCATGCGGCCCATGGGCGTCGCGGCGTTGCGCGCCGCGATCAACGCTGCCGCGTCACCACCGGCAATCGCGCCCGCCAGCCGATGCTCGACCAGCGGCGTGTGCATCAGGCCGGGCACGACGGTGTTCGCGCGGATGCCTTTCTTTGCATACGAAATCGCGACCGACTGGCTGAGCTGCACAATCGCCGCCTTGGTCGCCGAATAAGCAACATGTGGCCGGCCGATGTGCTGACGCATCCCGGCAACGGACGAAAGGTTGACGATCGCGCCGCGCCCCGCCCGCTCCATCACCGGCAGCACGTATTTGCAGCCAAGGAACGCGGTCTTGAGGTTATGGTCGATCTGCCGGTCCCACGTCGCCTCATCCATCGACACCGGGTCGCCCGGCGCGCTGCCGCCGACATTGTTGACCAGGATGTCGATGCGTCCCCCGAACCGGTCGAGGCAGGACGAGACCATCGCGGCGACCGCATCCGATTTCGTCATGTCGCACTGATGGACCGCAGCCGTTCCACCCTCAGCTTCGATCCCGTCGACGGTGACCCGCACCGACTCTTCGTTGATATCGACCGCGAACACCGACGCGCCCTGCCGCGCCAGCAGCGTCGCAGTTGCACGGCCGTTGCCCCAGCCAGGCCCGACCGAACCCGCGCCGGTGACGATTGCGACACGGCCGGTCAGATCATGCAGCCGGCTCACAGATCGGCGATCCGGATCCAGGTCGCGACCACGCCGCCAACCAGCAGCGACGCGACAACCGGCAGCGCGCCAGCCATGCCCGCGTCCCGCAACACGAGCAGCGTCAGCACAAACACGCCGAGCCCGGCCGCGAGGCCGCCGACGAGGCTCGCCCGGCTTTTTTTGATCTCCCCGTCCATCACTCGGCCGCTACGGCAGGCGGGCGCAGGCGGCCGGCGGTGGGATTGTCCGTGCCGTGGCGCGGGCGCTTGAGGTCGGTGCGGACGTAGCTT
>CAYSTX010000374.1:0-2850 GCA_964434035.1 uncultured Acetobacteraceae bacterium
GGGTTACCCCCACAAGCACCTCAAGCTTGCGCGTCTACCATTCCGCCACGACCGCGCCGCTCCCGAAGCCGGGGGCTATAGCGGATGACCCTGGCGGCGACAATCGGGCAAACCGCACAAACAGCGGCGGAATGGCGCGTCTCCGACGGCCTGACCGACTACCCAACGGCACTCGAGGCCATGCGGGCGCGGGTGGAGGCGATCCGGGCCGGGACAGCGGGGGAGTTGGTTTGGCTCGTGGAGCATCCGCCGCTCTACACCGCCGGCACCAGCGCCCAGCCGGACGAGTTGCGGGATGCGACGCGGTTTCCCTCCTATGAGGCCGGGCGCGGCGGGCACTGGACGTATCACGGGCCGGGGCAGCGCACGGCCTATGTGATGCTCGACCTGACACGGCCGCACGGCGCGATATCGGCGCGCGATGTGCGGCGCTATGTCTGGGGGCTCGAGGAATGGATGATCCGCACGCTCGATCAGTTCGGCGTGCGCGGTGAGCGGCGGGACGGGCGTGTCGGCATCTGGGTCGCCAATGCCGAACGCGGAACAGAGGCGAAGATCGGCGCAATCGGGGTGCGCGTCTCGCGCTGGGTGACATGGCACGGGATCGCGCTGAACGTCGACCCCGATCTCAGCCATTTCGGCGGCATCGTGCCGTGCGGCATCAGCGAGCACGGGGTGACGAGCCTTGCCGATCAGGGCGTGGTCGGCGTCAGCCTCGCCGACGTCGACGCGGCGCTGGCGGCAAGCTGGAGCGGTATTTTCGGCGCCTAAGCGCGGTCAGTCGTCGTCCGCCAACTGCGAGAAACCCTCCTCCTCCGGCGGGTCGGCCAGCGCCTCGTCAATTCGGGTGACCACGGCGCCGCGCGGGCCGCGGCGGCATCGGCGCAGCAGTTCTTCGACCGAGGCGGTGTCACCGGCAACCAACGCCTCGACGGTTCCGTCGGCGCGGTTGCGCACCCAGCCATCGAGGCCCATGCCGCGCGCGGTTCGGAGCATCCAGGCGCGATAGCCGACGCCCTGCACATGTCCGCTGATGATGAGGTGCTTCGCTCTCATGGAGTCGCGTCCGCGCGGGCGAGGCGCATGAAGCGGTCCGCGAGCGCGACGTCGGCGGCAACCGCCCGGTCGCGCGCGGCGGCCTCCTCATCGACGCCCCAGGCCTCCGCCTGAAACCGTGCGTCGAGCGTCGCGATGCTGTGCGCCTCGGCGGGGTCGAGACGCTGCGCGGCGAGTGCCAGCCCCAGCACGAGACTACCGAGCGCCGGCACGGCGACCCCGAGACCGGCGAGCGTCCACGCATCGGCCGCCGCCACGACACGGCGAAGTGAAGCGAGCGCGGCGGGATCCTGCTTCACGAACCCAATCCCGGCCGTGACGCGAAGCGGCGCGTCCAGCGCGCTTGCGGCCCAATCGAGCCAGGGCTGCCACTCCCGCGCCTGCCGCGCAATCAGCGGCGCCGGGTGGGTCGCGCGGTAGCAGAGAAGGTCCGCTTCCCCATACGCGGCCAGCGCATCGACGGTAGGTGCCGGGTCCGGCGCGATCCGGTGGATCGCGGTGCCGGCAAGCTGCGTCAGCGGCGTGTCGGTCGGCCCCCAGGCGCCGTCCATGTCGCCGCCGGCCTCCTGCCACTCCTCCGCAATCGCGCCCGCGAGCGCTGGGCCCGGAACGGCGAGTAGGCTGCCGCCTGGGATATGCACGGGCTTGCCGTCAAGCAGGACGACGTGCCCCAGCCCGTCCCGCCGCTCAACCGACGCCGTCGTCCAGAAGCGCTTCACCGAAACAGGTTCTTCAGTAGATCTGCGGGCTTCGGCGGCTTGGCCGACTTGCCCGGCGCCGCCGGTGCCTGTGCCGGAGCGGGTGCGGGTGCGGGTGCGGGTGCCGCGGATGCCGGCGGCGTGGCCGGGCCGGGCGCGGCGGGGGCGGATGGGGCGGCCTCGTTGCGGGCCAGCGCAAGCGCGGAAGCGCAGTTACCGTTATCGCCCCCCGCCGCGCCGGTCGCCTGTCCCAGTGCGCCGATGATGATGCCGGCAACCGGCGAGTTGCGCGTGCGGCCGGCCAGCGCGGCGGCGCCGGTCTGCTCCGCCGCAGCCGCGGCGTTGACGGTTACGCCGGGGTGGCGCCAGGGGCCGCCGATCGTCAGCGGCACGCTGACGCCCGTGCGTGCGATCCGTGCCAGCGCCCGCAGGTGCAAATCCATTGTTTCCTGCGCGAAGTTGAGGCCCCCCGTGCCCTCCATCGTCGCGAGCGCGGTCTCGAGCCGGAGCGCCCGGACCGCACCGTCGCCGCGCCGGAGATCGACGCGCAGCGCCGCGCAGTCGAGATTGTTCCGCCCCCCGGGGGGAAGCAGCGTTGTCAGCCCGAGCGTGTGACCGGCATCACCGAGTACCTGCGACATCAGCCGATTATCAATCGAACCGCCGCTCATTGCGAAGCCGATTCGGCCATCCGCGGTCGACAACACCGCGTGCGGTGAGTCGCCCTGCCCGCTGAGCGACGCCATGAGCTGCGCCCGTCCGGCGACCGGTTGCGGAATGCCGAACAGTCCGGAGGTCAGCGTCGCCGCGTTGAGGTCAGGCGCGCGCAGATCGACCATGACGGCGGGCGGCGCGCCGGCGCGGCTCGCGTCGACCGTCAGCGCGAGGTCGGCGGCGCCGCCGGGCATGACCGCGTGGCCGGGATCGAGCCGCAGCTTGCCGCCGGCCAGCACGACATGCGCGCGGAGGTCCTTCGCGTCAGTACCGCTGACCTTCACGTCCTTGGCGGTCATGGCCACGTCGGCATCGAGCGCGCGGAGGGCGTCGAGCGGGATCGGCTGATCCGGGATGAGTGTGGCCGCGACTGGACGCGGCG
>CAYSTX010000375.1:0-2820 GCA_964434035.1 uncultured Acetobacteraceae bacterium
CGACCGCGCCCAGATGATCGAGCCGCCCGCCGCGCAGCCGCACGACGCCGCCGCAGATCGCCGCGGCGCACAGATAGGTGCCGGTCTCGATCCGGTCGGGGATGATCTCGTGCGTGGCCGGACCAAGTGCGGCGACCCCGTCGATCGTCAGCTCGCCGGTGCCGAGCCCCGTGATCCGCGCGCCCATCGCGTTCAGGCAGGTTGCGAGATCGTCGATCTCCGGTTCGCGCGCCGCGTTGACGATCACGGTGCGGCCATCGGCCAGGGTCGCCGCCATCAGCAGGTTTTCGGTGGCGCCCACGGACGCGAACGGGAGCACGATCCGCGCCCCACGCAGCCGCCCGCCGGGCACGTTTCCGTCGATGTAGCCGGCATCCAGCTTGAAGACGGCGCCCATCTGCTCGAGCCCGCTCAGATGCAGATCGACCGGCCGCGTGCCGATTGCGCAGCCGCCGGGCAGGCTGACCCGCGCCGCACCCGTCCGCGCCAGCAGAGGGCCGAGCACGAGGACGGACGCTCGCATTTTCCGCACGATGTCGTATGGCGCCTCCGTGCTGCGGATACTGCCGCCGAGCACGAGCGACCGCCCATCCGGCGTCGCCCGCTCGAGCGCGATGCCGAGCTGGGCCAGCAGCGTCGCCATTGTGTGCACGTCCGCAAGCTGCGGCACCCGCGTCAGCGTCAGCCGCTCGTCCGTCAGCAGCCCGGCCGCCATCAGCGGGAGCGCCGCGTTCTTCGCGCCGCCGATGTCGATCTCGCCCGCGAGCGGCCGGCCGCCACGTAGCCTGATTCGGTCCAAACGTATGCGCCTTGTCTGCTAGAGCCGGGGGAGCGCGACGCCGCGCTGTCCCATGTATTTGCCCGCCTTGTCGGCGTAACTTGTCTCGGGTGGGCTGTCGCCGTGCAGGAACAGGAACTGACAGATCCCCTCGTTCGCATAGACGCGGGCGGGTAGGGGCGTCGTGTTGCTGATCTCGATCGTGACCTGCCCCTCCCACTCCGGCTCGAGCGGGGTGACGTTCACGATGATCCCGCAGCGGGCATAGGTCGACTTGCCGAGGCAGATCACCAGCACATCACGCGGGATGCGGAACGTCTCGACCGTGCGGGCGAGCGCGAAGCTGTTCGGCGGGATGATGCAGACCGGGGCGGTGCGATCGACGAAGCTGCTCGGGTTGAAGTCCTTCGGATCGATCACCGCGCTGTCGACATTGGTGAAGATCTTGAACTCATCGGCAACGCGCGCGTCGTAGCCATAGGACGAGAGCCCGTAGCTCACGACGCCCGCCCGCTTCTGCGTCTCGACGAACGGGTCGATCATCCCGTGCTCGAGCGCCATGCGACGGATCCAGTGGTCGGGCATTACGGACACTTGTCGCGCTCCTGGTCCGGTGCGGGGGCTTGGGGTGCCGGCCCCGGCTCGCTCGCAGCCTTCTCCCGAGCCGCCGCCTGCGCCTTCCGCCGCCGGAGGTTCGCGCGCAGCGCCTCGGCCTCGCGGGCGAGCGCCTCGGCGGAGCGGGTCGGACGGGGTGTTTTTTGCGAATCCGCACTCATCAACGATTAGGCGTGGCGCGGGCGAGAGGCGGCGTCAAGCGGGCAGAGCCGGCGTCGTCTGGCGGTCGCCCCGCGGCGCGATCGGGCACCAGGGTGCAACTCAAGTCTAGAACGACTGATGTGGCTGAATGATCCCGGACGTTCCACCTGGTGTGAGAATGAAGAATTTCGGGTCACCGAACCAGCTATCGAAGCTCTTCGGCGGCAATCTTATAGAGCCGGTCAAATTCGTCCCACCCAAGAGCCGTCACCTTTCTGGCGCGTAGCTGACTGCCTTGAGGTGGGCGATTCTCAAACGGTTGCTGTGCCCTGCGTTCTTCCTCCCATGCCTTTTCCGAACGAGGCGTTGCATAGCGGCCTGCCCAGACCAGAACCGACTTGAATCGCAACAATCTAAGCTGATCCTCCCGTTCGAGAACAGGAAGGGCAGCCTCCTTCCAGAGCGCAGGAAGGTCATGTGTCGTCGGCACGCCCTCGATTGATGGATCAGCTCCGCGCGCAGTCATTCTCCGAGCGATTACAGCTTTGACTATCAATTCTAAAGCAATGGCGGACTCCCGCAAATAGCTTTCGGAGAGTGCAACCTGTGGACTCCCGCCGTAATCACATGTTGCAACGGCCGCCGCAGTTTCTTCGGGTTGCCTAGACTGCCAGAGGAAGCAAGCCGAAAGGCGGGCATTCTCAGCGCGGCTTACCCAATGCGCCAGAGCGAGACGCCGCCATTCAAACGTCGATTGCACGCTTCCCATAAGAACACCGTATACAGCATTTGCTTCATCTCAAACGAACCCGCCCGCGACGCGCCCTTCTTCCCAGAGATGCATTCTGGGCGTCGCGGCGATCGGTGGTGCGTTGCTGCTCACGAATGATGGGGAGCGACCCTTCGGCCGGTCAGCGGGAACCAAGGCGATCAACACTCGATTGCGTTAACCGCCAACCCTCCTTCGGACGTTTCTTTGTATTTCGACAGCATGTCCCGGCCAGTGTCGCGCATGGTCCGGATGACTTGGTCAAGGCTGACGAAATGCGATCCGTCGCCGTGCAAGGCGAGGCGCGCCGCGTTGATCGCCTTGACCGAGGCGAGGGCATTGCGCTCGATGCACGGAATCTGCACCAACCCGGCGATCGGGTCGCAGGTCAGCCCTAGATTGTGTTCAAGCGCGATCTCGGCCGCGTTCTCGATCTGCTCGTTGCTGCCGCCAAGCACCGCTGCCAACCCTGCGGCCGCCATCGCTGAGGCCGACCCGACCTCGCCCTGACAGCCGA
>CAYSTX010000376.1:0-2787 GCA_964434035.1 uncultured Acetobacteraceae bacterium
TGCATCAGAACCGGGCCGCGCGGACCCGCGGTAATGCTGTTCTGGTTGTCCGGAACCGGCGCGCCGGCCGTTGTCGTCATGGTCGGTTTGGAATTGGGCATCGGATTATCCGTCGCTGTGAGGACTTCGAACCTAGTGCCGGCCATGGGGTCGGTATAATCGATTGTTCCTTCTCTTCTGTTCGGTTTTGCCTATGTAGATAACCATGACCGAGACGCTCTCCGGGCTTTCGCTCCGCGCGCTGGAATATGCCGCCGCCGTAAATCGGACCCGCAATTTCGGCCGTGCCGGAGATCTCTGCGGCGTCAGCCAGGCCGGGTTGAGCGAGCAGCTGACGAAGCTCGAACATGTGCTCGGCACGCGCCTGTTTGAGCGCGGGCATCGGAAAGTCGAGCCGACCCCGGCCGGGGCACTCCTGCTGGAGCAGATCGCGCGGGTGCTCGCCGAGGCGCATTCGCTGCTTAGCCTCTCCCGAGCCTCGGCCGAACGCTTCACCGGCATATGGCGGCTCGGCGCGATCCCGACGCTAGGTCCGTACTATCTGCCGCACCTGCTGCGGGTGACCCGCGAAGCGTTTCCTCGGCTCACGTGGCGACTGACGGAAGACCAGACCGATCCGCTCGTCGACGCGCTCCGCCGCGGCGAACAGGACCTGGCGTTGATCGCGCTGCCTTTGCCGTTGCAGGGATTGGCGCACGAGCCCCTGTTTTTCGAGCCGTTCCGCCTCGCCTGCCCGCTCGACCACGCGCTGGCCGGTGAAACGCGGCTGGAACTGGACGACCTCGCCGGCGACGGGCTGATCCTGCTCGAACACGGCCATTGCCTGCGCGACCATGCAATCGCGCTCTGCACCCGCGCCGGACGGCACGCGCGGCATGCAACCAGCATCGAGACGCTGCGCCACATGATCGCGGCCGGCGAAGGCTACTCGCTGCTGCCGGCGCTGAGCCTACGCGCGACGGACGGACTCGACGATCTCGTCGTCACGCGTCCGATCGAGGGATCGGATGCCGGACGGACGATCGTGCTTGCTTGGCGCGACGGCCATTCCCGCGACGAGGAGTTCCGCGCGCTAGCGGCGCATCTCCGCGAGCACCGGCCCGAGACCGTCGAACTGCTTTAGCCGGCAGCGCGGGCCGCGCCCACCGCCGGATCGGCCAGCGCCGCGACCGCACCCCGCACCGCCGCGAGCGCCGCGTCCGCCCCCGCCGCATCGGGTCCGCCCGCCTGCGCCAGATCGGGTCGTCCGCCACCGCCGCGACCGCCGACAGCTGTGCTCGCCGCGCGCACGAGGTCGATCGCGCTCAGACGCCCGACCAGATCGGACGACACGCCGACGACGATGCTCGCCTTGCCCTCGGCGGTGGAAACGAGCGCGACGACGCCGCTGCCGAGCTGCTGGCCAATCGTCTCCGCGAGGCCCTTCAGCTCGCGCGGCGACACCTCGCCCAGGTTGCGGGCCGCGAGCTGCACGCCCGCGACGACCTCGGCCGCCGGCGGGCCTTCACCGCCGGTCGCGAGCTTCCGCTGCAACTCGGCGACTTGCCGCTCCAGCTTCCGCCGCTCCTCGACCAGCGATGCCACCCGCTCCGGCAGTTCCGCCGGGCTGACGCGCAACGCGGCGGCCGCCTCGGCCAATCGCCGCTCGTTCGCCTCGACCAGCGCGAGCGCCGCCGGCCCGGTGACCGCCTCGATACGCCGCACGCCGGCGCTGACGGCGCTTTCGCTGACGATCTTGAAGAGGCCGATGTCACCCGTTCGCGCGACATGCGTGCCGCCGCAGAGCTCGATCGAATAGGCCGGCTTGTTCCCCTCGCCCACACCCATCGACACAACACGGACCTCATCGCCATATTTTTCGCCAAAAAGCGCCATCGCGCCCTGCTCGACTGCCGCCGCCGGCGTCATCAGGCGCGTCGTCACCTCGCTGTTTTCCCGCACGCGCGCGTTCACCTCGGTCTCGATCGCGGCGAGTTCCGCCTCCGTTACCGGGCGCGGCTGGCTCACGTCGAAGCGCAGCCGGTCCGGCGCGTTCAGGCTGCCTTTCTGCGCGACATGCGAACCAAGCTGCCGGCGCATCGCCTCATGCAGAAGGTGCGTCGCACTGTGATGCGCGCGGATCGCGCCGCGCCGCGCGTGGTCGATTTCGGCAAGCACCGGCGCGCCGACCACTGCCTCGCCCGCCTCGACCCGGCCGAGATGGACGAACACGTCGCTCGCCTTCTTCTGCGTGTCGGTGATGACGATCCGAAGACCGTTCGGGCCCGTGATCGTGCCAGTATCGCCGACCTGGCCGCCGCTCTCGGCGTAAAATGGTGTCTGGTTCAGCAACACGCCCACACTGTCGCCCGCCATCGCGCGCTCGGTGATGTGCTTGCCGCCGACCACCAACCCCGTGATCGTCGCTTCCGCTGTTTCGGTTGCGTAGCCGAGGAACTCGGTCGCGCCTACACGATCACGAAGATCGAACCAGACGCGTTCGGTCGCGGCATCGCCGGTGCCGGCCCAGGCAGCCCGCGCCCGCGCCCGCTGCTCGGCCATCGCGGCCTCGAACCCGGCGACGTCCACAGCGCGCCCCTGCTCGCGCAGCGCGTCCTGCGTCAGGTCGAGCGGGAACCCGTACGTGTCATAGAGCTTGAACGCTACCGCGCCCGGCAGCGCCGCACCATCGCCAAGCCGCGCAGTCTCCTCCGTCAGCAGCCCGATGCCGCGCTCCAGCATCTGCTTGAACCGCGTCTCCTCGAGCAGCAGCGTCTCGGTAATCAGCGCGTCGGCGCGGCCGAGTTC
>CAYSTX010000377.1:0-2774 GCA_964434035.1 uncultured Acetobacteraceae bacterium
GCCGGTCTTGCCGCCTTTCAGGTAGGGGGCGAGCAGGTCGACGACTTTGATGCCGGTGACAAGGATTTCGGCCGATCGCGCCTGCTCCTCGAACGCGGGCGCTTCACGGTGGATCGATGCCCGCATCCGTGTTTCGACCGGGCCGCGCTCGTCGATAGGGTCGCCAACGACGTTCAGGATGCGGCCAAGCGTCTCGGGCCCGACCGGCATCGTGATCGGCGCGCCGGTGTCGATCACCTCCTGGCTCCGCACCAGGCCGTCGGTGCTGTCCATCGCGATGCAGCGGACGGTCCGCTCACCGATTTCCTGCGCGACTTCCAGCACCAGCGTGCGGTCGCCGAGCTTCGTCGTCAGCGCGTTCTGAATGAACGGCAGATCGCCCTCGAACTGCACGTCGACGACGGCGCCCAGCACCTGCGACACGCGTCCAACAATGTTCTTCGCCATGGCTGGCTCCCTTCGAGATCAGCGAGATCGGGTCATCATCAGACGGCTTCGGCGCCCGAGATGATCTCGATCAGTTCCTTGGTAATGTTCGCCTGACGCGTGCGGTTATAGTTGAGCGTCAGCCGGTCGATCATGTCGCCCGCGTTGCGGGTCGCGTTGTCCATCGCCGTCATCCGCGCCCCCTGCTCACCCGCGCCGCTCTCAAGCAGCGCGCGATAGAGCTGAATCGCAAGGTTCTGCGGCAGCAGTTCGGCGAGAATTGTCTCCTCGTCCGGCTCGAATTCATAGATCGGGCGCGGACCTGTGCCGGTTGCCGGCTCCGCCGCCAGATTGATCTCGGGACGCGGCGCAGGAATCACCTGCCGTTCGGTCGGAACCTGCGAGATGACCGAAACAAATCGGTTATAGATCAAGGTGCAGACGTCGAACTCACCGGCATTGAACATGCCGGTGATGGTTTCGGCGAGGCTCGTGGCGTCGGCGAACTCGATCCGTTTGCGCCCGGCATACGTCACACCGTCGCCCGCCAGCGCTTCCTCCATTTCGCGGCGCAGAAAGTCGCGCCCCTTGCGGCCAACGGTGAGGATCTTCACCGACTTGCCCTGATCCTGCAGGTCTCGCGCAAGCTGACGCGTCGCGCGGCCGATTTGCGTGTTGAAGGCGCCGGCGAGGCCACGATCGGCCGTCACCGGGACCAACAGATGTCGGTCGTCGCGCCCGGTGCCGACCAGCATCTTCGGCGCGGTCGGGCTGGCGGCGACGTTGGCCGCCAGCGCGGCGAGCATTCGCTCCATCCGCTCAGCGTACGGCCGCGCGGCCTCGGCCTGAGCCTGCGCACGGCGCAGCTTCGAGGCCGCGACCATCTTCATGGCGCTCGTGATCTTGCGCGTGTTCTTGACGGAGTTGATCCGCGCGCGAAGGTCCTTCAGCGACGGCATGGATCAGGCCACGAACGATTTCGCGAAGCCGTCGAGGAACGCTACCAACTTCTTTTCGGTGTCCGGCTTCATCTGCTGATCGACGCGGATCGCCTCCAGGATCGACGGATCGCGGCTCTTCAGCTCCGACACCATCTGGCGCTCGAACGCGCCGACACGGCCGACCGGCAACGGGTCGAGATACCCGCGCGTGCCGGAGAACAGGATAACCACCTGCTCCTCGATCGGCAGCGGCGAATACTGCGGTTGCTTTAGCAGCTCGGTCAGGCGGGCGCCGCGGGCGAGCAGTTTCTGCGTTGAGGCGTCGAGGTCGGACGCGAACTGCGCGAACGCCGCCATCTCACGATACTGCGCGAGGTCCAGCTTGATCGAGCCCGCGACCTGCTTCATCGCCTTGATCTGCGCGGCCGAGCCAACGCGCGAAACCGAGAGGCCGACGTTCACGGCCGGGCGGATGCCGCGGAAGAACAGCTCGGTCTCGAGAAAGATCTGACCGTCGGTGATCGAAATCACGTTCGTCGGAATGTAGGCCGACACGTCGCCGGCCTGGGTCTCGATCACGGGCAGCGCCGTCAGAGAGCCCGCGCCGAACTCATCGGACATCTTCGCCGCACGCTCGAGCAGGCGCGAGTGCAAATAGAACACGTCGCCCGGATACGCCTCACGGCCCGGCGGGCGGCGCAGCAGCAGCGACATCTGACGATAGGCGACGGCCTGCTTGCTGAGGTCATCGTAGAAGATCACCGCGTGACGGCTGCTGTCGCGGAAGAATTCGCCCATCGTGCAGCCGGTATACGGGGCGAGGAACTGCAGCGGCGCCGGATCCGACGCGGTCGCCGCGACGACGATTGAGTACTGCATCGCGCCCCGCTCCTCGAGGGTGCGGACGAGCTGCGCGACCGTCGAGCGCTTCTGCCCGACCGCGACGTAGATGCAGTAGAGCTTCTTTGATTCGTCGGTGCCGGCGTTGATCGACTTCTGGTTAATGATCGTATCGATGATCACCGCCGTCTTGCCGGTCTGCCGGTCGCCGATGATCAGCTCGCGCTGACCGCGGCCGATCGGAATCAGCGCGTCAATCGCCTTAAGGCCGCTCTGCATCGGCTCATGCACCGACTTGCGCGGAATGATGCCCGGCGCCTTCACCTCGACGCGACGCATCTCGACGTCCGTCAGCGGGCCCTTGCCGTCGATCGGCTGACCGAGACCATCGACCACGCGCCCGAGCAGCCCGAGGCCGACCGGCACCTCGACGATCGAGCCGGTGCGGCTGACGGTGTCGCCTTCGCGGATGTGAAGGTCCTCACCGAAGATCACGACGCCGACGTTGTCGGACTCGAGGTTGAGCGCCATGCCGCGAATGCCGGCGCCCGGAAACTCGACCATTTC
>CAYSTX010000378.1:0-2770 GCA_964434035.1 uncultured Acetobacteraceae bacterium
CCTACGTCAGACGCCTAGAAGACCGAGGCGGCAACGGCCCAAGCGACCGACAGCCTGGGCCTCAAGGAGCAGATCGCGCACATCGACCCCTCGCAGCCAAAAGGCGCTCTGCGTCGGTTTCGACGTGGCGGCGTTGATCGCGCTGATCATCGCGCGCAACGTGCGCTCGCCGAGTTCCGCGCGGACACGGTGCGCGCGGCCGATGAGCCGGAGGTGTGCGACCTGGTCGGCGATCTGATGCGGGAGCAGCCCGGCGGGTCACTCGCTTTTGGAACAACCGCGCGGTGCTGGCGCGAGGGCGGCGCACGCAAGCCCAGTCATCCGCTGGACGGCACTGCTCTACGAGCAGATCATGCTGATCCCGGCTTGCCATCCGGCTACAAACTCGTGCTGCTCCCGCCCAGTGGCTGAGGCATCTAATGGCCCATGGAGACAGTGCCGCCCAACTTGACTTTGCGCAGCGTCAGCGCGAGCGGGACAGCCGCGAGTGAGATCAGCGTCAGGACCCAGAACGCATCAATGTACCCCAGGAACGAACTCTGCGTCTGCACCTGCTGCCCAATCCAATCGATGGCCTGCTGATGCGCCTGGGACAGCGAGCTGCCCTGGGCAACGAAGTAGTTCGTCAGCTGCTGTAGTGTCTGCTGATACTGAATGCTCGACGGGATCGCGTGCTCGATGAGCCGGCTCTGATGAAACTGCTCGCGATGCGCGAGCACATTGGATACGAGAGAGACGCCGATCGAGCCGCCGGTATTGCGCGCCACGTTGATCAGGGCCGAGGCCTGGTCGGTCTTGTCGTGCGGAATCCTGTCATAGGAGGCCGTGGTGATCGCCAGGAAGAGCAGCGGCAGTCCGACACCTTGAAGCATCCGCGTGCGCGCGATGAACCAGAAGCCGAGATCTCCGTATGCATTCGTCAGGGCGTACATCGAGGCGGCGACGATCACTGCTCCGAAGATGATCACATATTTGGGCTGGACCTTGGTCAAGATGAAGCCGCCGACAAACATCATCGCGAAGTTGACGACTCCGCCCGGCGACAGCACGAGGCCGGCCAGGGTGGCCGTGTAGCCGAGATCCTCCTGCACCAACTGGGGGACGTATTGGCTGGTCGCCTGAAGAATCGCACCCGTCGCCAGCATCACCAGGAAGCAGGCGCCAAACTGCTTCGTTCCCACCATGCGGAGGTCGATTATCGGGTTGCGGTGGGTGATTTCCCACGGGATCATGAGCAAGAACGCGAGCGCGCAGATGGTCGCGACCGCAACGATGAAGGGTGAGGCGAACCAGTCGTCATCGAGTGCACGGTCGAGTACGAGCTCGAGGGCGCCGAGAAAGGTTGCGACCAGCAGGAAGCCGACAACATCGAACCCGCCCCCCTGCTGCCGAAATTGCCTGCGCTCTTCGACCGCAGCCGTGGACTCACGCAGAATCACGGCGATCAGCGCGAATGTGAGCACGCCGATGGGGCCGTTGATAAGAAAACACCAATGCCAGGATAGATTGTCGGACAACCATCCGCCGAGCGTCGGCCCAACCACCGGCGCCACCACCACAGCGATACCGAATAACGAGAAGGCCTTGCTGCGCTTCTCCGGCGGGAAGGAGTCCGCCAGGATCGACTGCGCCACCGGCACCATGCCGCCGCCGCCGAGACCCTGCAGCATGCGGAACAGCAGCAGCTCCGGGAGGCTCTGGGAAAATCCGCATAGCACCGAGCAGATGGTGAACAGCGCCAGGCAGAGCAGGAAGAAGGTCTTGCGACCGAGTCGCCGCGCGAGAAAGCTGCTGGCGGTGAGACTGATCGCGTTGGAGACCAGGTAGGTCGTCACGACCCAGGACGCGTCATCCTCACTGACCCCCGTTCCGCCAGCGATGTATTTCAGCGCAACGTTGGCGATGGTGCTGTCGAGCACCTCCATGAACGACGCGAGCGCGACCAGCACGGCGATCAACCATGGATTGGCCTCCGCGCCGCCCGTGGCGGCAGGAGCGCCCGCTCCATTTGCGCCGTTGCTCATAGCCATGCCCTGAAGCGCTCAATCAGCGATGGGCTCGGATCGACCCGTACGGTCGGATCGACCGACATGCCCGGGCCAAGCGCGACATCGGGCGGCGGATCGTCAATGACGATCTTGACCGGCACGCGCTGCACGATCTTGACGTAGTTGCCGGTCGCATTCTCGGCTGGCAGCAACGAGAACGCAGTGCCGGAGCCGGGCTGGGCGCTCGCGATATGGCCGTGGATGGCGCGTTCCGGATAGGCGTCGATATGGAGCGTCACCTTTTGGCCGGGCCGCATGGCGTCGAGCTGGTTCTCCTTGAAGTTCGCGGTCACCCAGATGTCGTCCGGCACGAACATGGAAAGGCTGGTGCCAGACGACGCGTACTCGCCGACCCCGGCTGACAGCTGCACGACGCGCCCGGGCTGCGCGGCGATGACGGTCGTATAGGAAAGGTTGAGCTTGGCCTGATCGCGCTGAGCAACTGCCTGCTTCAGGTTCGCCTCATCGGTGCTGCACTGCGCCTTGAGCACGGCAAGCTGACGCACCGAGGCCACGAGCGACGCCTGCGCGCTCCTCAGCGTCGCTTGCTGCTGGAGAAGCTGCGACGCCCAATTCTGCTCGCTCTGGACCGTGCCGGCGCTCGTCCGGGCCAAATCCGCGTAGCGCACCTCCTGCTGTTGCGCGAACACCAGGCTGGCCTGCGCCTGCGCCACCTGTGCCGCGTTCGCGGCCACCTGTGCCTGCTGCACGTTGATCTGCGC
>CAYSTX010000379.1:0-2714 GCA_964434035.1 uncultured Acetobacteraceae bacterium
GATAGAGCGGGAACGGCGGGGGATGCGGCGAGAACTGGGGCAGCTTGAGGGCCGCCAAGTCTCCCGCATCCAGCTTTTCCGGCCCGACGAAATGTGCCGGAACGGATGGATCACGGTCTGCTTTCCATCGATAAACGTCGGCTGTCACAAGCGGCGTCGCGGATGGATTGTCCGGTCGCGTTACGTCGTTCTGCGTGGTCACCACGCCGAGGGCGCCATCGGGAGGGATCGGACCGACATAGGAGTATTCGTAACGGTCGCTCCCGAAGCCCAGCTCGTGATGCAATGATTTTCCGGCGGCGGAGAAAAGCTCTTCGTCCCAGATCACCTGATCGACCGGTTGGAAGATCGAGATGGCAGCGACTTGCAACAATGGCTCGCCCGGAACGTCGAGGACGGTGAAACCGACCTCTGCGAGTTCAGGATACTCCTGATGCAGAACGATCTTGCAGCTCTCGTCGAACGCGGTGAACGAGGGATCCTCGAATTCGGTGCGTCCGTACGTGGTGGGTTTTAGGCGCGTGTCCGCGACGAGTTCGAAGTCTTCGTTTCCCGGAACGTAGAAATGTCCGACCGATGTCAGGATTCTGCCCTCTGACGTCCGCATGCAGCGTGCGACGGGCGGCTTGAAGTCCGACACATCTCCCTCCGCCCGGGCCGCTTGGACGTTCGCAAGCGCGATAACGGATACCAAGCCGAGGACCATCACGCCGGTGACGGCGGTCCTAACGATGACCATGCGAAGGCCTCAAACGTTACTGTCTCTGAGCGATTGCCCGACACCCACACTCATACGCTGTTCGCCGCGGGAAGTGCAGTAGTCCGGAACGGTCTAGGACCGATTTAATACGGCTCCTTGTGCCCGGCCCCCCAATCGGCTGACATCGGGGCAATCAAGCGGGGAGGGCGGCCGAATGGCGGCGATCGGGTTCATCGGGCTCGGCAACATGGGCGGGCCGATGGCGGCCAACCTGGTGCGGGCGGGCCATGAAGTGCGCGGGTTCGACCTCAGCGCCGACGCGCGCGCGGCCTTGGTCGCCGTCGGAGGCACGGCCGCCGACAGCGCCGCCGATGCCGCGGGCGGGGCCGAAATCGTCATCACCATGCTGCCGGCCGGGCAGCACGTGCGGGACGTGGTGCTCGGGTCGGGCGGCGTGCTGGCGGCGATGGACAAGGGCGCGCTGCTGATCGACTGCTCGACGATCGACGTCGCGACCGCCCGCGACGTCGCGGCGGCGGCCGAGGGCGCGGGCATCGCGATGCTCGATGCGCCGGTCTCCGGCGGCACGCACGGCGCGGCGGCGGCGACGCTCACTTTCATGGTCGGCGGCACCGAGGCCGCGTTCGCGCGCGCCGGCGAGGTGCTGAGCGCGATGGGCAAGACGATCGTGCACGCCGGCGACGCAGGCGCTGGGCAGGCGGCGAAGGTCTGCAACAACATGATGCTCGGCATCAACATGATCGGCGTCGCCGAAGCCTTCACGCTCGCCGAACGCCTCGGCCTCGCTGCCGAGAAACTGTTCGAGATCAGCAGCGCCTCGTCCGGCCAAAGCTGGGCGATGGTGAAGTACTGCCCCGTGCCCGGCCCGGTGCCGACGGCACCCAGCAATCGCGGCTACACTGGCGGATTTGCCGTCGCCCTGATGCTGAAGGATCTACGTCTCTCGCAGGCGGCGGCCGAGGCTGAGGGCGTGCCGACCCCGCTCGGCGCGCGCGCGGCGGCGCTCTACGAGGCGGCCGTCGCGGCGGGGGAGGGCGGGCTCGATTTTTCCGTCATCGCCCGCTGGCTCGCGCAGCAGGACCGCGCGGCCCTGGTGAAGGACTGAACACATGGCCGGCACCGAAACCTTCCTCGCCGCGCGTGACCTGCTGCTCGACCTGCGGGAGGATTACGAAGCGGCCGAGGCGCGGTTCGCGTGGCCCGATCTGCCGCGCTTCAACTGGGCGCTCGACTGGTTCGACGCGCATCTCGCACGCGTACATGCCGACGCGACGGCGCTGCTGATCGTCGGTGACGGCGCGGCGCGGCTGACCTTCGCGGAGCTGTCCGAACGGTCGAACCGTGTCGCCAACGGGCTGCGCGCGCTGGGCGTGCGTCGCGGCGACCGCATCCTGCTGATGCTCGGCAATGTCGTGGCCTTGTGGGAGACGATGCTGGCGGCGATGAAGCTCGGCGCCGTGGTCATTCCGGCGACGACGCTGTTGACGACGTCCGACCTCGCCGACCGCATCGCGCGCGGCCGCGTGCGGCACCTGGTCGCTGACGCGGCGGACGCGGAGAAGTTCGCTGCGATCGACGCCAGCGTCACCCGCATCGCGACCGGCGCCGCGCCCGCCGGGTGGCACGCGTTCGACGCGCTGCGCGATGCGGACGCCGCGTTCACGCCGGACGCGGAGACGAATGCCGACGACCCGATGCTGCTCTATTTCACCTCCGGCACGACAGCGCAGCCGAAGCTCGTGCTGCATAGTCATCGCACCTATCCGGTCGGGCATCTCTCGACGATGTATTGGCTCGGACTGCGTCCCGGCGATTTGCATCTGAACGTGTCGTCGCCCGGCTGGGCGAAGCATGCGTGGAGCTGCGTGTTCGCGCCGTGGATCGCGGGGGCGGGCGTGTTCATCGCCAATCTAGGCCGGTTCGATGCTGCAACGCTGCTGTCGGCGATCGGGGCGAACAAGGTGACGACGCTCTGCGCGCCGCCGACGGTCTG
>CAYSTX010000380.1:0-2707 GCA_964434035.1 uncultured Acetobacteraceae bacterium
TGCGGCAGGGAGCCTCCTCGTCGGGCAGCGAGTTGTTCGCGGTCCAGAGCAGCGCTGTGTGGCAGCAATACAGCGAGTACGGCTTCAGCTCGGCCAACCGCTATTTCACTGACAAGGCCAATCACGATGGCGTTGCGATCCCGCGGCTGCCCGTCGATGCGGGCCGCATCGCAGTTGTCGCGCAGCAGGACCTCCTCCTCGCCGCAACCGAGTTGAACGCGCCAGCGGCAGGCGGCCGCGGCGGCGAGCTCGATATTTCGGCGAACAAGCTCGCCGTGCTCAGTCCCGGCGTCGATCCGCAGCCGTACGCGGGTGCAGGCTATGTGGTCGTGGCGAGCGACCAGCTCAGCAGCTTCGAAAGCGTCTTGATCGGCGGCTTGCGCAGCGAAACCGCCAAGGGCGCCCTGATTACGGGGACCGCGTCGGAGCTGGTAGTGGATACGCCGGTCGATCCGACAACGCGGACCGGCGGGATTTCGGTTCCGGAGATCATGCTCGTGACCCAGCCGGGCACGACGACGCAGCAGACTGTCTCGTCGTCGTTCCAAGTCCAAATCAGCGGGAATTGGTTCGCCGGTACGTCCCAGTTCACCACCAACGCGCCGACGGGCACCGGCACCATCTCGATCGCCACCGGCAGCGTGATCACGACCAGCGGGAGTGTTCATACTGGCGCTGGACGCAACTTCTATGTCGGCTCAAATCCGGGCGGCTACACCACCGCACAGCAAATGGCCAACGCTCTCGGAGGAACGCTGGATTCCACCGGCACCATTATTGGTGGCGCCGATATCAGCAAGATTCCCGTCAGCGTTCCGGGCGCGTACGGCAACAACCCGTCCACGACTGTGTTGTCCAACTATTACAGCCCCGGTCTTGGGGGATTGTTCGTCGCGTCTCAGGATTCGATGCTTTCCGTTGCGGGGCCTTCAGGCTCGCCGCTGACGATCCAGTTCACCTCGCTGGCAGGCAGCTTTCCGGTGCGCGGCGCCGATGGTCGCGGCGGTCCCGCCACGGTCACCTTGCCGGGCGCTGGTCATGTCGAGATCGAGGCCGGCGCGCATATCACGACGACCAACCTGTTCATGCAGGCCACCGCGGCCACAAACAGCATCGTCCTCAACAAGGCGGTTGCAGGCAATTCGAACACGCCGGCTGCCACCATCACCGCGACCCAGGCGAAGCTCGCGGGACGCAGCATCGGGATCGGAGCAGGCTCCAGCGACGGCGTGATCCTGAGCCAGACCAATCTGGATCAGCTCGCCACCGTGAAGAACCTGACGCTTGCGGCCGTCACGGGCGACATCACGTTCTATGGCGCCAACCTGATCCAGACAACGAAGCAGTCGTTGACGCTCGACGCGCGCGCGATCACCGGGACGGGCGTAGACACCCGGATCGAGATTGGTGGCGGCGTAATACACGACGACGTGAGCGGTCGTGACACCGTGGTCGCCGGCACCGTGACCCTGCTCAACAGCAGCGGCGCGACCGGCACGTCGGCACAGGCCGGCCTGAACGGAAATCTCAGTATCGCTGCGACCGATGTCGTGTTCGGCGGCGGCAGCCAGACGATCGCTGGATTCTCGCAAGTCAATCTCGCCGCCAGCGACAAGGTGCTCTTCAGCGGCCAGGAGTGGCTGACATTGGGGACCGACGTGAAGTTGGGGAGCGACCCGACGAAATGGACCGACGTGATCGGACTTCAAATGATCACGCCGCTGGTTTCCGTCGGCGGCGCCACCTCGAAGGGAGGCGGCTCATTTGCGATCGCCACCGCCGGCGCCGTCGATATCAGCGGCATCCTGGTCGACCCCAAAAATCCGCAGGTCCAGGCCAACACGCCCGCGGACAGTTCTGACACCGGCGGCAGCCTGTCGATTCTCGGCCGGAGCATCAGTGTCGGTGACGTTGCCGATGCTCAGGGCAATGCGCGTTTGCGCACGGCCATCCAGGCGCAAGCCGGCTCGATCACGCTGGAAGCGACCACCGGCGACGTGACGCTCGACAAAAATGCCAGCATGCTGGCGCGCGGCTACGCCAAGCCTATGGTCGATACCACGACCTATCTCCCAGGCGGCAAGGTCGTGCTTAAGTCGGATGCCGGCAACGTGCTGATGCGCGAGGCCAGCGTCATCGACGTGGCGCAGCCGGACGGCGGTATGGGCTATGGCGGGCAGATCCAGCTTGTCGCGACCGCCGGTCGGGCGAGCGTGTTCGGGGACCTCCGCGGCAAGGGCGGCAATGGTCTCGGCGGCAGCATCCTGATCGACACCTACAGTCTCCAGGTCGACAGCAGCCGCGCCTTCACGTCCGAGGTGGCGCTCGATCCGCTGGCGGACAAGTTGCTGGCGGGGGGCATCACCGGCGCGATCGACATCCACACCCGGAGCGTCGATCTGATCTTGTCCGAGGGCCACACGCTCAAGGCCAATTCGGTCACTCTCACGGCGGATGACGAGAAGTTGCCGAATAGCGACCCGACGCCGTTCGCACGCATCGTAATCGCAGGCACGATCGACGCCAGTGGTTATGCGGGCAAGACGGCTGACGGCACCGGGCAGGCGGGTGGAAAGGTGAATCTTTACGCCGCCAACGAGATCGACCTGGTGACGACGGGCGTCATCGACGCATCCACAGAGCACAAGGATGAACGCGGCGGCGATGTGACGATCGGAATCGGCTGGGGCACCAAGAGCAACGCAGG
>CAYSTX010000381.1:0-2706 GCA_964434035.1 uncultured Acetobacteraceae bacterium
CCAACCGGACGCAACGCCGGCCGTTCGCTCTCGCAAATCGCCGTCGCATGCGGACAGCGCGGACGGAAAGCGCAGCCGCTCGGTGCGTTGACCGGAAGCGTCGGCTCGCCGCGCACCACCTCGACCACATGACGGGCGCGCGGCACGACGGACGGCGTCGCGGCGAGCAGCATCCGTGTGTACGGGTGGCGCGGCGCGTTAAACACGGCGTCTTTCGGCCCGTGCTCCGCCGGGCGGCCGGAATACATCACCAGCACGTCGTGCGCGATGTGGCGCACCACCGAGAGGTCGTGGCTGACGAACAGATAGGCGAGGCGCAGCTCGTCCTGGAGGTCCATCATCAGGTTCAGCACCTGCGCCTGGATCGAGACGTCGAGTGCCGAGACCGGCTCGTCGGCGACGACGATGCGCGGGTTCAGCATCAGCGCGCGGGCGATCGCGACGCGCTGGCGCTGACCGCCCGAGAACATGTGCGGGTAGCGGCCGAACTGATCGAGCCGCAGCCCGACCTTCGCCATCATGGCGCGCGCCGCCTCCCGCCGCTCCCGCCGCGCGCCGATGCGGTTAATGTGCAGCGGCTCTTCCAGAATCGCGCCGATCGTCTTCCGCGGATTGAGCGAGCCGTACGGGTTCTGAAACACCATCTGCACGGTCGTCCGCAGATGCCGTCGCGCGGCGCCACGCGCCTCAACGGTCGGCAGACCGTCGATCAGGATCGTGCCCGAATCCGGCGGCTCGAGTAGCGTGACGATGCGGCCAAGTGTGGACTTGCCGCTGCCGGATTCGCCGACGACGGCGAGCGTCTGGCCGGGCACGAGGGTGAACGAAACGCCGTCCACCGCGCGCACGATTTTGCGAGTGCCGAAGAGGCCGCCGCCGGTCACGTATTGGCGGCTGACGTCCTGCGCTTCCAGAAGAGTGGTCATTCTGCCGCGATCGCGCCCGGAAGGCCGTTTTTTGGGCTTGAACCAGCATACGTATCGCCTAAATCGGCGCGTGCGAGGCGTCGTTTGTCAGGGTTTTGCAACGGCTGCTGAAGCTTCCAAGCGAGTCCCGGCACCGACGCTGACCACGATTGTTCGGCGGGCACGACAGATCGTCGTGCGCGATACTGTCTGCCCGCCTCCTGTAGGGAGGTGTGACAATGGCTTTGACTGATCTGGTACCCTGGAACCGCAGCCGCAACCTGCCGGCGACAAGGTTCGGCGAGAGCATTGCCGACCCGTTCCTCGCGATGCAGCGCGAGATGAACCGGATGTTCGACAGCTTCTTCCGCGACGTGAGCACGCCGGCAACGATGCGTGGCGAGTGGTCCGGCGGCGCCTGGCCGCATGTCGAGGTGAGCGAGACCGACAAGGAGGTAAAGGTCGTGGCCGAACTGCCCGGCATGGAGCAGAAGGACGTCGAGCTGTCCCTGCATGACGGCGTTCTGACGCTCAAGGGCGAGAAGAGGTCGGAGAGCGACGGCCCGCTTTATAGCGAACGCTGGCATGGGCAGTTTCAACGCTCGCTGCAGCTCGGCCCGGAGGTCGATCCGGAGAAGGTGAACGCGTCGTTCAAGAATGGCGAGCTGACCATCACCTTGGCTAAGCGCGCCGAGGCACAAAGTCAGGTGAAGCGGATCCCGATCAGCAGCTCGTGAGCTTCTGAGCGGCCGGATCCGGTTACGGCCCACCCTGGCGGCTCGGCGGGAGGCGGTCCCCGTGCGGGCGCCGCCGACGCCGGGCGTCGGCCAGCCGCCGGTCCGGTACTGGCGGCTGACGTCCTCGCGCGTTTCGAGCAGCGTGGTCATTCTGCGGCGAGCGCGCCGGGGTGATTGTTGGTCGGCCGCCCGGCGGCATCCAGCGGATAGTGGCAGCGCACGCGCGCGCCGGCCGGGCCGGTCAGCGCCGGGCGCTCGGCGACGCAGCGCGCGGTCGCGAAGCGGCAGCGCGGGTTAAACAGGCAGCCGGGCGGCCGATCGTCGATCCCCGGCACAACACCAGCGATCGTCGGCAGGCGTGGCTTGCCGATCGCACGCTCCGGCAACGCGTCGAGCAGCGCGGCCGTGTAGGGGTGGCGCGGCGCGGTAAACAGCGTCGCGGTCGGCTGCTCCTCGACCACCTGCCCCGCATACATCACCTGCACCCGCTGCCCGACCTCGGCGACGACGCCCATGTCGTGCGTGATCAGGATCAGCGCCATCCCCCGGTCCCGCTGCAGCCCGAGCAGCAGGTCGAGGATCTGCTTCTGGATCGTCACATCGAGCGCCGTCGTCGGTTCATCGGCGATCAACAGGCGCGGGTTGCAGGCAATCGCCATCGCGATCATTACCCGCTGATTCATGCCGCCCGATAGCTGGTGCGGATAGGCGTCGAGCCGGCTTTCCGGCGCCGGAATGCCAACCTGGTACAGCAGCTCGATTACCCGAGCGCGCACCTCGGAGCGTGGCACCGCCCGGTGCGTCAGCAGCATCTCGGCGATCTGCCACTCGACCGTGTAGCACGGGTTGAGCGACGACATCGGCTCCTGAAAAACCATCGCCATGTCGCGGCCGACAAGCTGCCGGCGCTGCCGGTCAGAGAGGCGCTGCAGGTCGATATTGTTGAAGCTGATCGTATCGGCCGTAACGACGCCCGTCTTCGCGACCAGCCCCATCACCGCCAGCATCGACACGCTCTTGCCCGAGCCGGACTCGCCGACGACGCAGAGCACGCCGCCCTCGTC
>CAYSTX010000382.1:0-2685 GCA_964434035.1 uncultured Acetobacteraceae bacterium
GGTGGGATTGTCCGTGCCGTGGCGCGGGCGCTTGAGGTCGGTGCGGACGTAGCTTGTGTTGTACCCATTGAAAACATGCTGCACGAGACCACACGCGAGATCGGACGTGCCAAAGAACCAGTCGGCGATCGGATAGGTCAGGTTGAAGTTCCGCTCCATCATGATGCCCGTATCGTGGTGGGCGATGTGATGGCGGCGGATCGAGTTGACGAACGGAATGTGACGGATGATCCGGTCATCCTTCACGTGGCAGCAATAGTGAAACAGCTCGTAATTGAGATAGAGCGCAACATTGGTTGCAAGTAGCAAATACCCGGCATTCGGCAAACCGAGCCACACCAGCAGCGCCGCCGCGGGCGCCGTACCGGCGATGAACGCGATCAGAGCGTAGGGCGGGAAGAACACGATCCGGAAATCGCGGCTGTTGTCGAGGGTCGGTTCGCTCGCGGTGAAGAACTGATGATGCGCGAGCGTGTGCCGCTTATAGATGCCCATCAGCCCCGGCACGGGTCGGTGCATCACGTAGCGATGGATCCACCACTCGAACGCGTTGGCGATGCAGAACCCGACGGGGATCACGAGGAACTCATACCACGCGGGCGACGACACCTGCCGCACCGACCACCAAATGGCGGCAAGACCGATCCCGGCGATCAGCGCGACATGCAGCCAGCCGTCATAGGCCCGCGCGATCCGCGCCCGGAAATCGGCCCGGAACGCAAGTTGCCGCCGCGTCGCGCGCGTCTCGTCCATCGTCCCGTCTCCCCGTTGATCGTTCTTGTTGCCGGCTGATATATCAGCTCCTCAAAACGTCGCCAAGGTCGCGCGCGTGAACTCCTCCAGGTAGGCCAGCAAAGCATCCGACGCCCGCACCGCCGCATCCGGCTGGCCGGCGGCCACCGCACGCGCGATATCGGCATGCAGCCGGGCGGCGAGCTTCAGATCGCCGCTTCGTTGCCAATGCATGAACCAGAACCGCCGCGCCAGACCGTGCAGCGTGCCCATCGCCGCCGTCGCGAACTCGTTACGCGCGGCGCGCAGCATCATCGTGTTGAAATTCGCATCGAGGCGGAGAAACGCAGCGGCGTCGTCCGAGAGCGACGCGTGCATCATGTCGTCCGCGATCGCCGCAAACCGCGCCTGCTCGGCCGGTGTCGCGTGCGACGCGGCGGCGTGCGCGACGACCTGTTCCAACGCGCGCCGCACATCCAGCAGCCGCAGCTGCGCCGATACATCGACATCGGCCACGACGATGCCGCGGCGCGGCAGGATCCGCACCAGATGCTCCCGCGCCAGCCGCAGCAACGCCTCGCGGATCGGCGTCCGCCCAAGGCCGAGCCGGTCGGCGAGCGCCGCTTCCGTCACCAACTCGCCGGGCGGCAGTTCGAGCGTGACGATCGCTTCCTCAAGCTGGCGATACGCCCGCTCCGTCAACGGCTCGCGCACCGGCGCGTGAACGATGGTGTCCATTAAGACCCGAGCGCGGTCAGCGCGGCATCGATATCCTTGCTCGTCAGCACCCACGCATTGTCGAGCGAGGCGACAACCGCGCGCATGAACGGATCAGAGAGCCGCACCGCCGCCCCATCGTCGCCGAGATGATCGGCGAGCAGCGCCAGCGCCAGTTGTCGCGGGGCGGGACCGACATAGCTCCACTCAAAACCAGTGCGGCTATAGGCGGCCAGATCGAGCCGTTGCGGTAACGGTGCACCGTCCACGGTGACCACTGCGCCAGCCAGGCTGCGTCCCCCCTCGTATGTCTTCATGGGCGTCTTCATGGGCGGGACGCTACCGCCGGGCCGGCCGGCGGCGCAATGCGTCAGAACGCGGCGGCGTCGAGCGCCATCATCGACGCCTTGCCGGACTTGAGCCCGAAATAGAGCGTGCCGGCCTGCGGCAGGATTCGCTCCATAAAGAAGCGCGCCGTCGTCAGTTTCGCCTGGTAGAACGCGGCATCGCCTTTGGCGCGCGGCAGCTTCTCGAGCGCGACCTTCGCCATCCGCGCCCACATGAACCCGAGGGCGACAAGCCCGAACAGCCGCAGATAATCGCTCGCCGCCGCGGCCGCTTCCTCGGGATCATTCAGGCCCTTTTCCGCGATGTAGCCGGTCGCAAGTTGCAGTGCGCCGAACGCCCGCTCCAATCCCTTCACCATAGGGCCGAGCAGCATGTGCTCCTTGTTCGCCTCGATGAACGCGGACACCGGGTGGAAGAACGTGCGCAGGCTGCGGCCCATGTGCGCCGGCAGTTTCCGCCCGACGAGATCGAGCGCCTGGATACCGTTCGTGCCCTCATAGATCATCGCGATACGGGCATCGCGGACATACTGCTCCATACCGTGATCGCGGATGTAGCCGTGGCCGCCATAGACCTGCATGCCGAGGCTCGCGTTCTCATAGCCGAGGTCGCTGAACAGCGCCTTGACCACCGGCGTCATCAGCGCGGTGAAGTCTTCGGCCGCCTGCGCCCGCGAAGCGTCGCCGTCCACCGCCCGCAGTTCATCCAGCGTGCGCGCGACCCAGCCGCCGAGCGCGCGGCAGCCCTCGTTATATGCGCGCATCGTCATCAGCATCCGGCGCACGTCGGGATGGCGGATGATCGGCACCTTGGGGCCGCCGCGCACCCCGATGTCGGTGCCCTGCACGCGATCCTGGGCGTAATCGCGCGCCTGCTGGTACGCGCGTT
>CAYSTX010000383.1:0-2674 GCA_964434035.1 uncultured Acetobacteraceae bacterium
GTTTTCCTGCCCGACGAGATTCTCCGCCGGCACCTCGACCTCGTCGAACCAGACTTCGTTGACCTCATAGCCGCCGTCGATCGTCTGGATCGGGCGCACCGTGACGCCCGGCGTCTTCATGTCGATCAGCAGGTAGGAGATGCCCTCCTGCTTCTTCGCCGCCGGATCGGTGCGGACGAGGCAGAAGATCCAATCGGCATATTGCGCGAGCGTCGTCCACGTCTTCTGACCGTTGACAGTGTAACGATTCCCGTCTCGCCGCGCCGTCGTGCGGAGGGAAGCGAGGTCCGAGCCTGCGCCGGGTTCGGAGAATCCTTGGCACCACCAATCGTCCAGATTGGCCGCGCGCGGCAGGAAGCGGCGCTTCTGCGCCTCGTTGCCGAACTGCGCGATCACTGGGCCGACCATGTTCGTATTGAAGCCGAGCGGCGGCGGCACGTTCGCCTGCTGCATCTCGTCCTGCCAGAGATAAAGCTGCACCGGCGACCAGTCGCGCCCACCCCATTCGGCCGGCCAATGTGGCACGGCGAGGCCCCGCGCGTTCAGGATGCGCTGCGCCGTGACCTGATCGTCACGCGTGAGCGACCGCCGCTCCTCGACCTTGGTGCGGATCACGGCCGGGATTTCGGTCGTGAAGATGCGCCGCATGTCGTCGCGGAAGGCGATCTCGTCCGGCGTGAAACGAAGGTCCATCGGATCGTCCTCCTGAGTGCCGCCGGCCGACCATACCGGCGGCGATCCGGGCCCGCCAGTCGGCCCGACCTAGCCCGGTGCGGCCTCGCCAGCCGCGAGCGAGCCAAAGCCCCGGCCTTCTCGTATCAGCCGTTGCAGCAACGGCGCCGGGCGCAGCTTCTCGTCCCCGGTCGCCGCCGCGTAGGCGTCGAGCCGCGCCGCGATTTCCGGCAACCCGACGCTGTCCGCGTAATGCATCGGGCCGCCGCGCCAGACAGGGAACCCGTAGCCATGCACCCAGACCACGTCGACGTCGCCCGGCCGCGTTGCGATCCCTTCGGCCAGGATGCGGGCCGCCTCGTTGATCATCGGATAGACCATCCGCTCGACGATCTCCTGCTCTGTGATCCCCCGTCGCTGCACCTGATGCGCGGCCGAGGTTTCGACGATGATCTTTTCGACCTCGGGGTCGGGCGTCGGCGTCCGGCCGTCATACTTGTAGTAACCGGCGCCAGTCTTCTGCCCGAAGCGGCCGGCGGTGCAGAGCGCGTCGGCAATGGGCGCCTTGGTACCGCGGTGCTGGCGGATGCGCCAGCCGACGTCGAGCCCGGCCAGGTCTCCCATCGCGAACGGACCCATCGGAAAGCCAAATTTGGTAACCGCCACGTCCACCTGCTGCGGCAACGCGCCCTCAAGTAACAGGCGCTCGCCCTCAGTCGTGCGGCGGGCCAGCATCCGGTTGCCGACGAAACCATCACAGTTACCGACGACCGCGCATTGCTTGCCGATCGAGCGGCCAATGGCGAGCGCGGTTGCGAGCGCGGCGAACGACGTCTTTGCCCCGCGCACGATCTCCAGCAGTCGCATCACGTTCGCCGGGCTGAAGAAATGCATCCCCAGCACGTCGCCCGGCCGCGACGTTTCGGCGGCGATCGCGTCGATGTCGAGCGTCGACGTGTTCGACGCGAGCAGCGCGCCTTGACGCGCCGTGCGGTCGAGATCGGCGAAGATCCGCTTCTTCAGCGCCATGTCCTCGAACACCGCCTCGATGATGACATCGCCGGTCGCGACGGCGCCGAAATCGGTCACCGGGTCGAATGCGCCGAGCCGCTTCTCCATCTCCGGCGCACTCAGGCTGCCGCGGCTGACGGCGATCCGGTAATTCTCGCGCACCCGGTCCATCCCGCGCGAAAGCGCCGCCGCGTCGGCGTCGATGATCGTCACCGGAATGCCGGCGTTGGCGAAGCACATGGCGATACCACCGCCCATCGTGCCCGCGCCGAGCACGACCGCGCGCTCGATCTTGGCGGCTTTCGTGCCCGCCGGCATGTCCGGCACTTTCGTCGCCTCACGCTCAGCGAAGAAGATGTGGCGCTGCGCGCGGCTCTCATCGCCCGCAACGAGTGTCGCGAACAGGCGCCCTTCCTCGGCCAATCCCGCGTCGAACGGCATCTGCACCGCGGCTCGCACGGCATCGACGCACGCGCGCGGGGCCGCGCGGCCGCGCGCGCGCTTCAGCAGCGGAGCAGCCAGCCGGTCGATCATCGCCGGGTCGGCGCGGCCCTCGATGATCCGCTCGTCATGCGCGCGGAGGCGCGGCAACGGACCACCGGACGCGGCCTTGGCGCGCGCCCAGTCGATCGCGGCGTCCGGATATGCGCCGTCCAGCACCGCATCGACGACGCCACCCTCCAGCGCCTCCTCGGCGGACATGAATTCGCCGAGCACGATGACCTTGAGCGCGGCTTCGATGCCCATGGCGCGCGGCAGACGCTGCGTGCCGCCCGCGCCGGGCAGAATGCCGAGCCTCACCTCCGGCAAGCCAAGGCGCGCCCCGTGCCAGGCGACGCGATAGTGGCAGCCGAGCGCCAGCTCCAGCCCGCCGCCGAGCGCCACACCGGCGATGGCGGCGACGACCGGCTTCTCCATCGCCTCGATCGCCTCGATAATCGAGCGCAGATCGGGTTGCGCGCGCGGCTTGCCGAATTCGGTGATGTCGGCA
>CAYSTX010000384.1:0-2664 GCA_964434035.1 uncultured Acetobacteraceae bacterium
TAGAGCGGGCCACTCGTCCAGGTTCGGGTGAGGTTCTGCCTCGACCTCAGGTAGCAATCCCAACGGATAATTAACACTTGCGGTCGTAACGCCATCTTGATGGGACCGGGTCGCGGCGATATACCCGCCCGGGTCTCCTTCAGGCAACGTATTGATCGGCATGCGTTACCACCCGCTGGCCCGCACGGCGCTGGCGCGTGCCGGATCGGGAACGGACCAGTAACGATGCCTCATCGGCGAACCGTACATGTTTTCCGTGCGTGGCTTCGTTCGGCCGTGCGCCAGGCGATCGACGATCGCCGTGGCGGCGCGGCGATGATCATGGGACTGTCGCTTCCTGTCATGGTCGGTGTCGCCGGTCTCGCCGTGGACGTGTCTATGTGGCAGTACAACAAGAACAACGCGCAGGGTGCCGCCGATGCCGCGGCGATGTCCGCGGTCGCGTCGGCGATCGCTGGGGATTCGACCGACCGCATCCGGAGCGAGGCATATTCCGTTGCCGCCACCGCCGGCTACGTGCGCGGGCAGAATGCCACGGTAACACTGAATAACCCGCCGACCAGCGGCGCCTACAGCGGCAACGTCAACGCGTACGAGGTGATCATCACCGAGACGCAGCCGCGATACTTCAGCGCGCTTTACATGAAAGGCGGCCCGACGATTTACGCGCGCGCGGTCGCGCTCGTGACATCGACATCAATAGCGTCTTGCGTCGTTAGCCTGGCGTCGAGCGGATCAAGCGTCATCAACCTCACAGGTAACGGCAAGGTCAACCTGACGAACTGCAATCTCGACGGCAATTCCACTGATCCGGCCTCGCTGAGTTTGAATGGCAACGCATTGGTCGCGGCACAGGGGGTGAACCTGGCCGGCGGCTTTTCGACGACCGGAAACGCCAGCATCGTGACGCCGAGCTTGGTCACCAACGGCTCGCGGGTGACCGACCCGTACGCCAGCCGGGTAATTCCGTCCTATTCCGGCTGTGATCAGAAAAACTACTCGGCGACGGGCGGGACGCTGCCCAGTAATGCGAGCGGGATCACCGTCTACTGTGGTGGCCTGTCGTTCTCAAGCCAGATGACCGAGACGATCCCGCCCGGCATCTACATCATCGACGGTGGAAACTTTACGATCTCCGGCGGCGCAAGCGTGACCGGTACCGGGGTCACGTTCATCCTCACGAACTCCAGCACCTCCACGAGCGCCACGATCGGGAGCTTCAACGTCTCCGGTACCGGCGTGGTGAATCTGACCGCGCCCACGACGGGGCCGACGGCGGGCATTGTTTTCTGGATCGACAAACGCGCGACCAGCGGCACGACAAGCTCATTTACCGGCAACGGCCTGGGGAATTTGACCGGTGCGATCTACGCGCCATCCTCGGCGGTCAGCTACAACGGAAACGGGTCCAGCACCACCGGCTGCACGCAGATCGTATCGAACACCGTCACGTTCGTTGGTAACGCGACCCTATCGCACAATTGCGCCGGGACGGGCGTTGCCGACCCGACGACCGGCGGCAGCACCAAGAGCGGCAAGCCAGTCGAGTAGGATGTCGCGCGAGGGTCTCTTCGCGCTCCGCCCGCGCTGCGCGCGTCGGTTGTGACGGCACCGCTGAGCGGATGCAGAGCTTACGGCCGAAGGTTATACGAGTTGTTCGATTCAGATCCGGACTTGACCAGGACGGAGTGCGATGCCGATTGGAGTTTCGCTAAAAGGAACGGCAGCCTCAACCTGACGAACTGCAATCTCGACGCCAATTCCACCGACAAGACCTCGTTGACTCTGACTGGCAATGCATCGGTCACGGCACAGGGCGTGCACCTTGCCGGCGGCTATTCGACGAATGGAAACGCCAAAATCACGACGCCGCGTTTGACGACTTTCGGCTCGCGGGTGACCGACCCGTACGCCAACCGGGTCATGCCGAACGACAACGCCAAAAATCCCGGCTGTTACAAGACAAACTATTCGCCGACAGGGGGGAAACTCCCGAACAACGGGGCGGTGACGGTTTACTGCGGAGATCTGTCGCTTTCCGGCAATACGTCCGAAACGATCCCGGCGGGGATCTACATAATCGACGGCGGAAGCCTCAGCGTCTCCGGTAACGCCAGCCTGACCGGCACCGACGGCGTCACGTTCATCTTCACGAACTCCAATGGGGGCGCGGTCGGGTCGTTCAACGTCTCCGGTAACGGCTCGGTGACGCTGACGGCGCCCACGACCGGACCGACGGCGGGCATTGTCTTCTGGGTCGACAAAGCCGCGACGAGCGGCACGACAAGCTCGTTCACCGGCAACGGCAGTGGGAATTTGACCGGCGCCATTTATGCGCCGTCGTCGACCGTTGACTACTCCGGAAACCGATCCAGCAGTAGCGGCTGTACGCAGATCGTCGCGAACAAGGTCTCGTTCGTCGGTAATGCCACGTTGCCCCATTACTGCACCGGAACCGGCGTTGTCGACCCGACGAGCAGCAGCGGCAAGGGCGGCAAGCCGGTCGAATAAGCGGCCGCTCGGGTTGCTGTGTGAGGGTTACGTTCGTCCGGTCCGGCGCGAGATTCTCGCCCTCCCGGCGCGCGACGCGCGTGCTGGTTGCGCTCTCGCGGCTGGACGGGCGCAGAGGCCACAACCAAAAAAGGAAGCGGCTTGTCGATGCCG
>CAYSTX010000385.1:0-2644 GCA_964434035.1 uncultured Acetobacteraceae bacterium
CGACGCCGCCGCCGAGAACCGCGACGCCGTACGGACGCAGCAGCTCTTTCGCCTGATACTCGTGAATGTTCATTCGAGACGTCCCCTGTTAGCCGACGAGCTTGCGGGCGGCGTCGACCAACTCGCGGACGGCGGCGCAGGATTTATCGAACGCCGCTTTCTCCTCGGCGTTCAGCGAAATCTCGACCACGCGCTCGACGCCGTTCGCACCGATCACGATCGGCACGCCGACATAGAGATCCTTCACGCCGTATTGCCCGGTCAGCATCGCCGCCGCCGGCAGGACGCGCTTCTTGTCGCGCAGATAGCTTTCGGCCATCGCGATCGCCGACGCGGCCGGGGCGTAGAAGGCGCTGCCGCGCTCGAGCAGCTTGACGATCTCACCGCCGCCATTGGCGGTGCGCTTGCAGATCGCGTCGATCTTTTCCTGCGTCGTCCAGCCCATGCGGATCAGGTCAGGCACCGGAATGCCCGCGACCGTCGAGTAGCGGATCAGCGGCACCATCGTGTCGCCGTGGCCGCCGAGCACGAAGGCGGTCACGTCCTCGACCGAGACGTCGAACTCCTGCGCCAGGAACAGGCGGAAGCGCGAACTGTCGAGCACGCCCGCCATGCCGACGACCTTGTTCGCCGGCAGACCGGATTTCTGCTGCATCACCCAGACCATCGCGTCGAGCGGGTTGGTGATGACGATGACGAAGGCGTTCGGGCAGTGCGTGCGGATACCCTCGGCGACGCTCGCGATCACCTCGGCGTTCTTGCCGATCAGGTCATCGCGCGACATGCCGGGTGTGCGCGGGAAGCCGGCGGTGACGATGACGACGTCCGACCCCGCGATGGCCGCGTAGTCGCTGCCGCCGGTCATCTTCGCGTCGAAACCCTCGACCGGGCCCGACTGCATGATGTCGAGCGCCTTGCCGGCCGCGACGCCGCCGAACACGTCAAACAGCGCGACGTCGCCGAGCTCCTTCAGGCCGATCAGGTGGGCAAGCGTGCCGCCGATGTTTCCCGCGCCGATCAGCGCGATTTTGTTGCGGGCCATTTGTGCTGTGTCCTGTTCGAGGGAGGTTGCTGACAACTACTGGAACGTGTGTCCGGGCCTGACCGCCGCGCGTGCGGTCGTGCTATCGCATCGATCTGGGCGCGGCAAGGCAAGCGGCCCGGCCGCGTCACGGCAGATGCGGCAGAGCAAGCCACGCCTCGCTCTGCATTTCGTCAAGGCGCGACGTCGTGCGGCCGAACATCGCCGCGTTCTGCCCCCGCTCGTACAGCTGATCGGGCGGCGCGGCGGCGGAGGCGACGAGCTTCACCCGGTGGTCATAGAGCGCGTCGACCAGCGTGATGAACCGGCGCGCCTCGTCGAAATTGTCCGGAGCCAGCCTCGGGATGTCGTCGAGCACCAGCGTGTGGAAATGCGTCGCCAGCGCCAAATAATCGCCGGGGCCGAGCGGCTGGCCGCAGAGTGCGGCGAAGTCAAAGCGCGCGACACCCTCGGCCGCGAGCGGCACGACAAGGCGGCGCCCGCTCACCGTCAGCGTCTGCGGATGCGCGGCCGCGCCGCCCGACAGCGCCCGGAAGGCGTCATCCAGCACCCGCTCGGCCCGCGCGTCGGCCGGGACATGCCAGGTCGGCATCCCGCGCAGCCGCATCCGCCGATAATCCCGCCCGCCGTCGAGCATCAGCACGTCGAGCCGCGCCTTCAGCAACGCGATGAAGGGGAGGAACGCGTCGCGTCCCGGTTGCCCGGCGAAGAGGTCGTCCGGCCGCGTGTTCGAGGTCGCGACCACGATCACGCCGCGCTCGAACAGCGCCTGAAACAGGCGGCCAAGGATCATCGCGTCGGCGATGTCGTTGACCTGAAACTCGTCGAAGCAGAGCAGCGCGGATTCGGCCGAGATCTGGTCGGCGAGCGGCGGAATCGGGTCGTCGCCCTCCGGCTTGGCGCGGCGCCAGGCGTGGATGCGGGCGTGCACGTCCTGCATGAAGCGGTGGAAATGGACGCGCCGCTTCCGCGCGACCCGGGCCTGCTCGAAGAACAGGTCCATCAGCATCGATTTGCCGCGCCCGACCTCGCCGACGAGATAGAGCCCGTTCGGCCGCGCCTCATCGGCGTCATCCACGGGCTTGGCGCGCAGCAGGCGGGAGAGCCACCCGTTGGACACGGCGACACGCGGCGGCGGATCGTAGCCGCGCAGGCGCCGCCAGAGATCCTGTAGCCGTTCGGCGGCCAGCAGCTGCGACGGGTCGGGGTGGAGCGCGCCGGCGGCGACTGCCCGCCGATATGCCGGCAGCGGCCCGTCGGCAGCCGTGCCAAGTCGATCGGGGGGCGCGTCCATAACTGGGGCGCATAGCCCGCGGCCGCGCGCACTTCAATCGCGCAAAGCAAACGCGCAATCCAGCCCAGCGCCAGGGGACTGACACGACACGAAGAGGCGGGCTAAAAGGCGCGCATGAACATCCTCGATATCGACGCCATCCGCGCGACCCCGGTCGTGGCCGAACCCTTTCCACACATCGTCGTCAAGCACGCCGTCCCGCCGGACGCGCTGGCGGCGGTCGAGAAGGATCTGCCGCCGCTCAGCAAGCGGGGGTCATTCCCGCTCTCCGCCGTCCGCCTCGGCCCGCACGCGAAGGGCCTGATGGC
>CAYSTX010000386.1:0-2643 GCA_964434035.1 uncultured Acetobacteraceae bacterium
ACGAATGAAGACACTTCATGATTGATGATTGACCCGCAGCGCAGCGGATGGATCGTGAATGTCGCGCTCATTGGCCCCCGTTCACCACCTGTATGACAACGCCGTCAGGCTGCAATGGTCACGGGCCGGGTCATAGCCCCGCAAACCAGTTAAACCCCTTGCTCTCCCAATACCCGCCTGGGTACGTGTTCGTCACCTCGATTGCGGTGATCCATTTCGGATTCTTGTAGCCGAGCTTGGTCGACATGCGAAGCCGCACCGGAAAGCCGAACGGATCGGTCAGCGTCTCGCCGGCGTATTTCGTCGCAAGCAGCGTCTGGGGGTGCAACGCGGTCGCCATGTCGATGCTGCTCGGGTAATCATCGGCTGTCTTGAACGCGACGTATTTGGCCCGGAGATCGACGCCGACACGCTCGAGAAAACTTCGCAGCGTCGGGCCTGACCATTCGCCGATGTAATCCCATCCCTCGACGCAGACGTGGCGGATGATCATGTCGGTCTGCGGCAGGGCGGCGAGCTGTTCGATGGTCCATGGACGCTTGTCGGAGGCCGGAGAGTTCGAGCCGCCACGTCGAGCCATCGACCGGCTTGACGTCGGTGATGTCGTAATACGCGTTGAACTTTGGCGGCTTCAGCATCCGCGACGCCGCATAGGTTGGCGCGAGCTTGGTCGGGTCGAACAACAACGCCTGCACGCCGTCGTTCCGGCGCGAGACCATCCGCACTGCCGACCCGACGGACTCCGAGCTGCTGATCTCGCAGCCGGTGAGCATTGTCAGCGCACCAAGCGACAGCGTGCCGCGGATCAACCTGCGACGCTCAAGCGTGCGGAGTAGCGGACGGTGATCGTCGAGTACCGCCGGGTCGGGCAGCGTGTCGGGGCGAAAGGGCGACTTCATGACCGCACGCTCCGGGCGGGCAAATGGGGGCCGCCCGTCAGCATGGCCCAAAGCGTTTGCGGGACGAGCAGCGCCAGCGCGACGTGCACGATCAAAAAACCGACGATCACTGCCATGCCGGTGAAGTGGACGATCCGCGCGCTTTGAAACCCACCGAGCAGCGTGACGAGGCCCGAGAACTGCACCGGCTTCCAGATCGCGACGCCTGAAACAACCTGCGATACGCCGGCCAGGATGACCACGACGTAGAGTAGTTTCTGGACCGCGTTGTACACTGTGAGGTCCTCATGCGCGACCTTGAGGCGAAGCGTATCGCGCACGGTTGAGATGACCTCCGGCACATGGATCGGCAACAGCCGCTCACGGAAACGACCCGTCACGAAACCATACGTCAGGTAGGCAAAGCCGTTGAAGACGAGCAACCACATGCCCGCGAAGTGCCAGAGCAAACTCTCCGCCGCCCAACTGCCGAGACGCAACGCATGGATTACATGCACGCCGTTTATGATCACATCGTCGTTGTAGATGCCCCAGCCGGATCCGATCATCACGATCATGACCACGGCGTTGATCCAGTGCATGATGCGGATCGGCCACGGATGCAGCCTGCGCGCATGTGAGACGGTGACGGCGCTCATGCGGACTCCTGTCGGCGTTGCGTCAGTCGGGTGGGTCAGGATCGTCGTGGACTGTAACTTCGGCAACTCCTGTCGGAAGTTACCCGCGTATCAGCGGCTCGCACCGCAGTCTGCCGAAACCGAGAAGGAGCCGGATGTGGCCATCAACCGTCGCGCGATCATTATTGGCGTGCTCATGGGCGCGGGCGCCCGCGCGCAGCAGAAGGCGCCCTCCGGCAATCGTCTGGCCGAGGCGGCTTCACGCCGGTTTCCGCAGCCGGTTCGCGTCGGCGACCTCCTCCACCGCACCGTGCTGCAGCCGCTGGACAGTCAGCCTATCCTTGGGCCCGTCGTCGATGTCGTGCGCTTTGCCGATGGCGCGATCGCCGTGGTCGTGAACTACGGCGGCGTGTTCGGCATTGGGGCGCGGCCGATCGCGGTGCCGGTCGAGGCGATGGCGCTGCTAGGTGATCAGATGGAAATCGTGGGCTTCACGCCCAAGCAACTGAGCCACTTCCCAACCTTCACGGGCGCCGGGGCCGCGCCGATCGCGCCAGATGAAACGATCCGCGTTGGGCTGGCGAAGCCGTCCTACTAAGCCCGCGTCAGGACCAGTCGAGCAGCTTGGTCAGCGCCGGCGAAAGGCCGATCGCGGGTTTTGGCGGAGGACGGCCGAAGCTGCCTTCGGTCGCCTTGCGCGCGCCGAGCCGGACCAGCGTTTCGGCCTGCAACACCGCTGCTTCTACGCCGTCAATCAGCGGCACGGGAACACGGTCGGCGATCACGCGCGCGAGACCGGCCAGCGGCGCGCCGCCGAGCACAACCATGTCGGCTTCGTCCTCCGCCACCGTGCGCTGGCAAAGCGTCACAATTGCCTCTTTTGACTCGGTCTGCGCCGTCTCGAGGCTGCCAAACGGCGCGTCGATGAAGCGGATCGCCGCGAGCCGGCTGGTCAGGCCGTGGTACTCGACACATTCGCGATACCAAGGCCCGAACGCGCCCGAGAACGAGACGATCGAGAACCGGCGGCCGAGCATGCAGGCGGTCAGCATCGCGGCCTCTGCCATGCCGATCACCGGCACCGGCATGATTTCGTGCTCCCCGCCGAGGCCTGGGTCCGCGAACGC
>CAYSTX010000387.1:0-2630 GCA_964434035.1 uncultured Acetobacteraceae bacterium
GCAGTTGCGGCCCGCCGATTTCGAGCGATACAGCGCGAGGTCGGCCTTCTTCAGCAGTTGCTCCTGGTCGCTGCCATGATCCGGTGCGATCGCAATGCCGATGCTGGTGCCGATCTCGACGCGATGTCCTGGCAGCAGGAACGGCTCCGCGACGAGCTTGGCGATCCGCGCCGCGAGCTCGGTCGACGAGGCGCGCTGATGCTCACGAACCTGCTGGATGATGGCGAATTCGTCGCCGCCGAGCCGCGCCAGCACGTCGGTGGCGCGCACGGCAGATTTCAGCCGCTGCGCCACCAGGCGCAGCAGCGCATCGCCGGCACCATGACCGAGGGAATCGTTGACGTTCTTGAAGCGATCAAGATCGAGCATGAGGATCGAGAAGGCCGACCCGCCGTCCTTTGGTTGGCTGTTGAGCTCGTTGAGCCGGGCGAGGAAGAAGGCGCGGTTCGGCAATCCGGTCAAGACGTCGGTCTGCGCAAGCTCGAGCACGCGCCGGTTAGCCAGCGACAGCCGCCGCGAATTGCGGCTTGCGAGCATCAGGTAGGTCGACAGCGACAACGTCAGCAGCATGCCGACGATCAGCACGGCGCCAGCGCGGTCATAAGTCGTCTCCAGCGGGCCGCCGGCGGTCGGAACCGCCCGCATTTGCCAATCGGTATCGCCAATCTTGAGACCGCCCGCCCAGTGCCGGCCACGCGCAACATCGCGCATCGACTGCGGCGCAGCCGCGGTGGAGGCGTAGTCGGGCAGCATGCCTTCCAGGCTGACGATGCGCGCGCTGAAGGGCTGATAGATGTTGACGCTGATCGCCGGGCTCGCCCCGGTCCTGACGCGGATGGCCTGCATCAGCAAAGGGAGGTCGAAGATGCCGATAACGAAGCCCGAAATGTTTCGGCGGAGGTCCGCGACGGTGTCACGCGAGGTGCCCTTGGCGTAGACGGGCACGACCACGAGCACGTTCGGCAACTGGCCTGCATCATTCCGCTCATAGAGCTCGGTGCGGATCGCGGCGATCTGGTCATTGTCCCGGGCACGCTCGAGCGCCACCTTGCGGTCCGGCACGCTCATGTAGTCCATGCCGTAGACAGGCGATGTCTTCGGTTGTGTCGAATAGAAGATCGGGAAGTATTCCTCGCGCTGCGGCGTGGTGACGAAGCCGCTGCCTTCGAGCGCCTTGATACGATAGCCGGACACGCCGTCGGCAATCGCGGCAGCCTCGTATTCGGCACGCTCCTTGCGACTGATCCGTGGCAGCCAGCCGATCCGCAGCAAGCCGGGAAAACGCTCGAACAACCGGCCGCTGAACGTCTCGAACTCGCTGCGGGTGACCCCCTCGTTTGAGGATTCGAACAGGGTTCGCAGCGCCACGAGCCGGCTGATATATTCGTTCATGCCGTTCTGCATGACGATGGACTGCGTCTCGGCCGCGTTCTCGAATTCGATCTTGTTGACGCGATCTTCCCAGCGCGTCACCGCGGTGGCACCTGCGAGCGAAAACAGCAACCCGATGGCAGCCGCGACCAGCGCAGGACGATAGAGAGCGAGCAGCGGCGCAAAACGCCACCGTCCAGTCGCACGCCTTCGATCCTGACCGTTCTGATCGCGATCGCCCATCTTGATTCCGCGCGTCCCCTTCCGCCCGGCAGCGGAACCTGGGGTTGAGCCACCGTGGCGACTATCGGACTAGGATCGGGGTTAAGAACTGCACAACATTGGAATCAACCCGTCCCGCATTGGGAGGCGTAGTTAACGATTGACCTGCGCATTCCCGCGAATGTGGTCGTTGATTGCACATTTTCCCGGAGTCCTACGGATCGCTGTTTCTGCCCCGGTTAGCACCCTGTTCAGCCTGCGGATCTATCATTGCCGCAATTTTTTCAGCCATCCGGCGGGCCTTCTCATGAAACGATCGCGCGCGGCGATACGCATCGCGCTTGCCGCCGCGTTGCTGGCGGCGGCGACGCTGACGGCAAAAGGCGATGAGGTCGGCGTCAGCAAGGACGCAATCCTGTTCGGCCAGGCCGCGGCACTCGAAGGACCCTCCTCCGTGCTCGGCCAACGCATGCGGCAGGGCATCCTTGCGGCGTTCACCGAGGTCAACGCCAAGGGCGGTGTCCACGGCCGCAAGCTCCAGCTGATCAGCCGCGACGACGGCTACGATCCCGACCGTTCGGTGGCGCAGACGCTGCGGCTGATCGAGGACGACAAGGTGTTCGCATTGATCGGCGCGGTGGGCACGCCGACTGCGATGGCGACGATCCCGATCACGAGCGCCCGCAAGGTCCCCTTTATCGGGCCGCTTAGCGGCGCCGAATTCCTGCGCGACCTCAAACTTTCGAATGTCGTGAACATCCGCGCGAGCTACAGCGCGGAGTCGGAGACCCTCATCAAGCATCTCACCGAGGATCGGCACTTCACCCGGATCGGCATCTTCTACCAGGACGATTCCTTCGGCCGTGACGGCCTCGCCGGCGTGAAGAACGCGCTGGCGCGGCGCGGCCTCGAGCTCGCCGCCGAAGGCACCTTCGAGCGCAACACCCGCGCGGTCGGCGCGGCCTGGCGGGTGATCAAGCGCGCCGAGCCTGAGGCGATCGTCATGGTCGGAACCTACGGTCCCTGTGCCGAATTCA
>CAYSTX010000388.1:0-2624 GCA_964434035.1 uncultured Acetobacteraceae bacterium
CCGGGCTCGAGGGACGGCCGGAGGCACGCAACCTCGTCGGCATCTACGCGGCGCTGCAGGGCGTCGACGCGGCTGCCGTACTCGCGGTGCAGGGTGGTCGTGGCTTTGGCGCGTTCAAGTCGGATCTGGCCGACCTGACGGTCGAGCATTTGGCGCCGATCGCGGCCGAGACGCAGCGGCTGCTGGATGACACGGCCGCGCTCGATCGCGTGCTACGCGACGGCGCCGGCCGGGCCGAGGCCCTCGCGGAGCCGATTGTCCGCGAGGCGGAGCGGCTCGTCGGCTTCCTTCGCCCCTGACACGTCACGACGCGGGGGCAAGAATAGTCATCGCAACATGAAACCTGCCGCTAAGACGCCGCCATCGCGGATGCTGGGGACCGGGGAGGGACTGCATGTCCGATGCCGCCTTTGAACCCGGGCAGTGGGTCCGGCAGCCGGACCGGCCCGACTGGGGCGTCGGTCAGGTGCAGTCGGTGATCGGCCCGCGCGTGACGGTCATGTTCGAGAACGCGGGCAAGGTGCTGGTCCGGATAGACCAGGTCGACCTTGTCCCGGCCGACCCCGACCTCGCTTGAACCTCCCCTCGCTTGAACCATAAGTCGCGCCGCGTCATATGCTGTGGGTCATGAATGCACTGACCGGCCCTCTGATCGACCCGTTTGGCCGGTCGATCACCTACCTGCGGGTTTCGGTGACCGACCGCTGCGATTTGCGCTGTGTCTATTGCATGGCGGAAGACATGACGTTCCTGCCGAAGGCGGACGTCCTGTCGCTCGAAGAGCTGGAGCGGATTTCCGCCGCCTTTATCCGGCTCGGCACCAAGAAAATCCGCATTACCGGCGGCGAGCCGCTGGTTCGCCGCAACGTGATGTCGCTGTTCGAGGGGCTCGGCGCGCGGCTCGGGCAAGGTCTCGATGAGCTGACGGTGACGACCAACGGCACGCAGCTTGCCCGTCACGCCAGCGCGCTGGTCGCCGCGGGCGTGCGGCGGATCAACGTTTCGCTCGACACGCTCGACCCGGCGACGTTTCGCGCGATCACGCGCTGGGGCGATATCGACCGCACGCTCGACGGCATCGCCGCCGCGCGCGACGCCGGCCTCGCGATCAAGATCAACGCGGTCGCGATGAAGGGCGTGAACGAAGACACGCTTGACGACATGGTCGAATGGTGCGGGCAGCAGGGTTTCGACCTTTGCCTAATCGAGACGATGCCGATGGGCGAAATCGATGCGCAGCGCGTCGATCAATATCTGCCGCTCTCACTCGTCCGCGCCCGGCTGCGTCGGCGCTGGACGCTCATCGACACCGATTATGCGACGGGCGGTCCCGCGCGTTATGTCAATGTCGCGGAGACCGGGCGGCGCATCGGCTTCATCACGCCGATGACGCATAATTTCTGTGAAAGCTGTAACCGTGTGCGGCTGACCTGCACCGGCACGCTGTATATGTGCCTCGGTCAGGACGACGCGGCCGATCTCCGTCGCGTGCTACGGCGAAGCGACGACGACGCGGTGCTCGACGCCGCGATCCGCGAGGCGATTACGCGGAAGCCAAAGGGCCATGATTTCGTGATCGACCGCCGGACCGCCCGGCCGGCCGTCGCGCGGCACATGAGCGTCACGGGCGGCTGACCGCCCGCAATGCCCATGCGGCTCTAACAATTTCGTCTGAAATTACTTAGTAGGTGTGCGGCTGCACCACGACCGTCCCGGATGACGGGGGCGTAGGCTGCACGACAACCGGCGCAGGCGCGGTGGAGGCCGGCGGCGGGTTGTTCACCGTGCAGGCGCCGAGCGATAGGCCGGCGGCCGCCGCGGCGATAAGGCGAATGGGAAGACTCATCGTAGGTATCTCCTCGGATCAGTTCCAATCGGACCAACCCGTTACGTCACCCGGATCACATGGTTGCAACGTAAGGAGAACGTGATCGGACGTTCATTCGCGGCGACGCGATCTCAGATCGGATCGGCATCCCCCGACAGGGCCTGTCCGAGTGGCACCGTCCCGCTGCCGCGCGGCGCTGGGCGCCGCTGATCGGGCGAGGGCGCCCAGCCCGTCAGCATCGCGAGCCGCAGCGTGACCGCGATCCGCCCATCCTCAACCGGCAGCCCCGCGAGTGCCGCCGGAAACAGCGCGCGCGGCGGCGTGCGGCGGTCACGCTCAACCAGCACGTTCGTCTCTCCGGCCGCGCGGAGGTCGCGCAACAGCGCGAGCGGGTCGGCATACATCAGCCGGATCGTCTCCACGTCGGCGACCGGCAGCGCGAACCCGGCGCGCTGCAGCAGCGCCGCGCAATCGCGGAGATCCGGGAAGGGTGCCACGCGCGGCGCGGCGCCGCCCGACAGCGAATCCTCGGCGACCGCGAGTGCGCCACGCAACTCGGCCAGCGTGCCGGCGGCGGGCAGGCTCGCCAGAAACAGCCCGTCCGGCCGCAGCGCTCGCCGCAGCTGAATGAGTGTGCCCGGAAGATCGTTGACCCAGTGGAGCGAGACACTCGCGACGATCAGGTCAACGCTGCCGGGCGCCACCGGCAGGAACTCCGGGTCGGCCGCGAATGACGGCGCACCCGACTGTGCGGCGAGCCTGGGCGAGAGGTCGCAGCTGATCGTCTCGATCCCCC
>CAYSTX010000389.1:0-2620 GCA_964434035.1 uncultured Acetobacteraceae bacterium
AGCGGTGACCGCTTTCCTCGCCGATTACGACATCGGCGGTCTGGTCGCGTTCCGCGGCATCGCGGAGGGGGTCGAGAACAGCAATTTCTCGCTCCGCACGACCGGCGGCGACTTCATCCTCACGCTGTATGAGAAGCGGGTCGATCCGGCCGATCTGCCGTGGTTCATCGGCCTCATGGAACACTTGGCCGAGCGCGGCATCACCTGCCCGCGGCCCGTGCGGGCGCGGGACGGCGTCGCGCTGCGGCAGCTCTGCGACCGGCACGCGGCGATCACCACCTTCCTTCCCGGCGTCTGGCCGCGCCGGGTGCGGCCGGAGCAGTGCGGGCCGGTCGGCGTGGCCGTCGCTGCGCTGCATCTGGCCGGCGCGGACTACGTTCCGGTGCGGCCGAACGCGCTCGGTCCCGCCGGCTGGCCGCCGCTGCTTGAGCGGTGCCGGGCGCGGGCGGACGAAGTGGCGCCCGGACTCGTCGCCGAGCTCGACGCGGCGCTGGCCGATGTGTTGGCCGAGTGGCCACCGATGTCGGACGGGCTGCCGGTCGGGCACATCCATGCCGATTTGTTCCCGGACAATGTCTTCTTCCTGGAGGGCAAGCTTTCCGGCCTGATCGACTTTTACTTCGCGGCGACCGACCTGCTCGCCTACGATCTCGGCGTCTGCCTCAACGCCTGGTGCTTCGAGCCGGACTATTCACTGAACGTCACGAAAAGCCGGGCGCTGCTGATGGCCTATGACGCGGTCCGCCCGCTCACCGACGCCGAGCGCGCGGCGCTGCCGCTGCTGGCGCGCGGGGCGGCGCTGCGATTTCTGCTGACGCGGCTCTATGACTGGCTGAACACGCCGCCGGGCGCGCTGGTGACGCCGAAGGACCCGCTCGCCTATCTCCGCCGCCTCCGCTTTCACGCGCGGGCGCGCGATGCGGGCGCGTATGGACTCTGACGCCCCGGCCGAGGCGGCGCCCACCCTTCCCCTCGTGGAGATCTGGACCGATGGCGGGTGCAAGCCGAACCCCGGGCCCGGCGGCTGGGGCGTCGTGCTGCGCTATGGCACGACCGTGCGGGAGCTGTCGGGCGCGGAGAGTGCGACAACCAACAACCGCATGGAGCTGACGGCGGCGGCGGCGGCGCTTGAGGCGCTGACAAGGCCATGCCGCGTCGTGCTGCACACGGACAGCGAATACGTCAAAAACGGCATCACCCGCTGGCACACTGGCTGGGTCCGCCGCAACTGGCGCAACGCCGCCGGCGACCCGGTCGCCAACATGGACCTCTGGCAACGATTGTTGGACGCCGCGAAGCCGCACACGATCGAGTGGAAGTGGGTGCGCGGCCACGCGGGCGACGTGATGAACGAGCGCGCGGACCGGTTGGCGACGGCGGCGCGGGAGGGGATCGGCGGAGCCCCCTAGGGTCGAAACCCTATCAGGAATGACCGCTGGGGGATCACAACCGGATATGGCGGCACGTCTGCGCCATGTCCGCTCTACGCCCGTTGTGTTAGCTCCGCTCTACGCCCGTTGTGTTAGCGCTATAGTATCGGCGATGGTCTACTTCGCTGCCGTAGCCGCTTTTTCGATCAATGCTGCCACCTCGTGCGCGTGCGAAAGAAAGATTGCGTGGCTGCCTGGAAGTTCAATGACTTGCGATTGGGCCCGCTTCGCCATGAATCGCTCGAGGTCCGGGTTGATCATTCGGTCCTGTGTGGGAATCACCGCGTAACTCGGCTTTTGTTTCCAAGTCGCAACTGTGGCCTTCGCCTCAAATGCCTCACCTGAAACCGGTACTTGGGATATCGCCATAAAATGTGCGACCGGCTTGGGCGCGTCTGCAGCGAAATCACGCGCAAACGCATCGGGGTTTACTGCGAGAAAGCCGTCGCCAACCGGTCCGATGCTCTTGGCAGCCGCTGGCATTTTGCCCGCCAGATCAGACAGACTCTCACCGACGTCCGGTTGCGTGGCCGCTACATAAACAAGAGCCTTGACGTTGGGATGCATTCCCGTCTCGGTGATGATCATCCCGCCATAACTATGGCCGACCAGCACACAAGGACCCAACTTGTCGAGGATGCGGCGCGTCGCAGCCACGTCTGCCGCAAAGCTGGTCTCGGGCTCTTGGACAACTCGTACCGAGTAACCGTGACTCTGCAGAATGTCCGCTACCGGCTTCCATCCGGAACCATCGGCAAAGGCGCCGTGGACCAGAACGATAGTCTTGACGGCCGCGTACGCAGGGGATGACGCCGCCAGAGCGGCGCCCGTGAGGAGAGCCAGAATCAAGCGTTTCATCGTGCAGCTCCACTGATGTTCATTGCAAGGCGTCAGCGGTGCGGCGATAGCCCAGCGCGACACCGAGCGCGACGCGGAGCCGGTAGGGCGTTTTGCGCGGCGGCAACTTGAGGCGTGTGCTGGCGCTTTCGACGTCGGAGGAACGCAGTTTGACGGGCGTCGGGAGGCTCGCGGGTCGGGCTGGTGTCGGAAACAGCGAGCGCACCCTACACCACAAGAAGTGGCGGCGCATCGCAACGCGCTACGACCGATTGGCCAGAAATTTCCTCGCAGCCATCGCCGTCGTCGCAAGTGCCTGTTTCTGGCTGCCGTGATTGAGTCAGCAACCTAGC
>CAYSTX010000390.1:0-2609 GCA_964434035.1 uncultured Acetobacteraceae bacterium
CGCGCAGGTCAGCATCGGCACCGGGCTTGGCTTCGCCAACTGGTACCGGGGCAACGACAACGTCAGCATCACTTATTTCGGCGAAGGCGCGTCGAACCAGGGGCAGGTGTTCGAGAGCTTCAACCTCGCCGCCCTGATGAAGCTGCCAGTCGTGTTCGTGATCGAGAACAATCGTTACGGCATGGGCACCTCGATCGAGCGGGCATCGGCGTCGCGCGACCTGTCGAAGAACGGCGCGCCGTGGAACATCCCCGGCCAGCAGGTGGACGGGATGGACGTGCGCGCCGTGCATGCGGCGGCGGTCACCGCGGTCGCGCACTGCCGTGAAGGCAACGGGCCGTATCTGCTGGAGATGATGACCTATCGATACCGCGGCCACTCGATGTCCGACCCCGCGAAATACCGCACGCGCGAAGAAATCCAGGAAATGCGCGAGAAGCATGACCCCATCGACGGCGCGCGCCGCGCGCTGCTCGAACTCGGGGTCGCGGAAGACGCGCTGAAATCGATTGAGGACGATGTCCGCGCGGTCGTCACCGAAGCCGCCGCCTTTGCTCAGTCGAGCCCCGAGCCCGACCCCGCCGAACTCTTCACCGACGTCCTGATCGAGGCCTGAGGCACCAATGTCGACCGAGATCCTGATGCCCGCCCTGTCGCCGACCATGACGGAGGGCAAGCTGGCCCGCTGGCTCAAGAAAGTGGGTGAGGACGTTCGCCCCGGCGACGTGATCGCCGAAATCGAAACCGACAAGGCGACGATGGAAGTCGAAGCCGTCGATGAGGGAACGTTGTCCCGCATACTGATCGACGAGGGCACCGAGGGCGTCGCGGTCAATACGCCGATCGCCGTGCTGTCGGCGAACGGCGAGGACCCGTCAGCGTCGGCACCCGCAACGGCGCCCGCCGCGCCGGCGCCGTCTTCGCCCGCACCCGCGCCGGCGCCCCCGGTGCAGGCGCCGGCTGCCGTCGCGCCGCCCGCGATGCCGACCACCGCCGCGCCTTCGGCCGAGAAGGATTGGGGGCCGACGAGCCCGATCACGGTCCGCGAGGCGCTGCGCGACGCGATGGCCGCCGAGATGCGGCGCGACGCCGACGTGTTCCTGATGGGTGAGGAAGTCGCGCAGTATCAGGGCGCGTACAAGATCAGCCAGGGCCTGCTCGACGAATTCGGACCCCGCCGCGTCATCGACACGCCGATCACCGAACACGGCTTCACCGGCATGGCCGTCGGCGCCGCAATGACCGGGCTGAAGCCGATCGTCGAGTTCATGACGTTCAACTTCGCAATGCAGGCGATCGACCAGATCATCAACTCGGCCGCGAAGACGCTGTACATGTCCGGCGGCCAGATGGGCTGCCCGATCGTCTTCCGTGGCCCGAATGGTGCGGCGAGCCGCGTCGCGGCGCAGCACAGCCAGTGCTACGCATCCTGGTACGCGCACTGCCCGGGCCTCAAGGTCGTCGCACCCTGGTCGTCGGCCGACGCGAAGGGCCTGCTGCGCGCCGCGATCCGCGACCCGAACCCGGTGATCGTGCTCGAGAACGAGATCCTGTACGGGCACACGTTTGACTGCCCGACCGACGATGACTTCATCCTGCCGATCGGCCGCGCGAAGGTGGAGCGTGAGGGCACGGACGTGACGCTGGTTGCGTTCGGCATCATGGTCGGCGTCGCACTGAAGGCCGCCGAGATGCTGGCCGAGCACGGCATCAGCGCCGAGGTCATCAATCTGCGCAGCCTCCGTCCGTTCGATACCGAAACGGTCGTCGCGAGCGTCAAGAAAACCAGCCGCGTTGTCTCCGTCGAGGAAGGCTGGCCGTTCGCCGGCATCGGCGCCGAGGTCGCGATGCAGGTGACCGAGCATTGTTTCGACTGGCTCGACGCGCCGCCCGCCCGTGTTGCCGGTGTCGACGTGCCGCTGCCGTACGCGGCCAACCTCGAACGGCTCGCATTGCCGCAACCCGAATGGGTCGTGGCCGCCGTCCGCAAGCTGTTCTGAAGGGACGCCGCGCCAATGGCCACTAATATCCTGATGCCCGCGCTGTCGCCGACGATGACCGAGGGGACGCTTTCCCGCTGGTTGAAGAAGGAGGGCGACACGGTGCGCTCGGGCGACGTCATCGCTGAGATCGAGACCGATAAGGCGACGATGGAGGTCGAGGCGGTCGATGAGGGCGTGCTCGGCAAGATCCTGGTCGGCGACGGCACGCCGAACGTGAAGGTCAACGACCCAATCGCCGTTCTGGTCAACGAGGGCGAGAGCGTGCCGGCCGATGGTGCCGCGCCCGCGCCAGCCCCGGCTGCCGCCGCGCCAACGCCGGCACCGGCTCCCACACCGACGGCTGCCCCCGCCGCCGCGCCACGTGGCAATGGCCGTGCGAACGGACACGCCACGCCACAGGCGCCGGACGCCGCCCGCGTTTTCGCTTCCCCGCTCGCGAAGCGGATGGCGGCGCAGGCCGGGATCGACCTCACGGCGCTGAAGGGCAGCGGGCCGAATGGCCGCATCGTCAAGGCCGACATCGAGGCCGCCCGCACCGGCGCGCGCCCTGCGGCCGCGCCAGCAGCCGCTCCCGCCCGGGGACGCCGGCCAGCGTGATGTCGGCCG
>CAYSTX010000391.1:0-2606 GCA_964434035.1 uncultured Acetobacteraceae bacterium
CCTAGCAGCACGTTGATGATGCTGCGGTTCATGCCCTTGCACATCACGTAGGACAGAATCGCGCCCGACGCACCGACGAGCGAGCCAGTGATGATCAGCGCGAGGTTCTGGATCGTGAAGCCGATCCCCGCGGCCGCCCAGCCCGAATAGCTGTTGAGCATCGAGACGACGACCGGCATGTCGGCGCCGCCGATCGGGATGATGATCAGGAAGCCGAGGCCGAACGCCAGCAGCGCGATGATCCAGAAGATCACCTGACTGCCGTTGCTGACGAACGCTGCGATCAGCACCACGAGCAGGATGGCGAGCGCCAGGTTCAGCTTATGCTGACCGGGGAAGGTAATCGGCGCGCCTTTCATCAAGGCCTGCAGCTTCGCGAATGCGATCAACGACCCGGAAAAGGTGATGGCGCCGATGGCGAGCCCGATCGACATCTCGATCAGGCTTTGCGTGTGGATCGCGCCGGGAATGCCGATGCCGAACGCCTGCGGCGCGTTGAGCGCGCCGGCCGCGACGAAGACAGCGGCGAGGCCCACGAGCGAGTGGAACGCGGCGACGAGCTGCGGCAGCGCCGTCATCTGAATGCCGCGCGCGATATAGATGCCGATCCCGCCGCCGATCACGACGCCGAGCAGGATCAACAGATAACTGTCGGTCGCGACGCCTCGGTGCAGCAAGGTCGCGAGCACCGCGACCGCCATGCCGGCCATGCCGAACTGATTGCCACGCCGCGACGTGGTCGGGCTGCTCAACCCGCGCAGCGCGAGGATGAAGAGGACGGCAGCGACTAGGTAGGCGAGCGCGGTCAGGCTGGGGGACATTGCGGCTCAGCCTTGCTGCTTCTTGGAACGGAACATCGAGAGCATGCGCTGCGTGACCAGAAACCCGCCGAAGATGTTCACACTGGCCAGCGTGACGGCGAGGAACCCGAACGCCATCGCCCAACCGCTGGTGCCGAGGCCGGTCGCGAGCATGGCGCCGACGATGATGACCGAGCTGATCGCGTTCGTGACGGCCATCAGCGGGCTGTGCAGCGCCGGCGTGACGTTCCAGACGACGTAGTAGCCAACGAAACAAGCCATCAGGAACACGGCCAGCAGGAAGATGAACGGCTCGACCGTCTCCGGCGTGATACCGGCGCCGGCGGCGGCCATGCGGGCCTGCTCGGCAAGCTGCATCGCGCGCGCGGCAATCTGATCAGCCTGGGCGGCAATCGAGTTCGGGTCCATGGGCGGCCTGTCTGCTGATGACTATCGGGACGGAGGGGATCAGGCGGCGGCGGGCGCGGGCTGGAACGACGGGTGCACGACCGCGCCACCGCGGGTCAACATGACACCGCGAACGATCTCGTCGCCCTCGGGCAGCGCGGGACGGCCCGCGTCCTTGTCCCAGAACGTCGTCAGGAACGTCAGCAGGTTGCGGGCATAGAGGCTGCTGGCCGCCACCGCGATGCGGCCCGGCCAGTTCGTGTAGCCGAGGACGGTGACGCCGTTATCGGTATGGATCGCCTCACCCGGGCGCGTCGCCGCGCAATTGCCGCCGGCCTCGGCCGCGAGATCGACGATGATGCTGCCGGGCCGCATCTGTTCGACCATCGGCGCCGTGACGATCAACGGCGCGCGGCGGCCCATGACGAGGGCGGTGCAGATGACGATGTCGTTCTTCGAGACCGTCACCGCCATCAGCTCGGCCTGCTGCGCGCGGAACGCCTCGGACATCTCCTTGGCGTATGCGCCGGTTTGGGCCGCGCTCTCCTCGTTGTCGACGCCGACATAGGCCGCGCCGAGGGAGCGGATCTCTTCCTTCGCAGCCGGCCGGACGTCGGTCGCCGAGACGATCGCGCCGAGACGGCGGGCGGTCGCGATTGCCTGCAGACCCGCGACGCCCGCGCCGATGACGAACACGCGCGCGGGCGGCACCGTGCCGGCGGCCGTCATCATCATGGGGAAGCCGCGCGGAAACGCCGATGCGGCCTCGATCACCGCACGATACCCGGCGAGGTTTGCCTGGCTCGATAGGACGTCCATCGACTGCGCGCGCGTGATGCGGGGCAGAAGCTCCATCGCCGCGGCATCAATGCCGGCAGACGCGAGGGAGGGCAGCAGCTCAGCATCGGTGAAGGCGCCGGCGATGCAGATCAGCAGCGCGCCGCGCATCATGGCGGACCGGCGCTCGGCATCCGGCATCTGCACCGCGAAGACGATCTGCGCATCCGCGAGGGCGGCGCGCGCGTCTGGCGCGATCTCGGCGCCGGCGGCCGCGAATTCCGCGTCGGAGGTCGACGAGTGGACGCCCGCACCCGCCTCAATGGCGACCGTCAGACCGAGTGCTACGAGTTTGCGGACGGTCTCAGGCGTTGCCGCCACCCGCGTCTCATCAGCACGCGTTTCCTTCAGAACAGCCAGCCGCATGCGCTTTCGTCCCCGTTCCAAATCGCGCCGCCAGATATGCGGCAGAGCGCTGGTTGCAGCAAGGTCCGGGCGGCGGGCTGGGCGAGATCAGCAGGACGCACGGACCGCGGCGATGCGGCGGACGCGATCGACTCCATCCGGCGGAGCCCGCCGCGTGATGCCAAGTCTATCTGCGTTCGATGACGTCGCCGCGGC
>CAYSTX010000392.1:0-2596 GCA_964434035.1 uncultured Acetobacteraceae bacterium
CGCCGCCCGCGCCCCCGCGGGTGACGGTTAGCACGCCGCTGCAGGAAACCGTCAGCAGCACGACCGGCTTTCTCGGCCAGTTCTCCGCGGTGGACACGGTCGAGCTGCGCGCGCAGGTCGGCGGCACGTTGACCGACATCGACTTCCAGGACGGGCAGATCGTGCACAAGGGCGATCCGCTCTTCGTCATCGACCCGCGACCGTTCCAGATCAGGCTCGAGCAGGCGGTCGCGCAGCTCCAGACTGCACAGGCGAGAAAGGCGCTCGCCGAAGCGGAGCTCTGGCGGGCAAAGCAGCTAAAGCGGACGGAGTTCGGGACCGCCGAAAACGTCGATCAGCGCGCCGCAGAGGAGCGCAGCGCGCAGGCGGCCATCGACACCGCAACGGCTTCCATCAAGGACGCCCAGCTCGATCTGGAGTTCTCGCGCATTGTCGCGCCGTTCACCGGGCGCATCGGCGCGCATCTCGTATCGGTCGGCAGTCTGGTGAGCGGCAGCCGCGGCGGCACGAGCGCGTCGACCCTGCTGGCCACGATCGTATCGCTCGACCCGGTCCATCTAGACTTCGACATGAGCGAGGCCGACTACCTGGCCTATCAGCGTACGGGCCGTGGAGCCGGGCAGCCGGAAGATGTCGCCATCAGCCTCGACGGCGATCAGGCGGCGCTGCCGAGCATCGCCGCTGCCGCCGCCCGGCGATCCACCTTGCCAAGCGAGTTGCGTGGCACGGCATCGACGGCGAACAGCCGCTCCGGCACCTTGTAATCCGCGAGAAGCTGCTTGGCGTCACTCAGAATGGCGCCAAGCGGGGCATCACTCACGCCGTTTGACAGTTGCACGACGGCCCACACCCGCTCGCCCAGCACCGGATCCGGCACGCCGAAGACCGCGGCGTCGCGCACCAGAGGATGGCTCAGCAGGACCCGCTCGACCTCGACCGGGGAGATGTTGGACCCGCCGCGGATGATGATTTCCTTCATGCGGCCCACGAACCACAGCTCGTCACCCTCGCCTTGCCGCATCAGGTCGCCGCTGTGGTACCAGCCATCCCGTGTCGCATCGTCGATCCGGTCCGGTCCGGCCCAATAGCCAACGGTCACATAGGGACCACGAACAAGGAACTCGCCGACCTCGCCTCGCGGTACATCCCTACCTTCATCATCCACGAGACGAATCTGCGCGCCCGGCGCGATCCGAGTGACGGGCCCAGGCCGCAAGCCAGGACTTTGCGAGCCGAACGCTTCGGTGCTGCCCCAGATGTTGCGCAGCGGTGTACCGAAGGTCGCCTCGAAGTCGACCTGCAGCTGGATCGGGCACACATCCCCTGCGCATATGCAGTGCCGGAGCGAGCTGACCTTCCGCGGCCGCTTCCGCTGACGCTCCAGCATGGCGTCATACATAAACGGCAAGCCGAACATCCATGTGCATCCATGCAATTCGATCTGGTCGAGCACGGCATCCGGATCGAAGCGCTCGACCATGACCATGGCGGCGCCGAAGCTCACTGAGGCCAGAAGGGTAAAGAGGCCCATGGCATGGACCATCGGGCACGTGTTGAGCACGGTCTGCGCAGCGTCGAAATCAACATGCGCGAATCCCTCCGTCATCGCCGTTAGCGTCGCTGGTGTGTGGGTGACGAACTTGGGCCGACCGGTCGTTCCCGACGTGGTTAGCAGGATCGCTGGCGCGCCCTTGTCGGGCTCCGGCGACATGGGGCCGTTGCTGACGCTGTCGACAAACAGCGCCGACCAGAGCATCGCACCCTTGTAGGCACCGCTCGGGCCGGTGACGAAGCGCTTCTCTGCAGCGAGGATCTCCGGCTCGATGGTCTCGACGTGAGAATAGAGCTGCTCCTCACCAAGATAGAGTGCGGGCTGTAGGCGCTGAAAGATCTCGCGCAGTTCGGCGGTCTTGAACCGCTGATTCGTCGGGCACGCGATAGCTCCGACGCGAAAACACGCATACAGGGCAACCGCCATTTCCGGCCGGTTCGGCATGTGGAGTACAACCCGGTCTCCCTGCCGAACACCACGGGCCAGGAGCCCGCGAGATAGCTGCTCGGCGCCGGTCAGCAGATCATGATAGGTCCACACAACGCCATCGTAGATGAAGGCTGTCCCGTCGGGGCGCGTCGTCGCCCGGTGGAACAGGGCGTTCAAAGGAGTCATTGCCATCGTGCGCTTTCGTTTCCGATTGAGCGGCCGTTGTGGCCGCCGCGGGATCGAAGCAGCGGGAAGTTACGGGCCTGCTTCCGGACCGGGAAATCGTGTTACGGCTGTAAGGGGCCGCATCTCAGCCGTGCAGAGCGCGCGGTTGGCGAAAAATTTCATCCGTAACTCAATGATCGCGAGCTGACATCGGTCGGTAACCGAGACGCTCCTTGCTGTCGGGCGATCCGCTGAACTGCGGGTTCGCATGGGCAACCTCGGATGACATGACCGAACGATCGAAGACCAGCCCGCTGCAGGTCTCGACTTCTCTGGCTCCAGGACGCGAAGACCTATCTCGGCAGCGCCGCGTCATGCAGATCACTGCTCTGGTCGCCGCTGCACTCTTCATGGAGAATCTGGACAGCACCGTCATCGTGACGGCACTCC
>CAYSTX010000393.1:0-2595 GCA_964434035.1 uncultured Acetobacteraceae bacterium
ATCATCGGCGACTTGGAATGCCCGATGGGATTGCCGATGACGGCGTACCGATCGGTCATGGTCAGCCTCCCTTCGCGCCGAAATGCTCGGCGACGGCCGGCTCCGCGTACAGCACGCCTTCGCGAACCATCGCGTCGATCTCGGCGCTGGTGTGGCCGAGACGCTCGGCGATTTCCCTATTGTGCTGGCCAAGGAGTGGCGCCGGGCTGCGCGGGCTCGTGTCGCAATCGGAGAAGCGGAACGGCAGGTTGGGCAGGCGCACCCGGCCGAGCACGGGATGGTCCTGCTCCACGATCATGCCCCTCGCTTTTGTCTGGGGGTCGTTGATCACCTCGTCGATCGTGTTCACCGGCGCGCACGGCACGCCCGCCGCGTCCAGAGCCGCCGTGCAGGCCGCGCGGGAGGGCTGCGCCATCGTCCAATTCTGCACGTATTCGAGCGCTGCAAGCCGATTGGCATTGCGGTTCACCCGGCCGTGGAAGCGCGTATCCGCTGCCAACTCGGGTCCCCCGATCAGTTCGGCGAGCCGCCGCCAGCTTGCTTCCACCTGCGCCGCGATCACCAGGTACCCGTCCTTGGCGAGGAACACGCCATAGACGGTGGATTCCGGCTGGTCGCTCCCGGTCTGCATCGGCAGCACGGTGCCGCCGCTCAGCGTGTACTGCTGGACCGCATAATCGTGGATGGAGATCATGCAGTCATAGAGCGCGAGGTCGATGTGCTGCCCTCGCCCGCTCATCACGCGGCCGAACAGCGCGGCGCAGATGGCGGCGATGCCGTGCGCGCCGGTGTACATGTCCGCGACAGGAATGCGCAGCAGCGGCGGCGTTTCGCCGGGCTTTCCGATCTGCGCCATGACGCCGCTGCGCGCCTCGGCGATCAGCCCGAAGCCGGGACGGTCCGAGTCCGGACCGCTATGGCCATAAGCGGAGACCGAGCAGTAGATCAGGCGCGGATTCAGTTTCGACAGCTGCTCGTAACCAAGCCCGATCTTGTTCAAGGCCCCGGGCCGATAGTTCTCGACGAAAACATCGGCCTCCGCGATCAGCTTGTGCAGCAGCGCGAGCCCGCGCTCGTCCTTCACGTTCACGCACAGCCCCTGCTTGCCCATGTTCTGCTGCAGGAAGTATGCGCTTTGGCCATCCTTGATCATGGCGTGGGTGCGGCCGGCGTCGCCCTCCTTGGGACGCTCGACCTTGACCACGTCGGCGCCCAGCGCGGCGAGCGCGCGCGACAAAAACGGCCCGGCCAGAAAGTGGCTGTAGTCGACGACTTTCACGCCGGCGAGCGGACGGTTCTGCGCCACGGCTCAGCCCTCCGCCTGTTCCCAGCCGGGCCGGCGCGGGATCATCAGCCGGTGCTCGCCCAGCTGCACCACTTCGTCGCGCTGGTTGATGAGCTCGGACGGCAGCACGACGATGCCCCAGCCCGGCCGCTTCACCTTGCGCATGGTGCCGACGCGGAACTTCACGTGCACCGTGTCGCCGAGCTTGATCGGCAGCTTGAAGTCCCAGGTCCAGCCGAGCGACATGCCGGGGACGAACCGATACTCAGACCGCGTCTTCAGCCCGTCGGCGAGCGAGAGGCCGAACAGCCCGTGCGCTACGCGCGTGCCGAACGGCGTCGTCTTCGCGTACTCTTCGTCGACATGAACCGGCGTGAAGTCGCCGGTCAGCTCGGCATAGGTGTTCACCATCTGCTCGGTCACGATGATGGACGGGCTGATGCACTCGTCCCCCACCTTCGCGTCGTCCCAGTAGAGTTCCTCGGCCATATTGGCGTTCCTCCCACTCTATGCGCGTGGATCGATGGCCAGGGCGTCCGCAACGGCGGTGCCCGTGGCTTGCAGGATTTCGATGCACAGCCCGTCCGGCAGCTGCAGCCAGTTCTGGCCTTGCGGCAGTTCCGTCACCTTCCATGCTGCGGCCTCGCGCAGCACCTCCGCCTGGTCCTCGACCATGATGCCGAGATGCGCGAGCCGTCCTTCCGGTCCGTCGAATGTCGGATCGGCGATGAGTTGCACGCCGCCCACTGTCCAAACCTGGCTCGGCGTCTCGCCGCGCCGGTCATCGCGCAGCGTCATGCCGAGCACGTCGCGAAAGAAGCGAATGTGCCATTCGATGTCGCGCACACGGATCGCCGCATGCTCGACATAGGCACGCTTGCTGGATGCCATCAGTTCTTCCCCGGATAATCGGTCGTCGCGTATTCGATGCCCTTCACGCAGGCGACGAGCGTGCTGTTGACCGGCGTCGGCACGCCGGCGCGTGCTCCCCAGCGCACGACGGAGCCGTGAATGAAGTCGACCTCGGTCGGCTGCCCTTTCTCGAGGCTCTGCAGCATCGACGTCTTGAAGGCGTCCCCAAGCCCGGCACGCGCCTTTTCCCACGCCTCGTGCGGCTCGCGGATCGAAAGCTCGACGCCGTTGGCCCGCGCTACCGCCATCGCTTCGGCGATCGCGGCAAGTCCGCAATCCTCGAGCGCGGGGAGGCTGTACAGCCCGCCATAGGTCAGCCGCGTGATCGCTGTCAGCGCGCCGCCGGCGACGTTGATCAGCAGCTTGTCCCACATCGTGCCCATGATGTTCGGGCTGAC
>CAYSTX010000394.1:0-2577 GCA_964434035.1 uncultured Acetobacteraceae bacterium
TCTGCGACGAGCTGGCCATGCCGCGCTGGCCCATTTGCCCGCTCATGCCGCCATTCATGCCGCCCATCCCATAGCCCATGCCGCTGCCCATGCCATTGCCGTTGAAGGCGGCCATCTGGCCCATCGAAGGCTGCGACATGATCTGACCCACGCCCGCGGCCATCGCTCCAGCCATCGCTGGCTCCATCTCCGCCATCGGCTGCTCCTGCTGAGCGGCGCGGATGCGCTGCACACCCACGATGCGTTGCAGGTCCACGATGACATCGTCGAGCCGTTGCGCGCTGTCGGTCGCATCGTGTGAGCTGGCAGCCACCTGCTCAGCGATCTCGATAACCGCCTGCATGGCGCTCGTCATGCGGTCGTACTGCTGGGCTTCCTGTCGGCTGGCCGCGCTGATGTCGCGCACGGAGCGGGTGATATAGGCCAGAATCGAGTCAATCTGCATCGGCGAGATTTCGGCCCGCTTCTGGATCACCTGATTGCCCATCTGAGCGAGTTGGTCCGTGCGGTGTGAAATATCGCGCGTGGTCTCGGAGAAGTTTTGCAGCGCTTTGTTGATCGAGTTGACCGCCCAAACCTGCTGCTGGGAGCCGCCTTGCTGTTGCGAGGCGATGGCGCTGATGCGCTCCGAGGCGTTGATGACCTGCCGCGCGACGTTCTGTAGGGTCGAAATGATCGTCGCGGCGAAGAGCAGTGCGAAGATGACGCCCGCGATCATGATGATGAGGCCGAGCAGCAGCAGCTGAATCGTGGTCGAGCGCTGGAAGGCCGTCACCGTATCGAGCGGTACGCCCACCGCCAGCACGCCAATCAGGCGCTGCTGCGGGCTGAGCAGGGGATAGTAGTCGGTGTAATACTGCTGGCCGGCAAACGGCACGACGCCCAGCCATTCTTGCGGCGCCGTGGTGTTGAGCGCCATGTTCTGCGCAGGCGCGGTCTCCAGCCTTGCTCCAACCAGGCGGCTCTGATCGCCCGAAGCGGAGGAGGAGTGGAGCGTCGTGGCGATGCGGGTGCAGGATCCCGTCGGCCCCGCCGCGTTCGCGCACTGATAGACGCTAACGAAGCCACCGAGCAGCTGATACACCTGATCGACGTAGTTGACGTCGCCATTGAGCGGGTACCGACCGAAGGCATTGCCCTGCGCGTAGTTGCTGAGGTCTTTACCGGTCGTCGGTGAGTCCGTGACGAGCTGATTGTCATAGGAGACCGAGACGTTCTGGCCATACTGGGTTTGCAAGACCAGCAACGCGATCCTCATGTTCTGCTGTTCTTGCGTGTGCGTCTGCTGCAACGCGTATTGCTGAATCGCGTTATTCGCAATGAACAGGGTAGCGCCAGTACTCAGCAACGCGCCGAGCAGCAACGCGAGGGTAAGTTGCGCTCGTAATCCCAGACGCAACCGACTTCGACCCATGATGACTCGTCCTCCTCCGCTCGTCTGGGCTCAGCCGAACCGGACGATCAGGATGCTCACAGCACAATTGCGGCGCACGGTCAACACGCGAAGGCTTCCGAACGCTTCGCGCGCACGTTCTACGCGCCGCCACACTCGCCCGAACCTGGCCATGCTCTGTCACAATGTGACGCGCATGGAGTGTACGGCGACGCGCCCTTGCAGGGAACCGTGCGAACTAGTCTCTCTATTGTAACGCATGAGCGGCCGAACGTCGCACTAGAGCAGTACGAGTCCTAGGATACGCAGATGGTTGAGCACGGAATACAGCTCTGCGTCGCTGCGCCGCGTCAGCTTGACGAGATCGGCGATGGTGCGCTGGCCGTCCACCAGCAGCAAGACCATGCGCTCGCGCCGGTCCAGTGGGAGCTGCTCTACCTGCTCGGAGAGCGAGGTGCGACGGGGACGCGCCTGCAATTGCTCAGGCCGCAGGGGCAGCGGCGACGTGGCGGTCGCGGTGTGGCTGGCGCCATACGAGCCGAGGGGGTTGGCGTAGGGATCGGGCGTCCCGTGCGCGCCATAGCCCGGATACGATGCGTCGTTGTCGAAATAGCCTGGGGAAGTGACATCGCCCGATGAGCCGAAGTCAGGCAGCGGCGAGAGCGGGCCGAGTGAGCTAGTGGAGGGGTAGCCGTAGGAAGGCCACGAACCTGCCGAGGGGGGCGGGCTGCTCGGCGCGTAGGAGGGCGCCTGCTGCGGTGGAAGCGAGGGATAGCTGGGATCAGCCTCGGCGGCCACTTCATCGAACTGATACAGGCACTCGCCCCAGTTCGAGAGGGCCGACAGCGCGGTTCCACCGGTGAGCGAGCCGAGCAGAGCAGAGACGGGTTCACCTGAGATGAAGCGAATCTGTCCAAGCTCGCGTTGCGCTCCCTGTCCGCGCGCCGCTCGCAAGATACCGCTCTGCTTGGAGAGCGTTACCATTTGAATGACATTGCTCAAGCGGTTCGTCGAAGTAAATCGAGAGGACATCCGCACACTCCCTGCACGGGCGAAATCGCCACGCGCTGATGCAGCCTGCCGAGCGCCCGGAAGTGTGCTGCCACCAACGACAGGATCACCATATCGCGCTCGTAGACGGATTCCACTACAGTCGGGACCTACGTGCAGCGTCGCAACGTCGC
>CAYSTX010000395.1:0-2573 GCA_964434035.1 uncultured Acetobacteraceae bacterium
ACGGGCGCTGATAGCCCCCGCTCCCGGATGATCCGCGCGACGGCGCGGACGGACGACAGCGTGTCCGTGCCCGTCTCCTCCAGGACGATCGTCGCATTTGGCAGCGCGAAGCTGCGGAGCAGGTCGGCCATCACCGACGCCTCGGACGCGCCGTAGCGGCCGACGCCGCCGGTCGGGATAAACAGGGGTGCGGCAAATCGCGCGCCGAAGGCGGCGGCGGCCTCGACCCGGCGGCGGAGCGTCGTGGACGGCGACCCGTCCGGCCGTACGGCCGCGCCGAAGATCACGACGATCGCGTCCGGTGCGGGCGCGTCCGACGCCACGTCAGGCAGGCGCGGCGAGTAGCAGGCGGTTGACGCGGGAGAGCGCGGTGAACGTCGCCCGCCAGGCACGGTCAAACGCGGCGCGGTCGATGCCGGTGGACGCCAGCGCCGCGGCGATCGCGCCTACGGTTCGCGTCCCGTCCACCTGCCGCAGGATCGCGGCGGCGAGCGGTGGCAGCGGGATCGGCGCGCGAAGACCGTCGAACAGCATCGGCAGCGTGCCGTCCGGGCGGATGGCACGGGCAAGTTCGTCCGCCGGCATCTCGCGCGCGATCGGCACTGCGTCCTCGGCCATCGGGTCGGCGACGTCGGCCGGCGCGTCGGCGCGGACGCAGTAGACGACATGTGTGCTCATGTTGCCGCACAGCGCCTCCGCGAGGGCCGCACGCGCGACCGGGTCGAGCGCATCGGCGCGCGCCCGCAGCTTCGGGTCTGGCAGCCAAGTCGTCGGGTCATAGCGCGTCGGCTCCATCCAGCACGTCGGCCGCAGCCCGGCGTCGCGCAGCAGGGCGGCGAGCGCCGGCACGGTGAAGGCGACGTCGCGCGGGTTCAGCAGCAGGTCGTAGAGACCCGCATCGCCGCCATCGATGTGGTCGCCGAAATACGTGTTCTGTCGCAGCCACGCCGTCTGCGGCAGGTGGCGCATGACGCGGCGCGCGGTATCGAGCCGGGCGGAAGGCGCCTCATCGGCCGGCGCGAGTAGACGCAGCGCGTCCTGGACCATGTAGACGCCGGTGCGCCCATGCGGCGCGTAGACCATCAGCCCGATGCCGCCGTCAGGCGCGAGCGCGCCGACCAGGGCGCGCAGGCCCGCCAGCGGGTCCGGCAAATGGTGCAGCACGCCGCAGCAATCGATGTAGTCGAACTGGCCGAGGCCGGCGTTCGGCAGATCAAGCAGCGACCGCTCCTCCCACACGACATTGCCGAGGTCGCGCGCGGCGACCCGCGCCTCGGCGATCCGGCGGGCGGCGCGGGAGCGGTCGAGCCACGTGACCGTGCCGGGCCGGTTGGCGCGGGCTAGATGCGTCGCGAGCATCACCGTCGCGTCCCCCGTGCCGCCGCCGGCGATCAACGCGCGAAGTGGCCGGGAGGTTGGGCGGCGTGCGCCATGCACCCAGTAATCGACCTCCCGCAGATGGCCGGGGCTGCCGATCAGCAGCCGCTTGCCTTCGTCGGCGGGGTCGCGTTTCGGGTACGGATAAGCCTCGTACTGCGCGGCGAGCGCCGCGTCGGCTTCGTCGGTCACGGTTGCGTCCGTCATGGGTGGCAGGCATAGACCGGCGCCATGGACGAGGCCAGAACGCGGGGCTATTGCGGGATCGGCGTCGAGGGCGCGTCGAAATCGGCCAATGTCGGTGCCCTGCTGCGGACGGCGCACGCGTTCGGCGCCGCCTTCTGCTTCACGGTCGGCGCGGGGTGGGACAGCCGAGCATCGCGCCTGGCCGACACGGCGGACACGCCCCTGCATGTGCCGCTACACCGTTGGCCGTCGGTCGACGCGATGGCGCTGCCTTCCGGCTGCGTGTTGGTCGGCGTCGAATTGCTGCCGGATGCATCACCCCTGCCGTCGTTCCGCCACCCGCTGCGGGCGGCCTATGTGTTGGGGCCGGAGCGGGCGGGGCTATCGGCGGCGACGCTCTCCCGCTGCGACCACGTGGTGCGCATTCCGACGCGCTTCGCGGTAAATCTCGCGGTTGCTGGCGCGCTGGTGCTGTACGACCGATTGCTCCAGCAGGGCCGGTTTGCCGAGCGGCCTGTCCGGGTCGGCGGGCCGGCCGCGCCCATTGCTGACGGCTCGACCGGCTCTGCCCACGGCGCGCCTCGCTTCCGCCGCACCCGCCCGGACTGGCTGGACGAGCGGCAGGACTGATCCGGCCAACAAGCTTGTCGCAATCCCAGCCGCGCCGTATCTGAACGCCATGCGCCGCGCCCGTTTTTCTACCAGTGCCATTCTGGCCGTCCTCTCCGTCATCCTCACCACCGCAGTGTCATCGGCGCAGCCGGTGAAGCGGCCGCCCGCCCACAAGCCGGCGCCCACGGCCCCGACGCCGGGCGGGCCGCGCGCGCTCGGAACGTTCGGCGACTGGACGGCGGCGACGCATGAGGAGGCGGGGGAGACGGTCTGCTACGCCTTCACGATCGCGACGCAGTCGGCACCCGCGTTGCCGGGGCGGGGCCGGGTCGTGCTGACCGTCACCGAACGTCCGACGGCGCGCGATGTTGTCGCGATCAGCGCGGGGTTCACCTATG
>CAYSTX010000396.1:0-2567 GCA_964434035.1 uncultured Acetobacteraceae bacterium
CGAGAGATTGAATACGGCCGACAACATCGCCGGCGCGAAGGCCAGCCTCGACGATCGCGCCCAGCGCGCGCTGCGCCTCCTCGAGATTGGGAGGCTGCGCCGCGAGCCAGTTCAACGCAGCGCCGGCATTGGCGACAACAGCCGTGATCGGCTGTTTCACCTCATGGGCGATCGAGGCCGCAAGATGACCCATGGTGATCACCCGGTTTGCGTGAGCCAGCTCGGTCTGCATGTCCCGCAGCGCTTCCTCGGCGTTGGCGGGGTCCATCTGATATGTCCGCTTGTCGCCCCGCAGCGCGCCGGAGGAGCCGACCGCATCGCGGAACGGGCCATAGAAGGCGCTCGCGTATTTCGCGGCGTAGCTCATGATCCGCGTGTGGAGCAGGCCCTGCGCGTCCAGACCCGCACGGATCGCGCCGATGCGGCCGTCCATCATGTCCGATGGGGCGACCACGTCGATACCGGCTTCCGCCTGCACGATCGCTTGGCGCACCAGAATCTCCACCGTCTCGTCATTGGCGATCCGGTCGCCGCGAAACACGCCGTCGTGGCCGTGGTCGGTGTAGGGGTCGAGCGCTACGTCGCCAACGAGGCCGAGCGTCGGGAAACTCCGCTTCAGCAGGCGGGCGGCCTCACACATCAAATTGTCCGGGTTGCAGCTTTCCCGCCCCTCCGCGTCCTTCTTCTCAGGAGGAGTCGCTGGGAAGAGCGCGACGGCGGGAATACCGAGCTTCAGCGCCGGCTCCACATGCGCCTCCAGCCGGTCAAGCGTGACGCGGCTGACGCCGGGCATGGAGGCGACGTCGGTCGTGCGGCCCTGGCCCTCGATGACGAAGATTGGCCAGATGAGGTCATCGACCGCGAGGGCGTTCTCGGCGACCAGACGCCGTGTCCAGGCGTCCTGCCGGTTGCGGCGGGGGCGGGTGGTGGGGTAGCGGCCGTAGCTCATCGCGTTGCTCCTGTCGGCGGACGTCGCGCGGCGCGCTCGGTCACAAGCGTTTCACGATATGGAGCGAGGGGGCTTGCTGGCAATGCGATGCCTCGCGGTGCTGCGGCGCCGGGCAGCTTCGGCTCCGGCACTTCAGGACTGGACGCCGGCTTCCTCGTATCACAGGTTGCGCGCGGCTATTGGGGCGGACCAACATGTTTGCATATACACTGCCGATCGTTGCGGAGGCCGAGGCCATCGCCGCGCGTGGCGGTTCGGTCACTGAGGCACTCCGGCTACTGCGCGCGTTGTCGATCGACGATTTCGGCGAGCTGATGCTGCTTATGCCGGACGCGCGCTTCCCCGCGCTGTCCGGCCTTTTGCCGCGCATGGCGGATTCGCAGGTGCAGCGCGACTGGACTGGCAGCGGTGGGTATGCGCTGCTCGGACAGACGGCGACGTTCGTCCGCTTCGTCGATCATGCCTATCGCCGGCTGCTTGGGCGCGAGTTGACCGACGCGCGCATTCTCGACTTTGGCTGCGGGTACGGCCGCATCCTGCGGCTGATGCTGCGGTTCACGTCGCCCGACCGGCTGTTTGCCTGCGATCCGTGGGACCGCTCGATCGAATTGTGCCGGGAGGACGGCGTGCCGGCGGTGCTGGCACAGTCCGACTATCTTCCGCGTACGCTGCCGTTCGCCAACGTGCGGTTTGAGCTGATCTACGCGTTTTCGGTGTTCACCCATTTGTCGGAGCGGGCTGTTCGCACGGCGCTCATCGCGCTGCGGAAGTCGATCGCTGACGGCGGCCTACTCATCATCACGATCCGTCCGGTCGAGTATTGGGCCCGTAGCGGACGCACGGCGGAGGAGGCGGGACGCCTAGTCGCGATCCACGAACGAGACAGTTTCGCCTTCGATCCGCATATTCGCGAGGCAGTTGAAGGCGATGTGACGTACGGCGATACGTCGATGACGCTCGGATGGCTTGAGGCGACGGCGGCCGATTGCGGCTGGCGGATCGCGGGTCTCGACCGCTCGCTCGGCGATCCGTTTCAGATAATTCTGTATCTTCGACCGAGTGACGGGACGTGACCACGTTGCCCAACCCGAACCGGATCGGCGCCGCGCTGCGCGCCCGGCGCGGCACGCAGCGCGGCGCCGCGTAGCGATTACATCGGCGGCTTCACGCCATCGACGCCGACCGCGACGGAGACGGCGGCGTCGCTGTCCTTCGCTTCGGTCACGACGACCGCGGCACCCTGCTTCACATCCGTCGCCGACCCCGGCGCGAATGCGACGATCGGCGTTGTCGGCGGCACCAGGATGTGCTGCTCGCCGCCCTTGTAGGTGACGACGAGCTCCTTGGCCCCGCCAGCCGAATTGTCCGCGGTGACGGTGCCGTTCGTCATCGTGCTGTTGACCTTCGTCGCGCCGCCGCCACTTTCCATCGTGACGGTCCCGTTGGTCATCGTGCTCGCGACCGTGTGGGTCTTGCCACCGCCGAGCGTCGTGTCGGGCAGCGGATCCCACGCATAATGACCCTCGCCGCTACCGCGCATCGCGTTCGGGAACACATGGACCTCAAGTGCGACGAGCTTCGAGCCGACATCCTTTGTCGACGTGCCGATGAACGTGTT
>CAYSTX010000397.1:0-2526 GCA_964434035.1 uncultured Acetobacteraceae bacterium
CAATCGTTCCGGTAATCCTGTCCGGTGGGTCGGGCACGCGGCTCTGGCCCGTGTCGCGGGAGAGCTTCCCGAAGCAGCTCTGGCCGCTGCTGTCGGATCGTTCGCTGATCCAGGAGACGGCGCTGCGCGCCCGCGGCCCCGCCTTCGCGCCGCCGCTGATCGTCTGCAACGCCGAGCATCGGTTCCTGATCGCCGAGCACATGCGCGGCGCCGGGATCGCCGATGCGCGCATCGTGCTGGAGCCGGTTGGCCGCAACTCGGCCCCGGCGATCGCCGCCGCCGCCCTGCTGGTCGCCGAGACCGACCCGGACAGCGTGATCTGGATGATGGCCGCCGACGGCGCGATCGCCGACACCGACGGGCTGCACGCCCTGCTCGATCAGGCGGTGGTGGCGGCGCGGCAGGGGCGGATCGTGACCTTCGGCATGCGCCCGGCCGCGCCGGAAACCGGCTATGGCTACATCGAACTCGGCGCCCCGCTCGCCGACGCGCCGGGCGTGTTCGACCTCGCGCGCTTCATCGAAAAGCCGGACGCGACGGTTGCGGCCGACATGGTCGCGTCGGGGCGGCATCTCTGGAACTCCGGCATGTTCGTCTTTACGGCGCGGACGATGCTGGATGAGCTCGCCGCCTACGCGCCGGACGTGCTCGACGCGGTGCGCGAAGCGGTCGCGGGGCGAACGCAGGATCTCGACTTCCTCCGCCTCGAACCGGCGTCGTTCGCGAAAAGCCCGTCGATCAGCCTCGACTACGCGGTCGCCGAGCGCACCCGCCGCGCCGCCGTCGTGCCGGCCGATCTCGGCTGGTCCGACATCGGCAGCTGGGGCGCGCTCTGGGAGCTCGGCGCGAAGGATGCGGACGGCAACGTCGCGGTCGGCGACGCGGTGCTCGAGGGCGCGCGGGATTGCTACGTGCGGAGCGACGGCGTGCTGACGGCGGTTGTCGGTCTGACTGACGCGGTCGTGGTCGTCACCGGCGACGCCGTGCTCGCGATGCACCGCGACCGCGCGCAGGACGTCAAGCGCGTCGTCGATCGGCTGCGCGCCGACGGGCGGGAACAGGCGGTCGCGCATAAGCGTTGCTATCGGCCGTGGGGCTGGTACGAGCAGCTGTGCGTGGGCGAGCGGTTTCAGGTGAAACGGATCATGGTCAAACCCGGCGCGCGGCTCTCGCTGCAGAAGCATTTCCATCGCGCCGAGCACTGGGTCGTCGTCACCGGCAGCGCGCTGGTCACGCGTGACGCCGAGGAGCTGCTGGTGCGCGAGAACGAAAGCCTCTATTTGCCGCTTGGCTGCATGCACCGTTTGGAAAACCCAGGGAGAATTCCGCTGACGCTGATCGAGGTGCAGTCCGGCGCCTATCTGGGTGAGGACGATATCGTCCGCTTCGAAGACACGTACGGGCGGGCCTGAGACCGGTGCCGACGACGTGGTGCAGCAGCGTGGTACTGCGCCACTGCGCCAAATCACCGGATCGCAACGTGCTTCAGCTCGGCCCTGGCGGCTGAGATAATTTCTTTCGCAAGCTCTTGGTCGGTTCTCTGCACCGCGCGGGCCAAAGCGATGCATCCCACCAGCGCGGATATTAACGTGAGCGCGCGGCGACGTGCCTCTTCCGGCGGTGTTCCGCTCGGAAGCGCGCGCTGCATTGCCTCAACCAATTCCAAAAGGCCTTCGGTAAAGGCCGCGCCGATTGCGTCGCCCTGCCGTCTTATCTCCGAAATACAGGCAGGGATGAGGCACCCCGATCCGACGTCCGTCAGATGCGCGTCGCAAAGATACGCGTTGAGGAAGTTCGCGAGGGCGTCCGGCGCATTGTCGCGAAGCTCGCTCCAGACGGCGGCGCCGTCCGCGAACGCCTTGCGGACAGCCTCCGCCGCGAGAACGTCCTTCGACTTGAACTGACTATAGAGCGCGCCCTGGCTGAGACCGGCTTCGCGGCTGATTTCGACGACCCCTGCGCCGTCGAAGCCATGCTCCTTCAGCAATTTTCCCGCCGTCTCCACCAGCGCAGCCCGATGTTCCGCGACCTTCTTACCCGAGACCTTCACAGCTACTCCCAAGGACCCCTTGACCCATTCATAGACAGCTCTATCTAAAAGCGACTTTGATAGAGGTCACTATGATTGCTGAGGCTGACATGGTGCGCGCGGTCCGGATCTCAAGCGTCTCCGGCAGAAGCGGCCTGTAGTCGGTCCGGCGTTTCCGGGGCGGAACCGGCAATCACGAAGGTTGGAGCCGCTCCGTCTCGCCCCACGACGGCGGCCCGCCTGGAGCGCTGATTCATGAAGGATTTCGATTTCACGGTAGCGGAACAAGATACCGCCGAGCGCACGACGGCGGCCGACGACGGCCGGCCGCAGGGGCCGCGGAGCAGACGGTGGAGAACGGCCATGGTGGCCGGCATCCTCGCGGCGTTGGTGGCCGTCGTCGCCGAGCGCGCATGGCATGGCGCCGGTGAACCTCCTGCCCCGCCGCCCGCGCCCCCGCGGGTGACGGTTAGCACGCCGCTGCAGGAAACCGTCAG
>CAYSTX010000398.1:0-2524 GCA_964434035.1 uncultured Acetobacteraceae bacterium
GGCATGAGAAGACCGCCTTCGGCGTCCTCGACCACAAGGCGATGCGGCAGCAGGCTCGCGAGATCATCATCCGGCTCGGTTTCGATCTGCAGCCAGAACGGAAAATCCGTGAGCTTTCGCGCGCACATCAGCAGATGGTGGAGATCGCCAAGGCGCTGCTGTCGGACGTACGCCTGCTCATCCTCGACGAGCCGACGGCCTCGCTCACGGATGCGGAGGCGGGCAGACTGTTCGATTTGATGGCACGGCTGAAGGCGAGCGGCGTTGGCATCATCTATGTCTCGCATCGGCTCGCGGAGATTCGCCGGCTTGCCGACCGCGTGACCGTGCTGCGCGATGGCAGGAAAGTGGGAACCGTCGGGACCGCCGACGTAAGCGACAAGACGCTGATCGAATTGATGACCGGGCGCACGCCGGGCGCACTCTTCCCCACCATCCGCGCCGCATCCGGCGCGACCGCGTTCGGCCTGGAGAAGCTCACGCTGGCCGACGGGTCAGTGAAGGAGGCCTCCATCCATGCCGGAGCCGGCGAGGTCGTGGGCATCGCCGGGCTGATCGGCTGCGGCAAGTCCGAACTGATCCGGGCGGCATTCGGGCTGGAGAAGATCGCAGCGGGTGCGGTTCGCTGCTTCGGGCAGGATTTGCGAGCGGTGACGCCGAGGTCGGCGCTCGCGGCCGGCATCTGTTATTTGCCGTCTGACCGCGTCGCCGAGGGCCTGGCGCTGCAGCGCGTTGTGCGGGAGAACGTCTCGATGGCGGCGCTCGACACCGCCGCGTTCGCACGCGGCCTTGTGCTGCGGCGGGCCGAGGAACGGACGCGCGTGCAGCGCATCGTCGATCAGCTGCGGCTGCGCCCGGCTCGCATCGAGCAAAAGGTGCTGAACCTGTCCGGTGGCAACCGACAGAAGGTCGTGCTGGCGCGCGCGATGACGCGCGACCTCCATGTATTCCTGTTCGACGAGCCGACGGTCGGCATCGATGTCGCTGCCAAGGTCGAGGTATACGAACTGGTCAAGGAGCTTGCCGAGCGCGGCGCCGCAATCATCCTCGTTTCCTCGGAGCTGCCGGAGGTGACGAACCTGTCGCACCGACTCTACGTGATGCATCGCGGACGCGTCGTGGCCGAGCTGCAGGGCGCGGAGGTCAGCGAACAGCGCGTGCTCGCGCATTTCTTCGCCGCGGCCGGGCATGGTTAGCCTGCCGCTGCCTCAGCGCGTGCGCAACGCGCTGCTTTACGGCGAGGCCGGCGTGCTGCCGGGCCTGTTCCTGCTGCTGATCCTGCTGCTCGCACTGGCGCAGCCGCGCTTCCTGGCGGCGACGAACATCGTCAACGTCTTGCGCAGCGCCTCCTTCCTGGTCATCGCCGCGTCAGGGCAGACGCTGGTCCTGATCGTGGGTGGGTTCGACCTGTCCATCGGAGCGGCGATCGCGCTGACCAGCGTCGTATCGTCCAGCGTGATGGCGGGGCTGCCCGGCGCCGGTGTCCATGATGCATTCGCCATCTCCGTACTCGGCGTGCTGGCAGGGCTGGGATGCGGACTGGCGGTCGGACTCGCGAACGCGGTTTCGGTTGCCGTGCTGCGCGTGCCGCCGTTAATGGCGACCCTCGGCACGATGTCCGTGGCCAATGGGATTGGGCTGCTGCTGACCAACGGCATTCCGGTTTACGGGATGCCGGACCGCTATGTCGCCCTGGCGGGACGGGCGATCGTGTTCGGCCTGCCGATTGCGCTCTACGCCGCTTCCGTCGTGGTCGCCGCGCTCTGGTGCGTGCTCAACCTCACGCGGGTTGGACGCTACCTCTATGCCACCGGCGGCAATCTGCACGCCGCCGCTGTGTCAGGCATCAACACGCGGCTGATCCTGTTCACAGCCTATCTGCTGAGTTCCCTGCTTGGTTCGCTCACCGGCCTGCTGCTGACTGCCGAGATTGGAACCGGCCAGGCGACGACGGGCGAATCTCTGATGCTGGAAAGCCTCGCCGCTTCCGTGCTCGGCGGGGTCGGTTTGCGCGGCGGCGTCGGCCGCGTGGAACTGGTGGCGCTCGGCGCGATCTTCCTGCTGACCCTGACCAATGCGATGGACCTGATGCGCGTGGATACGCGGCTGCAGTTAATCGTTCTCGGCTGCGTGCTGGCCGTAGCCGTCAGCACGGAGGTGCTCGGCCACCGCCGGCACGCCGTCCGTGTCTAGCAAGGCGGACACACCTTCCGCTTCGGTCCTACAGCGGGACCTCGCGCAGATCAGCAACCAGGGTGCGCTGCTGCTCCTGCTGCTGGTAATGGAGACGGGATTCGCGCTGATGGAGCCGCGCATCGTCTCGCTCGGCAACGTGCTCAATGTGCTGCATCAGGCGAGTTACCTGCTCGTGCTGACGATTGCGCAGACGCTGGTGATCCTGACGCGCGGCTTCGATCTGTCGCTCGGCACGACCGTCTCCGCCGTCAGCGTCGCGAGCGCTCTGGTCCTGACCGGCTTCGGCGACGAGCCGCCATGGTGGGTGCTGGCCCTCGGCATCGGTGCG
>CAYSTX010000399.1:0-2518 GCA_964434035.1 uncultured Acetobacteraceae bacterium
CCGGCCGCCGCGAAGCCCGCGCCGATCCTCGCGCCCCATACGCTCGTGCCGAACTCGGCGGTGCGGAAGGTGATCGCGCGGCGTCTCGCCGAGGCGAAGGCGACCATTCCGCATTTCTACGTCTCGATGGATATTGAACTCGACGCGCTCCTGAAACTGCGCGCCGACCTTAACGCGCGGTCGCCGAAGGACGGGCCGGGCGCGTTCAAGCTGTCGGTCAACGACCTCATCATCAAGGCGGCTGCGGTGACGCTGCGGCGCGTGCCGAAGGTCAACGCGAGTTGGACCGAGGACGCAATCGCGCTCTACGACGACGTCGACATCTCGGTCGCCGTTTCGATCCCGGACGGGCTGATCACGCCGATCATCCGCCACGCCGATCAGAAGGGTCTGTCGGCGATCAGCAACGAAATGAAAGACCTCGCCGCCCGCGCCAAGTCCGGGAAGCTGAAGCCCGAGGAGTTTCAGGGCGGCGGCTTCTCGATCAGCAACATGGGCATGTACGGCGTGAGCGATTTCGCCGCCATCATCAACCCGCCGCAGGCCGCGATCCTCGCAGTCTCGGCCGGTCAGCAACGGCCCATCGTGCGTGATGGCGCGCTCGCCGTCGCGACCATGATGACGTGCACGCTCAGCGTTGATCACCGCGTCGTCGACGGCGCGCTTGGCGCTGAATGGCTCGCCGCGTTCAAGGCGGTGGTGGAAGAGCCGCTCAGCCTGATGTTGTGACGGCCGAAAGCACGCGCGCCGTGACCGATCCGACCGCGCCGCCCGACGCACCCATCATGCTCGTCATCCTTGACGGGTGGGGCTGGCGGGAGGAGCGGGCGGACAACGCCGTGCTGCTCGCCAACACGCCGAACATGGACCGGCTCTGGCCGTCCTCGCCGCACGCGCTCCTGGCCGCCTCCGGCCACGATGTCGGCCTGCCGGACGGGCAGATCGGCAACTCCGAGGTCGGCCATCTCAACATCGGCGCCGGCCGCGTCGTTCTGCAGGATTTGCCGCGCATCGACCGCGCCATCGCCGACGGCTCGATCGCGAACGCGCAGGCGCTGCGTGATCTCATCGCCAGCCTGCGCAAATCGGGCGGCTTGTGCCATCTGATCGGCCTCGTCTCGACCGGCGGTGTGCATTCGCACATGAACCACGCAATCGCGCTGGCAAAAATCGTAGCAGGCGCGGGCATCCCGGTCCGCGTGCACGCGATCACCGACGGACGGGACGTGCCACCCGGTGCGGCGCGCGGCGACCTCGCGCGGCTGCAATCCGAATTGCCCGACAACGCGACGATCGCGACCGTATCCGGCCGCTATTACACGATGGACCGCGACAATCGCTGGGACCGCGTCGCGCTGGCCTACGCCGCAATCGCATACGGCGAAGGTCCGCACGCGCCGACGCCCGAGGCGGCGATCGACGCGGCTGATGCAGCGGGCAAGACCGACGAGTTCATCCTGCCGACGGTGATCGGCGATTACGCGGGGATCCGCGATGGCGACGCGATCCTGTGCTTCAACTTCCGTGCCGACCGGGTGCGCGAGCTGCTGACAGCCCTGATCGACCCGGCGTTTGACGCGTTTCCGCGTGGCACCGCGCCGGAGTTGGTCGCCGTCGAAGGAATGACCCGCTATTCCGACGCGCTCGCGCCGCTGATGGGCGCTTTGTTTCCGCCGCAACGAATGGACGGGCTGCTGGGCGAGGTCGTCTCCGCCGCTGGCCTCAAGCAAGTACGGCTCGCCGAGACCGAGAAGTTTCCACACGTCACCTACTTCCTCGATGGTGGGCGCGAGACGTTATTCGATGGCGAGGACCGGATCATGGTGCCGTCGCCGAAGGTCGCGACGTATGATCTGCAGCCGCAGATGAGCGCGCCCGAACTGACCGACCGCGCGGTCGCGGCGATCGAGATCGGCGCCTATCGCCTGCTCGTGCTGAACTACGCGAACGCCGACATGGTGGGTCATACCGGCGTGCTTGAGGCGGCGATCAAGGCGGTCGAGGCGGTTGATGCCGGGCTTGGCCGGGTCGCCGATGCGATCGTCGCGCGCGGCGGCGCGCTGCTGGTGATCGCCGACCACGGCAACGCTGAGCTGATGCGCGACCCTGAGACGGGTGGCCCGCACACCGCGCACACGACCAACAAGGTGCCTGCGCTGCTGGTCAATGGCGGCGCATATGGCGTGACGGCGCTGCATGACGGGCGGCTTGCCGACGTGGCGCCGACCCTGCTGGCGCTGCTCGGCATTGCCCAGCCAGAGGCGATGACCGGCCGCTCGCTGATCGGCGCCGCCGATGCGACTGCGCCGACGGGCTAGTCGGCTCGTCGCGGCGCTGCTGGCGGCACCGCTGCTGCTGGCGGACGCGCCGCATCATCGTCCTCGCCATCACAAGCACGACGCGGTAACGCCATCGGCGGCGGACGCGGCCGAGGCGCGGCAGGCGGCGCTCGTCGCCGAGCGTCAGCGCGACGCGGCCGCCAAGGCGGCGAGCGATGCCGCGTCGCAGGCCGCCGCGG
>CAYSTX010000400.1:0-2508 GCA_964434035.1 uncultured Acetobacteraceae bacterium
AGGCAGAACGTGCAGCGCGATTTGCAGCCGCGTCCCGTGTAGATCGAGACGTAGGGGTGCATCAGGTAGCCGATGAAATAATCCTCGATCCGCAGGTCGCGCTTATAGACTTCGGAGACGAACGGCAGCTGATCCATGTCCTCGAGGATCGCGCGATCCTCATTGCGAACCAGATCGCCGTTCGGGTTGCGCCACGTGATGCCCGTGACGTCCTTCAGATCGCGGCCCTCGGCGATTTCCTTGATCGTGAAATCGAACTCGTTCCGCGCAACGAAGTCGATCACCGCGCCGCGCTGCAGGCTCTCTTCCGACTGCACGGCGACCTTGGCGCCGACGAAGCCGATCTTCAAGGATGGGTTCGCCGCCTTCATCGCCTCGGCGACCCGCACGTCCGACGCGAAGGACGGCGTCGAGGTGTGGATGACGCAGAGCTCGTAGTCGCGCGCCTGCGCCGTCACCGTCTCGAGCTTGATGCGCGCCGGCGGCGCGTCGATCAACTTGCTGCCCGGCACCAGCGCCGCGGGCTGCGCGAGCCACGTGGGGTACCAGAACGATTTGATCTCGCGCCGCGCCTGATAGCGCGAGCCGGCGCCGCCATCGAACCCGTCGAAGGATGGCGGGTGCAGAAACAGGGTCTTCATCATGGCGTGGGCAGGCCTTTCCGGGTGGCGGCACGTAGGCGTCGCAGTCGTCGCTCGATCGGGGCCGCCACGGCATCGCGGTGGTGGCTGAGCACCGCGGCGACCGGCGACGGCTTGCTGATGCCATCATCAGCGACGAGTTGATGACCGCGCCAGTCAACGACATCACTGCGGTAACTGGCGACCATGATGGCTAACGACAAGACGTCGCGGACGGGCAATAACCAGAGCGGTGCCGGGTCGGCAAGAGGGGGCAGGGACGGCCGCACCGCGCGCTCGACCGACCTCGCCGTGGCCGCGCGAACCGCGAACGCGAAGACGTAGCCCAGAGCCGCCGCACCGATCCACGGCGCGGCGCCGGCCAGCCCGATCAGGACCGTGAGCATCGCCCAGCCAAGCGGGAACTGCAGAGCCGAGGCGGCGAAGGCGACCGGCACCAGCGCCCGGATCGTCCTCGCCCAGCGCAGTTCATGCCGCCAGAGCGCCGCATATGTCGTCTCCGGAACCGTCGTCGCCGGGACGGCTTGTGCCAGCGCCACGTCCAGGCCCTCGGCCCGGACCAGCCGCCCAAGCACGTTGTCGTCGGCCAGATGGTCCACTAGCGCCCGAAAACCGCCGATTCGATCGAGCGTCCGCCGCCGGATCGTCATCGTCGCGCCAAGGCAGTCCTGCCGCCCGAGTGTCCGGGCCAGAATCGCGCCTGGCAGAAAGACGTGGTTGATCTGCCCAGCGCCCAGCAGAGCGGGCATCGACCGGCTCGCCGGCAACGCGGCATAGAGCGTCGTGACGAGGCCGACGCCGGGCTGCAGCAGGCTCTCGATCGCCCGGGTGAGCAGGGTCGGCAGCACGTGCAGGTCGCTGTCGGCGACCAGCAGCACGTCGTGCTTCGCGGCTGGCAGCATGTTGAGCAGGTTGCCGACCTTGCGATTGGCGCCCCACTGCGTCGTGTCGATCACCAGCGCGATGTCGACGTCCGGAAATTGCGCCTGCAGCCGGTTGACGACGCCGACCGCGGGGTCGTCCGGGTGCTGCACGCCGAAGACGATCTGGTAGCGCGGATAGTCCTGGGCGCAGAACGACGCCAGCGCCGCCTCCAGCAGCGGTTCGTCGCCATGAAGCGGCTTTAGGATCGTCACCGGCGGCAGTAGCGTCACCGTGTTGCCGGTAGCCCGCCTGCGCCGCGCCGCAAAGCGGGTCAACCTGTGCGCCGCCAGCGACGCCGCGACCGACTGTCCAAGCCCAAGCACCGTGAGTGCCGCCGTCACGCCGCCGGCGGCGGCGATGATCATGACGGGATCGCCCCGTCAGACAACGTCGCGACCTTGCGGCGCAGGCTGTCGATCAATGCGGTTGCGTCGCGGTCGCCGAGCAGACTTCGGAAATCCGATCGCTGCACGGCGACACGGCTGATCGTGCCGTCCAGCAGCACGTCGATCGCCTGCCAGCCTTGGTGCCCGATATGCATCACATAATCGATTCGGGTCGGCGGGCCGCCGTTCCCCGGAACAAGGCTCGTCGGGACGATCCGGTCCTCGCCGACGGTGCGAATATTGTTGCCGATGACCAACTGATCGCCATTGTCATCGTCGAAATTCGCGACGTACGAGGCGATCGTGAAGGTGCGGAACGCCTTCAGCAGCGCGGTCTGCTCTGCCTCCGATAGTCCCGACCATCGCAGCCCCACGCAGGCGCGCAGTATCGTGGGCAGGTCGAACGCCTGATCGACGATCGGCGCCAACTGATTGAATCGGGCGACGAACGAAGCGGTTTTACCCATCCGCATGATGTTCATCAGGCCCTGGTGGAGGGCGGCGATCGGCGCCTCCGGCCCCGGCATGTCGATATCCCGCGCTGCCGCCGGAGAGGG
>CAYSTX010000401.1:0-2498 GCA_964434035.1 uncultured Acetobacteraceae bacterium
CCGGTCGACCGCGCGCCCCGCATCGGGCGCGCCTCGGCGCTGTTCCCAGGCCCGGTCGACGCGATCAGCGTCGGCGGTTCGGGCAGCGGCGACGCGATCGTGGCGTTCCTGCAGGGCCGCGGCGAGCTCGCGCAGATCGCCGCCACCGTCGTCGACGCCCCACCCGCGACGTTCACGGTCGATGAACCGCGAGGCTGGCTGCGCACGACCGACGCGCGCGCGAGCTGGAGCGCCGCGACCGCGGCCGCCGGGCCGGTGCGCTACCGCCTCTACGTCGACGGCCGCCGGGTCGGCCCCGCCACCACGCAGCGAAGCGCGCCGCTCCCGGATAGCCTCGACGACGGGCCCCATCGCGTCCGCGTCATCGCCGCCGACGCCCACGGACAGGAGACGCGCACGCCCGAGCGCATCGTGCGCACCGACGCGACGGCGCCATCGGTGCGCTTCACCCAGCGCGCTCGCTCGCTGAGCGTCCAGATCACCGACGGCGCTCCGGATGTCGCCTCCGGTGTCGACGAGGGCACCACCTCCGTGGCGTTCGGCGACGGCGCCCGCGCCACCGGCGCGACGGCCACGCACCGCTACCGCCACCCAGGCCTGGTTCAGGTGACCGTGACGGCGGTCGACCGCGCCGGCAACCGCCGCGTAGTCAGACGGCGGATCGAGGTGCTGCCGTGAGGCGCGCCGCACTCATCGCACTGCTCGTGCTGACGGTGCTCGCCGCGGGGCGGGCGGCCGCGCCGGGATCGGCCTGGGCCAGCGAATACGGCCTGCCCGTGCTGTTGTCTCGCCCCAGCCCCGCCGAGCAGCCGCTCGGCCCCGCGACCGAGCCCGCGGTCACGCCGGACGGGCGCTACGTCGTCTTCAAGTCGATCGGCGCCAACGCGATCTCGGATCCTCCCGCCTCCGTCGGCCTCCCCGTTGCCGGCGCGATTTACCGCCTGGACCGGGTCACCGGCGAGTTCGCGATCGTCGCCTACGTGTACGGCAACAGTCCCTACTCGACTATCGGCGCGGACGGCCCGTCGATCAGCGCCGACGGCCGCTACGTGCTGTTCACCAGCGACAAGCTGCGGCCGAGCGACCCCCTCGATTACACCCGTGATGCCCGCCGCGTGTACATCCGCGACATGTCGCGGCGCGCAGATGATCCGCAGGCCTACCAGGAGGTCGACGTGCCGCCCGGCCAGAGCGGCCCGCCGCAGTCCCCCGGCTGGTATGCCCCGGCCGGCACGGCGCTGTCGGAGGACGGCCGCCGGCTCATCTTTCGCGACACCCAATACGGCCGGATGTACTGGCGTGACCTCGATCGCGGGGTGACCCGCGTCGTCTCCGTCCGCTACGACCCGGTGTCCGGGACGATGACCGACTCGCCGGAAGACCGGCCCCAGGCGCCCAACGGGAGAGGCGTGGTGCTCAGCGGCGACGGCACGACGGTGGCGTGGTATGGCACCTCCATCGACGTGGTGCGCCACCAGCCCGGCGAGACGGCCGACGCCACGGCCGGCGTGCTGTGGCGCCGGATCGCCGACGGCGATCGCGCGCTGATCCACCAGCTGTCGGGGCCCGTCGACCTCGACGATCCCGCCTGCCTCCCCGACACGCCGGTCGTCCCCGACCCGAAGCTGCCCCCGGGCCCGTGCGACAACACCCAGCTCGACTTCGGCGGCGCCTTTGGGGGCAACTCTTACGTCGAGGCTCAGCCGCTCTCAATAAGCCGCGACGGCCGGACGGTCGCGTTCCTCGCGCAGGGGCATGCCCGCGGCCTCAACGTCCCCCGCGTGCAAGACGCGTACGTCACGACGGTGTTCCCGCACCAGCCGCGCAAGCTGGCCATCCAGCCGCTCACCCGCGGCGTCCCACTCAGCGAGAACGACCCCTACGGGCGCAACAGCGCGGCGGTCGACGCGAACGTGGTGGGCATCGCCGTGTCGCCGGAAGGCCGCTACGTGTCGCTGGTGACGGCGCGGACGGTCTTCGCGCTGAACCCGCCATCGATGATCGGCACGCCACCGCCGGGCGTCGGCGCGCAGGAGCTGTACCTCGTCGACCGCGTCGCCAATACGCTGCAACTGCTGACGCGGACGCCGAGCGGGGCCAAGCAAGGCGCGGGCCCGCCCGTTAACGGGCTGCCGGGCATCGGCACGTGGGCCTACGTCGCCCTGGCCGACAACGCGTCCCTGGCGGTGTTCTCCTCGGACGCCGACAACCTCGCGCCCGGCGACGCCAACCAGTTTCGGGACGTGTTCTCGGTCGCGCGTCTCCCCGCCGGCGGGGGCTCGGGCCTGACCGGGCCCGAGATCGAGCGGCTCCCGGCGATCGACGGTCGCCTCGAGCCGCTGCCCGACTGGGCGCTCCGCGTCACCTCGCGGACGGTTGCCGGCGGCGCGGTGGCGCTGGACGTCACCGTCCCGGCTAACGGGGCGGTGCGCGCCGTCGCGACCCCGGCCGGGGGCGGCGCCGCGCTGGCCACCGCCGCCGCGCCCGCGACCGCGGCC
>CAYSTX010000402.1:0-2495 GCA_964434035.1 uncultured Acetobacteraceae bacterium
AGACGCCGGTACAGTTCGGACTGCTGCTTCAGGATTTCCGGCCCGATCCGCAAATCCTCGCTGGTATCGGACGACATCACCCATAGGCGCAGAATGTCGGCGCCGTACTTCTGCTCGACCTCCTCCGGCGCGGTCACGTTGCCGAGCGACTTCGACATCTTCCTGCCCTGCTCGTCGAGCACGAACCCATGCGTCAGCACCGCGCGGAACGGCGCCCGGCCGCGCGTGCCGACCGATTCGAGCAGTGACGAGTTGAACCAGCCGCGATGCTGGTCCGACCCTTCGAGATAGAGGTCGGCCGGCCACGGCATGCCGCGCGCCTCGAGCACATAGGCGTGGCTGCTGCCGCTCTCGAACCAGACGTCGACGATATCGAACACCTGCTCGTAGTCGGCCGGATCACGATCGTTGCCAAGAAAACGGGACGGTGGCGACGAGTACCAGGCATCCGCGCCCTCGGCCGCGAACGCCTCGGTGATGCGCGCGACCACGGCCGGGTCGCGCAGCGGCTCACCCGTCCGGCGCTCGACGAACACGGCGATCGGAACGCCCCAGGCGCGCTGGCGGCTGATGCACCAGTCGGGCCGGTTAACGATCATGCTGGCGAGACGCGTGCCGCCGGCTTTCGGGACGAAATACGTCGCGGCGATTTCCTCAAGCGCGCGCTCGCGGATATTACCCGGACCATCCATCGCAATGAACCATTGCGGCGTCGCTCGGAAGATGAGCGGCGCCTTCGACCGCCAGGAATGCGGATAGGAGTGCACGAGCTTGCCGCGCGCGAGCAGGCCACCCGCCGCCTCGATCGCGGCGCAGATCGGCTCGGCCGACTTGAACACATGCACGCCGGCGAACAGCGGGACCCACGGGTTGAACCGCCCGTCATCGCCGACCGTCTCGGTCACTTCGAGCCCATGCGCGCGGCCGAGCGCGAAGTCGTCCTCACCATGCGCGGGCGCGACATGGACGATGCCGGTGCCCTGCTCGGTCGTGACGAAATCGGCCGTGAGCACGGGCGTGTCTTGGTCGTAACCCTGGCCGCGCAGCGGGTGCGCGCAGATAGTGCCGACGAGACCGGCGCCGGTGAACACATGCTGCACATGATGCGTCAGGATACCGGCCTCGTGCGCGACCTGCGGCAGCAGCGCGAGTGCGACCACCAGCCGCTCCCCCGGCCGCGCGCGCGAGCCCTCGGCGACCGTGTCGACCTGCACCAGCGCGTATTCGATCTCCGCACCCACGGCGAGGCCGCGGTTGGCGGGCATGGTCCAGGGCGTCGTCGTCCAGATCACGACCGACGCGCCGAGCAGCCGCGGATCGGGTGCCGCGACGACCGGGAAACGCGCGAACAGCGTCGTACTGGTGTGGTCGTGATATTCGACCTCGGCCTCGGCGAGCGCCGTCTTCTCGACCGTGCTCCAGAGCACGGGGCGGAGGCCGCGGTAGAGCGCGCCGTTGAGCAGGAAGCGGCCGATTTCACCCGCGATCGCCGCCTCGGCCTCGAAATCCATCGTCGCATAGCGGGCGGCGAAATCACCCTCGACGCCGAGCCGGCGGAACTCGGTCGCCTGTACCGTCAGCCAGTGCGCGGCATAGGCGCGGCATTCGGCGCGGAAATCGAGGATCGGCACCGCGTCCTTGTCGCGGCCGGCGGCACGGTATTCCTCCTCGATCTTCCACTCGATCGGCAGGCCGTGACAGTCCCAGCCCGGGATGTAATCGGCGTTATAGCCGGCCATCTGCCGCGAGCGATTGACGAGATCCTTAAGGATCTTGTTCAGCGCGTGTCCGATATGGAGATGCCCGTTGGCATAGGGCGGGCCGTCATGCAGCACGAAGGGCGGCCGCCCGGCGGAGGCGGCGCGGAGGCGCTTGTGCAGCCCGATCGCGTCCCAGCGGGCCAGGATCCCCGGCTCGCGCGCCGGCAGGTCGCCACGCATCGGAAACGATGTCGTCGGCAGGAAGACGGTGTCGCGATAATCGGTGCGAGGATCTTGCTGGGTATCGGCCATCGGGCGGCTATACAACAGGCTTCAGGCCGTGGGCACCCGCGGCGGCGCATGTCCGGCCAGAGCCGCCCGTGCGGCGGCGGCGTCCTCGGCGATCTGGGCGCGCAGCGCGTCGAACGACGCGAATTTCTGCTCGGGCCGCAGATAGGCGTGCAACGCCACGGCGATTTCCTGGCCGTAGATGTCGCCCGACCAATCGAACAGATGCGCCTCCAGCCGGCTCTCCAAGCCTTCGTTGACGGTCGGACGGCGACCGATATTGGCCACACCACCGACCACGGACCCGTCGGCGAGGCTCGCCGTTACCGCATAGACGCCCCGCGCCGGCTCAAGATGACGCCCGAGCGGCACGTTCGCGGTCGGAAAGCCGATCGTCCGGCCCCGCTTGTCGCCATGTGCCACGATGCCGCGGATCGACCACGAGCGGCCGAGCAGGGCGGTCGCCAGCTCCGGGTACCCGTCCTGCAGGACGCGGCGGATGCGGGT
>CAYSTX010000403.1:0-2454 GCA_964434035.1 uncultured Acetobacteraceae bacterium
GTTTCCGTTCGCCCGCTTCCCGGAAGTCGATCCGCTGCTCGGCCCCGAGATGAAGTCGACCGGCGAGGTCATGGGTCTCGATTCAAGTTTCGAGCGAGCCTTTGCCAAGGCGCAGCTGGGCGCGGGCATCCGGCTGCCGGATGCCGGCACGGTGTTCCTGTCGATCAAGGACGCCGACAAGCACGGGCTCGCCTCGCTTGCGCGCCGGCTGATCGACATGGGGTTCAAGGTCCTCGCGACCCGCGGCACCGCGGCGCGGATCCGCGAGGCGGGGTTTCCGGTGACAATCGTCAACAAAGTGCTTGAAGGGCGCCCGCATTGCGTCGACGCTATCCGGTCAAATGAGGTGCAGCTCGTGATCAACACCGCGTCGGGCCCGCAATCGGTCGCCGATAGTTTCGCGATCCGCCGAAGCGCGCTCACGCACGGCGTGCCGCACTACACGACCATCGCCGGGGCGCAGGCGGCGGTTCACGCTATCGCGGCGATGCGGGCCGGAACGCTTGAAGTCGCGCCCCTCCAATCCTACTTCCAGCGATCGTTCTGACGCCTGCTCCGGCGGGCGGGCAGGCGCGGGCGTTGTACGGTTGCCTTCCCGGCCCCTTGCGCCCAGCCTCATGGTTTCGGACGATGAACGCCATGGCCAGGGTGACCCCCTGCGCCGCGACTAATGATCGAGGTTGAGCGACGTGCAAAAGTTCCCAATGACGGCCCCAGGCTTGCAGCGCCTTGAGGAAGAACTGCGACAGCTGAAATCGGTCGAGCGCCCCACCGTCATCCGGTCGATCGCCGAGGCGCGCAGCCATGGCGACCTGAGCGAGAACGCCGAGTACCACGCAGCGCGTGAGCGGCAGTCCTTCATCGAGGGGCGCATCCTCGAGCTCGAGGAAATCATTTCGGCGGCCGAGGTGATCGACCCGGCGACGCTGTCCGGCAGCCACGTCAAGTTCGGCGCGCATGTTCGCCTGCTCGATGAGGAGACGGACAAGGAAAGCAACTATCAGATCGTCGGCGTGCACGAGGCCGACATCAAGGCGGCACGCCTTTCCATCTCCTCGCCGCTGGCCAAGGCGCTGATCGGCAAGAAGGTCGGCGACACGATCTCGGTTCCGGCGCCGGGCGGTGACCGAAGCTACGAGATCCTGGGCGTAACGTTCGGCTGACTGATCGTCCGGCCCCAATGTCTGCATCCCTGACGGCCGCCGACGTCGCGGCGGCGGCATCCCGCATCGCGGGCTCGGTCCTCCGCACCCCGGCCGTCCGCTCGGCTGCCGTTTCGGCTGCGACCGGCGCCGATGTGGTGCTGAAGCTGGAGACGCTGCAGGTCACCGGCGCGTTTAAGGAGCGGGGTGCGGCTAATCGGCTGCGGCTGCTCTCGGCCGAGGAAGCGGCGCGCGGGGTGGTTGCCATGTCGGCCGGCAACCACGCTCAGGCGGTCGCAAGGCATGCCCACCTGCTCGGCATCCCCGCAACGATCGTGATGCCGCGCTTCACTCCGGCGACGAAGATCACGCGCACGGCGAGCTGGGGCGCCGAAGTCGTCCTGCACGGCGCGACCCTGGCCGAGTCGGCCGACGAGGCGGCGCGACTCTGTGAGACGCGTGGATTAACATTTGTTCATCCCTACGACGACCCGGCGGTGCTGGCCGGGCAAGGGACGCTCGCGGTTGAGCTACTCGACGACTTTCCAGACCTCGACGCGATGGTGATTCCCGTCGGCGGCGGCGGGATGCTGGCCGGGTCTGTCGTCGCCGCGCGTGCGCGTCGGCCCGGAATCGAAATGATCGGCGTCGAGGTCGAAAACTATGCCGCCATGGCCGAGCGGCTGGCCGGTCGGGCGGTGACGGCGGGCGGGGCGACAATCGCGGAAGGCATCGCGGTGCGCGACGTCGGCGCGTTGCCGTTGGAGATCCTGCGCGCGCACGGCGTCGAGGTGCTGACCGTGTCGGAGCGCGCGATCGAGGCCGCCGTCGGGCTGCTGATCGAAGGCGCGAAGCTGGTTGCCGAGGGCGCGGGCGCGGCGGGCGTCGCCGCCCTGATGACCTATCCCGCGCGCTTCGCCGGGCGGCAGGTCGGCACGGTTCTATGCGGCGGCAACATCGACGCGCGGATCCTGTCGAATGTGTTGTTGCGTAATTTGCTGCGGGACGGGCGCTTGCTCCGGCTGCACCTGCAGATCCCCGATCGTCCGGGCGTGCTCGCCGACATTGCCGGGCGCATTGGCGGTGAGGGCGGCAACATCATCGAAGTGTCGCATCAGCGGCTATTCGCCGCGTCGTCCGTTCAGGCGGCCGAGCTTGAGGTGATGGTCGAAGCTCGGGACGCGGCGCACGCAACCAGCATCATCGAGGCGCTATCGTCGGAATACACTCTGCGCCAAGTCTGAGCGGGGCCAAGTCTGAGTGGGCGCCGAAATCGCGCGGCGCCCGTCCTGTCAGTGCATCAGCCACACCA
>CAYSTX010000404.1:0-2449 GCA_964434035.1 uncultured Acetobacteraceae bacterium
TGAGCGGTTTTTCTTTCTCGAAATGAACACGCGCCTGCAAGTCGAGCATCCGGTGACCGAGGCAATTACCGGCTTTGATCTTGTTGAGTGGCAGTTGCGTGTTGCCGCGGGCGAGTCGCTGCCTTCGGCGCAGGACGCGATTACGATGCACGGCCACGCCGTCGAGGCGCGGCTCTACGCGGAAGATCCGACGCGCGACTATGCGCCCTCGGTCGGGCGGATCACGACGCTGCGGCTGCCGGCCGACCGGGCGCGGATCGACACCGGTTTCGCGGCCGGCGATACGGTGACGACGCATTACGACGCGATGCTGGCGAAGATCATCTGCCACGCGCCGACGCGGCATGAGGCGCTGGCAGCACTGCATCGCGCGCTCCTGGCCGCCGAGGTGGCGCCCCTGCCGACCAACCTCGATTTGCTCGCGCGCATCGTCTCGCATCCGGCATTTATCGCAGGTGGGGTCGATACCGGGTTCATCGGGCGCGAGGCAGCAACGCTGCTCGCCACCGCGCCAGCGCCGGACTCGGCGACGCTCGCGATCGCGGCGCTCGGCGTGCTGGCGGATCAAGCGGCAGCAGACGAAAAACTGGTTTCAAACGCTCCCGATCCGGGATCGCCCTGGCATGTGCGTGACGGCTGGTGGCTCAACACGCCGGGCGAGCGGGCGATCGTGTTTGAGGCGGACGGCATTCACACCGTCATCGTCAGCGCGGCCGGCGCGCGCGGCTGGCATCTCGTGGTCGGTGCGGCGCGCCACGCCGGGTGTGCGATGCGTGACGGGGACGGCGGCATGAACGTCTGGCTCGACGGCGTTCGCGAAACGGTCGGCTTCGCGTCGGTGCCGGGCGGCGTGATGCTGCGGCGAAACGGCACGACGTGGCGTCTCGGCCTACCGGAGGCGATGGCCGGCGAGGACGACGAGCTGGCCGACGGCGGCCGGCTGATCGCGCCACTGCCGGGGCAGGTGACGGCGGTTCACGTCGTGCCTGGTCGCGCGGTCGCGCGCGGCGACGTGCTGGTGGTGATGGAGGCGATGAAAACCGTCTTCCGTCTCACGGCGCCCGCCGACGGCGTGGTCGCGACGGTCGGCTGCGCGCTCGGCGAGACTGTGGAGGACGGGCAGGTTTTGGTGACGTTCGCCGAGAGCTAGCCCCGACCCGGACGCGTCGGGCGAACAGCGTCAACGACGGACCGCAACGGCGCGGTTAATCGCCAGGAGGTCGATCGGCGGATAGCGTCAAGTTCGGCGCGAAGGGTTGCGTTTTCCGTCAGCACCGCCGCGACGCCGGTGTCGGCCGGGGGTGCGTCGTCCGTCCTTTCGACTGCCGTCAACCCGTCGCGGACTGTGGCGATGGATTGAGCGATTGCGGGCGCGCCCGCATCGTCGGCGCGCAGTCGCACCTGGAACTCGATCGAGCCGGGTTCGGTCGGGAAGAACGCGTCGACCGTATAGGGAAGCAGCCCGAGCCGCGACAGCATCTCCAGCGAGTCCAGAAACGATTCTGGCGTGAAGACCCAGCAATGCGCGTCGATATAGCGCGGCTCGGTCGCCAGCGCCCGCACCATGTCGAGCGCGTCTGGCAGCCGCCGCATCACCTCGGCGGGGACGCCGCGATAGGACTTGCCCAATCGCCATTCGGCCGCGTCTTCCGTGTCCTTCGACAGTGCGGCGGCATCAAAGATCTGATGCAGCGACGGCGCGCGATGGCGGCGAAGGTACGCCTCGACCATTTCTCCTGGCGTACTGACGGGGCGCCGTAGATCGAACGTATGGCGCCGGTCAGGCGCGGCGAGGCCGAGGATGCCGCCCGGCCGCAAGGCCCCGCGCACCTCCAGGAGCCAGCCAATCAGGTCCGGCACATGCTCGATTACGTGGCTGGCCAGGACGAAGTCGACCGGCTCCGCGATGCAGTCGCCGAGCGGCCGCTCCCCCCAGACGATGTCCACGTCCACGATGTCGCACGGGTCCGCGTTGGGATGCCGGAAACTGGCCCGCAATACCTCGGTCGACGCGTAATCGACGTAGCGGATGTTGCTTTCGGTCCGTCGGACGAGCGGTGCGTGCAGCGGTCCGATTTCGAGCCCGGTACTGGCGGCGAGGTCGATGCCCCCGAGCATTCGTGATCGTTTTTCTACCATCCGTCCGCGGCGAGGATGTGGGTCGCCCGCCGACCCTACACGCTTAATCGTGCGCTCAGATAGCGGCAAAACGTCGCTAGTTCAGAGGCGTCCAGCACCACTTCGCCGACGCCTGAACGCGGCCCTCAGGTCTTCTTGATGCCCCAGAATAGGCTGAACGAGCCGCGTGGAATGTTGCTGACATTACTGCGGTAGGCGGTCGCTTGAAAGAACTGTCCAAGCGGGAAGTATCCCGGGTTTTGCAGAAACCGCATTTGCAGGTCGCGGCAGATGCGGCGCTGGCTCTCCAAATCCGGCGCGTCGAACCAGG
>CAYSTX010000405.1:0-2444 GCA_964434035.1 uncultured Acetobacteraceae bacterium
CCGTGTCTTCGCCGGTTTGAGCGTTACCGGGAAAGGCAGGTCTGGGTGGAAAGGGCGCGATGGCGCGGCGAGCGAGCGACAAGACGCGGGCGGCGGTGCAAGGCTCATCAGCGCCATCGCGCACTGGCGATCAGGTGCAATCCCTGGTCCGCGCGCTGGCGCTCCTCAATCGCATCGCGGAGGCGCCCGATGACGGCGTGACGCTGACCGAGCTGGCGCAGCAGGTCGGCCTTGCGGCATCGACCGCGCACCGGCTGCTGACCACGCTGGAGCAGGAACGCTATGTCAGGTTCGATCATGAGCGGCGGCTGTGGTCGGTGGGCGTGCAGGCTTTCGTCAGCGGCTGCAGCTTCACCAGGACCCGCAGTCTCGTTGGCGTCGCGAGGCCCCATTTGCGCCACCTGATGGAGGACAGTGAAGAGACCGTCTATCTCGCTGTCGAGGACCAGGGCGAAGCGGTGTACCTGGCGCAGGTTGAGTGCCGGCAGATGATGCGCGCGTTCGCCCGCCCCGGCTCGCGCGTGCCGCTGCATTGCTCGGCGGTCGGCAAGGCTATCCTGTCGGCGGCATCGGACAAGACGCTGTCGAAGATCCTGCACCAGCGCGGCATGCCCCGGATCACGGTCAAAACGATCACTTCGCCATCCGCGCTGCGCACCGATCTCGCGCAGGTGCGCGCGACAGGATATTCCGTCGATGACGAGGAGCACGCCGTCGGGCTGCGTTGCATTGCCGCGCCGATTTTCGACGAAACTGGCGACTGCGTTGCCGCGGTTTCTGCCTCGGGCCCGATGGCACGCATCGGCGACGAGCGGATTACGCAGCTTGGCGCTCTGGTTCTCGAAACATCGCGCGCAATCTCCGCCGAGATGGGGGCGAGCCCGAGACATCGCGAGGACCAGGCTAAAGGCGGGAAGCTGGCTCGCCGGATCACGACGGCGAGCTCTGCACCGGTCCGGGAATGGCGACGCTGAGCGGGGAGTGCTGGGCGGCGTGCTGCGACGAGCGTAAGGGGCGCAGCACGAAAAAGGCGAGGAGCACCACGAGGAAATTCATGGCAGCAGCAACTACGAAGACCAGGAACCAGCTGCCCGAGGCGTCCTTGATGACGTTCGCGAATGGCACCAGGAGCGCGGACGTGCCTTTCGCGGTGTAGAGAAGGCTCGTGTTGACGGTCGCGTATTTGGGCCCAAACGTGTCGGCGCACGTAGAGGGGAAGAGGCTGAAGATCTCGCCCCAGGTAAAAAAGATTATCGCCGCGCACAGGATGAAGAGCCACGGGCTGGAGCCAAGCACGCCCATCAGAAGGTAGCTCATGCCGCCGAGACTGAACGCGATCGCCATCGTCGGCTCGCGGCCGATTCGGTCCGATACCCAGCCAAAGAACGGCCGCGCCGTTCCGTTCATGATGTTGTCGACGACGAGCGCGATGCTGAGCGTGGAAGCGCCGAACAGAAGCACCGTCTTCGTGAGGTGGTAGTCGGCCGCGATCAACGCCAGCTGTGCGGTCGCCATCAGGCCGCTCGCCGAGACCGCGACAAACATTGCATAGAGCAGCCAGAAAATCGGGGAGGCGACCATCTCGCGCGGCGTGAAGCTGCGTATCGATTGCGGCACCTTCTTCGAGACCGCCCGGGCAGCCGGATTATGGTCCGGCGCGCGTAGCAAGCCCGCTACCAGCAACAGCAATCCGCCTTGAAACAAGCCGAACCAAAGGAATGTGGCAGAGTAGCCGTTCGACTCGATCATCATCTTGATCGGGATGACCGTGACCGCCGCGCCCGCACCGAAGCCTGCCGCCGTTACGCCGACGGCCAGGCCGCGTCGATCAGGGAACCACTTGACCGCGCCGCCCACGCATGTCGCGTAGACTCCGCCAGCCCCGATGCCGGACAGCGCAGCGCCGACATAGAGCAACCATAGCGAGTTCGCATAGGCATCGATGACCCAGGCGACCGCGACGAGGATGCCTCCGATTGCCACCGTGATCTTTGGCCCGCGCCGAGGGCCGAGATGGTCTACGAGCCAGCCCGCCCCGGGCGTCAGCCAAGTTTCCAGTGCAATAAAGATGGAAAACGCAAGCTGAATTGCGGGGATGTCCCAGTCATTCGTTTGTCGCAAAGGATTGACGAACAGCGTCCAGCTGTATTGCAGGTTGGCGATCAGCATCATGCAGATGACGCCGAAGGCGAGCTGCCGCCACCGGTTGACGGGACGTGAACGTGTCGACGTTGCGCTGACGGACATTTTCTCTCCCCGATTAGGCTTGATTACTCCGCGTGCCGGCTGGCCCTTTCCTGCGACATCACCGGTTCTCGTTTTTGTTCAGGCCGCGAAACGTGCGCTCGATCCGGAGCGTAACGCCTTGACCATCGTGCTGCCCAACGAGGCCGGGCTTTCGGCGACATGGATGCCGGCTTTGCGCATCGCCTCGAACTTCGCCG
>CAYSTX010000406.1:0-2441 GCA_964434035.1 uncultured Acetobacteraceae bacterium
CCGCCGGGCTATGCGCAGCCGCAATACGCGCCCGGGTATCAGCCGGGGATGTTTCAGCGTCAGGGCTCGGGCTTCCTCGGCTCGGCGCTGACGACGGCGGCCGGCGTCGCGGGCGGCTTGGTGGTCGGCAACGCGCTGATGGATCTGTTCTCGCCGCACCAGACGCTGGGCGGTGGTCTGCTCGGTCAGGGCGCGGCCGGCGCGGCGGCTTCCGGCCTCGGCAATCCGTGGGGCGGCGATGCAGCCGGTACGACAGGCGCCGGCTACGTCGATCAAAGCTCCTGGACCACGCCGCCGGACGACCCGAACGCGGGCGGTGGCGACTGGGCCGGTGGCTCCGACCCGGACCCCTCCTCGTCCTGGGACGACGCGGGCAGCGATCCTGGCGGCTCGTCCGGCTGGGACGATGGCGGCGGCGACGACACGAGCATTTGACGAACCCGACCTAGCGGGCAGCGGCGGCGGCAACGGCCCCTAACTGGGCCGCGTGACCGGACGCGATGGCCATTGCGCCGAGCACGGCCGCCCGCATGGCCGCATCCATCGATGCGCCCTCGATCGTCCAGCTTACCGGCCCCGATTGGGACGGCACGGTCCACGTCGCTGCCCAACCCGCGTCGGTCCACATGATCCGGCCCATGACCGGCATCGCGGCACTGTCGTCCGCTGCGAACGACAACGTGACACCAAAGCGCTGCGCGGCGTCATCAAGCGCGTGGCGCGCCCGCTCATCGTTCGCGTCCGACGCGGTGAGCGGGATCACGGCGCCGCCCTTCGCGATCGATCCGCTGACGCGCAGCCGGAGCGGCGGCGAGGTCCAGGGCGCCTCGTGCCGGTCGGCGAGCGCCGCATCCACCGCCGTCGGCGCGAACCGCACGACGAGGTCGTATGGCCGGTCTCGCGAGCCCTGCTCATCGCGCCGCGCCTGCGTCGTCATACGGTCGAGGTAGTAGAAATCAGCAACCGCGCCCGGCGGCGGCGGCACGGGGCCGGCGGCGAGCGGGCGCGGATCACCGGAAACCTTGGTGAGCACCTCCGCCCAGCAGCGGGCGAGTCCGCTCGGGCGGTCGCGTTCATCGGTCCCGGTCACGAATGCGCGGCACAGATAGGCCGTGTCCAGTGCGGAAACGGCCAACACCGCCTGCGTTTGCGCCAGCAGCAAAGCAGCCGACAGCGACGCCCGGATCACGTGGCCTCGGCCGGCCGGCGCGCCACCAGCATGGTGTGAGACGCGGTCATCACGATCGCGCCGTCCTGGTTGATCGTCTCGGTCCGAAGCCGCACCAGGCCCTTATCCGGGTGCGACCGCGTTGCCCGCGCCTCAATCACCTCGATCCGCACGTGCAGCCTATCGCCCGGCAGGACCGGACGCGGCCAGCGCACCTCATCGAGGCCGAGCCCGAGCGCGCCCATCCAGAAGCCGTTGCCCGCCGCCACCATCTGCCGCAGCGACACCGACGCCGTGTGATAGCCGCTCGCGACCAGCCGGCCGAACGGCGTGCGCGCGGCCGTCTCCTCGCTCAGATGCTGCGGTTGCGGATCGAACGCTTCGGCGAACGCGATGATCGCTTCCAGGGTGATGCGAACCTCGGCGGTCGTGATGACCTGACCCACCCACGTATCCTCGAAGTAGACGCCGCGCATTGTCCGCCTCACCCGTTCTCTGGCCCGTTCCCCGCCGGCGCGTTCACCGGTCCGTTCACTGGGCGCGCATCAGACGCGACGGCCACGCCGCTTGCCAAGGGGGAACCCGGCTGCCATGCCCCGCCCCTCACTCATCCCGTGCCAGCAGAAAGGAGCCTGCCATGATCCGCGTCGTTGCCCTGATCACCGCCAAGCCCGGCAAGCGCGCCGAGGTGCTGGCCGCGTTCCGCGAGAACATGCCGGCGGTTCTGGCCGAAAATGGCTGTATCGAATACGTGCCCGTCGTCGACGCGCCCGGCATTGGCCCGGTGCAGACGCCGCTCGGCCCGGACGCTTTCGCCGTGATCGAGACCTGGGCGAGCGCCGAGGCACTGGCGGCGCATGGTGCCGCCCCGCATATGAAGGCGTACGGCGCGAAGGTTCGCGACCTCCTGGAGTCCCGCATCATCCACGTACTCACCCCGGCGACCTGAGCGTGTTTCCGCCCGTCGCCCCGCCGATCGACCGTGCGCTGCAGGACCGCGCCTATGCTGAGCCGACCCCGGTGCAGCAGGCGGTGCTGGCGCCGGAGGCGGCCGGGCGGGACCTTCTGGTCTCGGCACGTACCGGCTCGGGAAAGACCGTCGCCTATGGCGTCGCCCTCGCCCCCAACCTGCTCGCCTCCGGCGATGGGGAGCGGGTCGGGTCGGCCGGCAAGCCGCTGATCCTGATCGTCGCGCCGACGCGCGAGCTTGCGATGCAGGTCGAGGCTGAGTTGTCGTGGCTCTACGCCCAGACTGGTGCCGTGCTCGCGACCA
>CAYSTX010000407.1:0-2428 GCA_964434035.1 uncultured Acetobacteraceae bacterium
GCGGCGTCTCGCGCAGACCGAGATAGAGCGGATCGGCGCGCAGCACCTCGTTGGTCGTGCCGATATCGAACAGCACCGGCAGCAGGCATGACGGCGGCACCGCGGCGCAAGCCGTGTAGAGCTGCAGCTTGCCGATCGGAATGCCCATGCCGTTCGCGCCGATGTCGCCGAGGCCGAGGATGCGCCCGCCGGTCGATACGCAGATGAAGCGGACGTCGCGCTCCGGCCAGTTCCGCAGCACCTCGGCTATCCGGCCTTTCATGTGCCGTGTGATGTACATGCCGCGCGCACGGCGATAGATGTGCCCGAAGGCGAGACACGCATCCGCGACGGTTGGATCGTACAGGATCGGGATGAAACGCGCCGGATCGGACATCACGGTGGCGTAGAAGACCGTCTCGTTCCGGTCCGCGAGTGCGATGAGGTAGACATATCGCTCAAGGTCGTTCGGCTTGACCTCAAGATGTTCGAGCACCCGCTCAACCTGCCGCTGAAGGGTCTCCGGCGACGGTGGCAGAAGTCCCTCGAGCCCCAGGGCGCGACGCTCCTCCGGAGTGAACGCCGTTCCTTTGTTTCGTCCCGGATCATTGAGCAGCGCCGCGCCCTTCAGAGCATCGCTGAGCGGGGCTTTAGTCAGTTGGTTCATTAAATTTCTCCTGATACGAGTGGTTCACGCAGCCCGTCTGCGCGCTCCATAACTTATCCGCCGGCACATCGACCTTGCTGAGGCTGTCGGTGCGAATGCTGCTCATCCGGGTCTCCTGCGTCATCGCAATGCCGTTACGCCGTACCCGGCATGGCTAACCGTAAGTTAGTCCGAGTCATGGCGACTTCTTCTCAGAACGAACGACAGTCCGTTTCTGCAGATACCTCACCGTTGGCGGTGCGTGCCAAGCGCTCGAAAAGGGGCGGATGGCCGGCAGCGCTACCAAGGAACAGTGTCGCTTGACCTATCAGGCGTGGGCGCGGGAAAATGCCGGCCGCGCCTGTGACGACCGGCCACTTGCGTAGCAGACTAGCTTCTTTCAAGGCGCGCTTCGCCTCACCTCGTGCAGCAGTGAAATCTCGGTCACGGAGCGCCACGAACCTGGCGATCCGCAGTAGCGTTCTCGACCCGATCGCCGGCCCAGCCGCGTGTCGAAGGCAGGGTCTCCGAAAGACACCCCTACTGAAAGCAGCGGAACATGCCCGACCCGAACCAGACGAAAGATCCCGACAAGAAGCCGATCAAACCCGACGACAAGAAGGGAACGGACGACGGGACCGCACGCAAGCGGACCCACGATGACGCTGAGCTCGATGAAGCACTCGAGGAGAGCTTTCCGGCAAGCGATCCGCCGTCGTTCACTCCCGTGATCCGGCCCTAGCTCAGCATTGCGGTACCGGCGAATCCGGCGCGAATGTCCGCACGCCTCACGTTTCCGCATGGCTTGGCGCTGAGCGGACGTTGCTGGCGCTCATTTAGCGAAGTGCCGGAGTCTAGGGACGTCGGCTCGCTTCGCGGTTCAACCAGTTGACGATATTCCGGACCGTGTCGCCGTAGAACGTCCGATAAAGGCCTTGCGTGACATAGCCGAGATGCGGCGTTGCCAACACGTTGTCCAAAGCGCGGAACGGATGGTCTGGCGGCAAAGGCTCTTCCTCGTACACGTCCACCGCGAAACCCGCGATCCGTCGTCCGCGCAGAGCATCCAGCACGGCAGACTCGTCCACGATCGCGCCGCGCGACGTATTGATCAGCCATGAAGTTGGTTTCATCAGCGCGAGCGTGGCGGCATCGACCAGCCCACGGGTACGTCGGCTCAGCAACGTGTGGATGCTGACGATGTCCGCGTCCGCGAAAAGCTGCTCCTTCGAGACGGCAACGGCGCCGACTGCCTCGGCTTTTTCGGGCGTGAGATTCTTGCTCCAGCCGATCACGTTCATACGGAAGGCGCGACCGATCTGAGCCACCGCGCCGCCAATGTTGCCGAGCCCCAAGAGGCCGAGCGTGCGGCCGTGAAGGTCGCCTCCGACCGTTTGCTGCCAGCCACCGTTCCGCACGGACGCGACCTCACGCACCAGATGGCGTTGGCTCGCGAGGATGAGCGCCCAGGTCATCTCGACGGTCGGGGTCGATGAGTAACCGGTGTGCACGATCTCGATGCCGCGCTCCTCGGCCGCCGCCACGTCAATGGCCGCGTTGATCGGGCCCGTCGACGCAATTAGTTTCAGATTGGGCAGTCTTTCGATCAACGCTCGCCGCAGCGGTGTTCGCTCACGCATGATGCAGAGGACGCCGAACGGCGCGAGACGCTCCGCCAGCACCGCTTCATCGGTCACGTGATCGGAAAAGACCGTGACGTCGGCTCTGCCCTCGAGTGGAGACCAGTCCGCTATCGTCAGGGCGACCGACTGATAATCATCAAGGACGGCGACGCGCATTACT
>CAYSTX010000408.1:0-2414 GCA_964434035.1 uncultured Acetobacteraceae bacterium
CGGCCTATCTCGCGCTCTTCCTGCCGGTCGTCATCGTCGGGCGGTGGCTTGAGACACGCTTTACGTGGCGGCGCTGATGGACGAGTTTCTGACGAACTTCGCGAACCTTTCCATCTTGCGCGCAGCGGCGCCGATCCTGCTCGCGGGCCTCGGGACGACGATCCTGCTCTCGCTCATCACGGTCCCGCTCGGGCTTGCCGGCGGTCTCGGTCTCGCGCTGCTCTCGCGGGTGCGCGCGCCTGCCATCCGCTGGGCGCTCCGTGCGTGGGTCGACGTCTTCCGCGCCTTCCCGCCGCTCGTGCTGCTGATCCTGCTCTATGCCGGACTGCCCTTCGCGGGGATCGAGCTTGGCGGCATCGGCTGCGTCGCCATCGCCTTCCTGCTGAACACCAGCGCCTATTACGGTGAAGTGCTGCGCGCCGGCATCGAAAGCGTTCCGGCCGGACAGATCGAGGCGGCGCGCGCGACGGGGCTCGGCCTGGTCTGGACCATGATGGCGATCGTCCTGCCGCAGGCCGTTCGAACCGTGCTGCCGGACCTCGTGTCGAACACGCTCGAAGTGGTCAAACTGACCTCGCTCGGCAGTGTCGTCGCCGCGCCGGAGTTGCTGTTTCAGGCTAGGCAGGCGCAGAGCCTCACCTATAACCCTACCCCCATCGTCGCCTGCGCCGTCTTGTATCTCATTCTCCTGTTACCGTTGGTGAGGCTATTGAGCATTTTGGAACGGCGCGCGCGCCGGCGGGCCGCATGAGACGGCAGGCGGCGATGATCGGGGCAATCGTCCTAAGCGCCGCGCTTGTCGGATGCGCTGCAAAGCGCGAGCAAGGGGCCGAGCACCGCCCGCTAAAGGAAGGGATGGCGGGCACCGACATCGCCGTACCGCCGTTCGCGCGCGTCCCATATGAGCCGATTTCGGCCGTCAGCGTAGTCGCGATCGCGATGCGGGAATGGCGCATGTTCGGTCAGCCGATCGACGACGACCCGCCCGGCACCCGCCCGCCCCTGCCGCCCGACGAAAAGCCGGAACGGATGCCCGGACTGTGGCAGCGCGTCGGCGAGTATTGGTGGACCGCGCTCGGCCCCGATGCACGACAGGGCGCGTGGACGGGCGACCAGGACGAAACCGGCCACGTCTTCCCGGCCAACGAGGACGGAAATTACGCATGGTCGGCCGCATTCATCAGTTACGTGATGCGCATCGCCGGGGCGGGAAACCGGTTTCCGTATTCCGAAAGCCATTCCGACTACATCGACATCGCCCGCGAAAACGGCGCGGGCGGTCTGCTGACGGCCGAGCGGTTGACCGATTATGCGCCAGTGCCGGGCGACCTGATCTGCGAGGGACGCGGCCGGCGTGGTGCCAGACTCACCTTCGACGATTTGCCGACGCAAAATCGCTTCCCCGCCCATTGCGACATCGTCGTCGCGCGTCAGGGGGAGGCGATCTCGGTCATCGGCGGCAACGTGGACGACGCAGTGACGATGAAGCACGTGCCGGTGACGCCGGACGGCAAGCTCGCAACGCCGGACGGCACCGTGCTCGACACGCGCTACAGCTGGCTTACCGTGCTGCGGGTCAATTACCCGACGCCTCCGCCGCCGCCGACGCCTACCAGCTAGGACGCGCGCTCCGGCGGCAACACGATGCAGGCCTCACCGCTGGCGCGGAGCGTGCGGCAGGACGCCTCGGCCGCCTCCGACGACAGATGCGTCACGCGTGCGCGGAACAGCGCCCCGCCGCCGGACTTGCTGACGGCGGAGAGCGTCGTCGTCGCGACCGCCGGCATGGTGCCGGACGCCCGCGCGCGCGCAGCGTCGCCCGCCGCGCGCGCCAGCATCGGGGTCGCAAACGCGCCGACCTGGATCGCGTAATCGCCGCTGCCGCCGGCGACCGTCTGCAACACGGCCGCCTGCGTCGATCGCGCCTGCGCCGGCGTCAGTACGTGCGACGGCAACGATCCAGGCGGCAGCAATTGGCCGGACGGCGTCATTGGCACGAAGCGGAAGCCTACGGTACGAACCGGCGACGCCTCGACCGGCCCCTTCGCGCGCGACGCGTATCGCGACGTTCCCGGCGGCGGCGCATATGGAGCGGATGGTTGCGCCTGATACTGTGGCGTGATCGGCGGCGCGATCGCGGCGGCGCCGAGCGAAGAGCGCGTGCCAGTGAACGGCGTCGCCTCGGCCACCTGCATCTGCGCCGCCCGCGAGACGGGTGCCGCCACAGGCGCTTGCGTCTCGTCGTCGACGGGCACGACATAGGTCGGCACGAATGAGTTCGGATCGACGATCGGACCGGACGCGGCGTATTGCGCGGCCGGCGGCGCGGAGATGGGCGCTGAAGCGCGGACCACCGGCACGGCGCCACCCTGCCCGTCATTCTGCGCGAACATCGACATCGGCCCGTTCATCGG
>CAYSTX010000409.1:0-2408 GCA_964434035.1 uncultured Acetobacteraceae bacterium
GCGCGGCGCTCCGTCCCTGCGTGCGGGATCAACGCGCTGCTGGTGCCGTTTCCGGTATTCGCGCGTTCGGGCGACGCCGGGCCGCTTCCGTTCGGCGGTGTGCGGGCTTGTTCAGCCGGTCAGCAGCAAATCATTTGTGGACGGCTCCCACCTGCGAAGGTTTTTGTTTCGGTTCCGCCGATATGGTCGGGTGCAGTCATATGTCCGGCCCTTCCGTGCGGTGCACATGACCGCTGGCCCTGATGGAGTTCGCTGATCGGGTCCCCATCAAGGTGACGCGCTTCGGTGCGCCTTGATTTGCCCGGGTCTTCCCGATCCGCGGCTCGACCGCTCGCCATCACGTCCCTTTCACCCTCGCATGCTGTGCGGGCTTTTGGCGCTTATGCCGCGTGCCCGACGACATTCTCGCTGTAGTAGCCATCTCCGCGCGCCAATACCGCCCAGGCGATACGGGCCGTCTTGTTGGCCAGCGCCACCGCGGCAACCTTGGTCGGCCGTCGCGCCAGCAATCCCCGTACCCAGGCTGCATCTTTGGTCGTTCGATTGAGGGTGTGCCGCAGTACCGCGACCGCACCGGCGACCAGCAGACAGCGGATGTATTTGTCGCCGCGCTTGCTCGTGCGCCCGACCCGTTCCTTGCCGCCGCTAGAGTTCTGCCGTGGCGTCATCCCGAGCCAGGCGGCGAATGCCCGCCCCGATCGGAACAGCGTCGGATCGTGACGGTGGCCGCAATCGCGCTCGCTCCCATGATGCCAACGCCGGGGATCGTTGCCAGCAATTGGCTGAGCTTGCTCTGCCGATGCCACTTGGTCAGACGCATCTCGACCTCCCGCACCCGGACGATCGTGTCCTTCAACTGGTCCACGATCATCTGCAGGATCGATCGCGCAAGCTCTGGGTTTGGATTCTGCTGGGTTGCGACCGAGCGCTTACGCACGGAAACCGCCGGCTATCGTTGCATCTGCATCAGTCGATCCATCGGCATCATCGCGTGGTTTAGATTGGCCATGATGATCATTGACCCAAATACGATGAGGCCAACGACGAATATGCCGAACGCGAGGGCCAGAAAGTTATTGGTCTGGTCAGGTGCACTGGAGATATGGAGAAAAAACACCAAGTGGACGCCCATCTGCGCGATGGCGAGCACGGCCAGCAGGACCGGTACGCCGGGCGGGTAGACAAGATTGGTCGACGACACCCAGAACGAGGCAAGCGTTAGAATCGCCGCGTAGAAGAGCCCGACAACGTAGGTTCGCCCGTCGGCACCAGTGTGTTCGTTTATCCCGGGAGCATGGCCCTGCGGGTCGATCTCATCAGTCATCAATGTGCTCCCAAATAGACGATCGTGAACACGCCGATCCAGACGATATCGAGCGCGTGCCAGAACAGGCCGAAGCAAAAGAAGCGTCGCCTCACCATGGGCAGAAAGCCGAGCGTCTCGACCTGCAGCATCATGATCAAGAGCCAGAAGAGCCCGACTGTGACATGCAGACCGTGAGTGCCCACTAGGGTGAAGAAGGCAGACAGGAAGGCGCTGCGCGAGGGGCCGTTGCCGGAGGCAACCAGGCTCGTAAACTCCGACCATTCTAGATTCAGGAATCCAGCGCCGAGTAAGAAGGTGACGATCATCCAAAGATAGGCGGCGAGTTCGTTGCGCCGCTGGACGGCCAGCGTGGCGAAACCGCAAGTGACGCTGGATGCGAGCAAGCATGCGGTTTCGATAAAGACGTGAGTTTTGTCGAAGAGCGCTGCACCCGAAGGGCCACCATTGGTCTCGCCCAACAGCACCGCATAGGCGGCAAACAGGGCCGCGAAGAGGATGATGTCCGAGAGCAGAAACAACCAGAAGCCGTACCCGACCACGACACGTGTCGGCGCCGGGCCGCGCGTCGAAAGCGGAACAGCCCCGGGATGGAGGACGATTTCATCTACCACGCTCATGCCGCAATCTCCTTTGGCGCCTGCGGTCCGTAGAAGGCAGCGACCTTCTCCGCTGAAATGACTGTTTCGGTGTCTGTATTCCAAGCTTGGAGGAGGCCGACCGCTAGAGAGCCGAGCAGAGCGACTATTGCCATCCACCAGATGTGCCAGATGAAGGCGAAGCCCAGCACAACGGCAAAGAAGGCAAGAAAGAAGCCGGTCGGATTGTTGCGTGGAACATGAACCGGCGCGTACTTGCGTGCAATAGACCGCTGTGCGGCCTGGTATTCATGTTGCTTGGTCGCCCAATAGGCGTCGGTCGTCTCGACCAGCGGCAGAACGGCAAAATTCCAGGCCGGCGGCGGCGACGGCATGGACCACTCGAGCGTGCGCCCATTCCAGGGATCGCCGGTGAGATCGCGACGGTGCTCCCGTGTGCGGATGCTGACAACAAGTTGGACCACCGTCAGCCCGATGCCGATGAG
>CAYSTX010000410.1:0-2395 GCA_964434035.1 uncultured Acetobacteraceae bacterium
TCGCACATCGTGGCGCCGGCAACGGCCTATGGCAAGAACATTGCACCGCGCGTGGCGGCCAAGCTGGATGTGGCGCAGATCAGCGAAATCACGGCTGTGGTGTCCGCCGATACGTTCGAGCGTCCGATCTACGCGGGCAATGCCATCGCCACGGTGCAATCGGGCGACGCGATCCAGGTCATCACGGTGCGTGCGACGGGCTTCGATGCGGTAGCGGCCGAAGGCGGCAGCGCATCGGTGGACAAGATCGAAGCCGCAGGTGACCGTGGCATTTCGCAGTTCGTGAACCGCGAAGTGACGAAGCTCGATCGCCCTGAGCTCACGAGCGCGAGCATCATCGTGTCGGGCGGCCGCGGGCTTGGCAGCGGCGAGAACTATACGAAGGTGCTCGAGCCGCTGGCCGACAAGCTCGGTGCGGCGCTGGGCGCTTCGCGCGCGGCCGTGGACGCGGGGTATGTGCCGAACGACTACCAAGTGGGCCAGACGGGCAAGATCGTCGCACCGCAACTGTATGTGGCGGTGGGCATCTCGGGCGCGATTCAGCACTTGGCGGGGATGAAGGATTCGAAGGTGATCGTGGCGATCAACTAGGATCCCGAGGCGCCGATCTTCAGCGTGGCCGACTACGGGCTCGTCGGCGACCTGTTTGTTGCCGTGCCCGAACTGAGTGAGCGTATCAACTGAGGTTCGTCGAAATCGCCATCGGCACTATCTAAGGCGGAACAGAACGATGGATACGATGCAGCAGGCCCGACTTGACGCGGCTGCCGCGGCCAATGCGGAGGACGCTTCGATTTGGCGCTGGTTTTGCGTGCTTCTCGAAGAGCGCAGAGTTCGGTGGCGCTATGCGTTCGGTCAATGGGTCGTGAGCGTTGATCGAGTTCGCGTTGCAGCCGAAAGTAATTTTCACGATGCCATACGCGCGGCTAAACGGACCGCCGAAAATCGCGGCCTTGGCCTGTTGCACGAAGCATCGGGCAATGTGAGACGGTCGAGGGTGAGCGAGGACGTGACGCGGTGCCTCCGGTCCGACGATGAATGTCTGCGGTCTCCCGCCGGACATACCCATTAAACCGCGATAAGGCGGCGTCCTTGTTCGCCTATTTGTTGAGAATTTCGGAATAGCGATCGCGGAATCGAGCGGTGCATGGAGAACGTATGAAGCAAAAGTCGTGGATTGTCCACAAGGCGGCGCGAGGCGCCTATGACCCTAGCTGTCTGAAACTTGAGGAGCGAGAGAGGCCGAGTCAGGCGGGCGGAGAGGTTCTCGTGCGTACGCTATTGCTGAGCCTGGACCCGAGTAGTCGCAATTGGCTCAGGCTCGATCCTGCATCTTCCCATTCGGCACTCGGAGTAGGCAGCGTGATGGTTGGCATGGCCGTGGGTGAGGTCGTTCAGTCGGGGTCGGGGTGCTTCTGCCGAGGAGACCTCGTGCAGGGACTATGGGGATGGGAAGAATTCTCGGTTGCCCGTTCCGACGCGCTTGAGAAAATCGAGCTGCCACCAGGCGTTCCGTTGGAAACGCACCTTTCAATCTTTTCGCACATCGGGCGTGCGGCCGCGGTGGGCCTTCTCGAAGTGGGCGCGCTCAGTCCGTCGGACACTGTGGTGGTGTCGGGTGCAGCGGGGGCGACGGGATCCCTGGCGGCGCAGATAGCCAAGGCATTTGGCGCCCGCGTGATCGGCATTGCCGGCGGTGAGGCTAAGTGCCGCAGGTTGCTCGACGAGTTGGGACTCGATGGTGCGATTGACTACAAGTCTGAGCCGCTCGATGCAGCGCTTCGTCGCGAGTGTCCCGACGGCATCGATCTTTACTTCGACAACGTCGGGGGGGCGACGCTTGACGCTGTCTTGGAAAATATGGCTGTTGGTTGCCGCATTGTGGTCTGTGGCGCAATCTCGCAGTATGACCTGGCTCCCGAGAGCGAAGCATACGGAATCAAGAATCTTCCGCTCATGCTCATCAAACAAGCGCGGATGGAAGGATTCGTCGTTTCGCAATTCGAACATCGTTACGCCGAGTTCGACGAAGTGCTCCTCGATTTGTTCACCCAGGGCAAGCTGAAGCATCGTGCGCACTTGGTGGACGGGCTCGAGCACGCGGCCGAATCTCTGAAGCTATTTTTCAGCGGTGCTAATGAAGGCAAGGTAATGATCCGCGTGGCGTCCCGATAGGATTTCCATTACCGTTCCCAGACAGATGAAATGGGCTGGCGCCGAGATGGGTGCTTTGTCGACCACCGGCTTCACGCGGTTCGCTCTTGGTGCACCAATCGGTTGTCTCGCCTCCGTTGCGGCTTGTACAGGGCAACGCCTCTCGCAATTTTCGATCGAAACAACTCAATCCAACTCTCAGACTGAAGGGAATCACGCATGAAGATTCACGAGTACCAGG
>CAYSTX010000411.1:0-2390 GCA_964434035.1 uncultured Acetobacteraceae bacterium
GATCGTGCTCGACAATCCGCCGACTGATGTCGCGCTCGGTCCGGGGATGTCGGTGGAACCGAGCGTGCGTGTCGATCCGACCCCGTCGCTTGCCGCGCGGCTGGAGAGCGTGCTGTGAGCGCCCCCGTGGCTCGCGGCACAGCCACCAACCCGTGGCTGATCGCTGTCCTGGTGGCGGGCGCCTCCTTCATGGAGACGCTCGACACCACCATCGCCAATGTCGTGCTGCCCTACATTGCAGGCGGCATGGGGGTGAGCGAGGACGAGGCATCCTGGGTGGTGACGACGTATCTGGTCGCCAACGCCATCATCGTTACGGCCACCAGCTTCCTCGCCAATCGCCTCGGCCGTAAGCGGTTCTTCATCATTTGCCTGGTGCTGTTCACGGTCAGCTCGCTGATGTGCGGGCTGTCGACGAGCCTCCAGCAGATCCTCGTGTTCCGCCTTCTTCAGGGCTTCGCGGGTGGCGGCATGGTGCCGGTCGCGCAGTCGATCCTGGCCGACGCCTTCCCGCCGCAGAAGCGCGCCCAGGCCTTCGCCTTGTTCGGCGTTGCGGTGGTGGTGGCGCCGGCGGTTGGGCCGACGCTCGGTGGGTGGCTTGCGGACAACGTCGACTGGACCTGGTGCTTCCTGATCAACGTGCCGGTCGGCGTGTTCATGACGGTGGCGATCGCCGCGATCCTGCACGAGCCCGCATCCGCCGTCGCGGAGCGCCGGGAACGGCTGCGGCAGTCGGGCAGGTTCGACCTGATCGGCTTCACGCTCGTCGCAACGTTCCTCGGTGCGCTCGAGCTCGCGCTCGACCGCGGGCTCGAGGACGACTGGTTCGGCTCACCGTTCATCGTGAGGGTCATAGCCGCCAGCGCGCTTGCGTTCGTGCTGCTGATCCCGTGGGAGTTCAGACATCGCCACCCGGTGGTCAACGTCCGGATGCTGGCGACGCGCCAGTTCGGCGCGAGCTTCCTCGTCATGCTTGCGACCGGCGCCATCCTGTTGGCGACCACACAGTTCTTGCCGCAACTGGTTCAGCAGGAATTCGGCTACACGGCCACTTGGGCGGGGCTCGTGCTGTCGCCGGGCGGCATGGTCACGATGGTGATGATGGTGGTGGTTGGTCGCTTGTCAGGTAAAATCCAGCCGAAGTACCTGATCGTCGCCGGCGGGATCGTCTGCGCGCTGTCGATGTATGACCTGACAAACACGTACGGCGATCTCAACTTCTGGTTCTTCGCGCGTTCGCGGATGCTACTTGGTGTCGGGCTGCCACTGATTTTCGTGCCGATCATGGCCGCATCCTACGATGGCATACCGCCGGACAGGACCGACGATGCCTCGGCCCTGATGACCGCGGCGCGCAACACCGGCGGCTCGATCGGCATCTCGATCGTTTCCAACGTACTGACGCATCGCGAGCAGTTCCATCAGAGCCGATTGGTCGAGCACGCCATTCCGTCGAGCGTGCAGTATCAGGACACCCTGAACCAGGTGACGAATTTCTTCGTGGCGCAGGGCAGTTCGCTGATCCAGGCAAAACAGCAGGCGATCGCCTGGATCGGGCAGCAGGTGCAGACGCAGGCCGGGTTCCTCGGCTACATGGACGCCTTCTGGGTCCTGATGCTCATCTCGCTTTCGGTGGCTCCACTCGCGCTTGCCCTGCGCAAAATCAAGCTCGGCGGCCCGATCCATATGGGGCATTGACGGACGCGCGCGATGACCTCGCCCCTTTGCGCGAATGCCTCAGCCACTGGGCAGGAGCAGCACGATCTTGTAGCCCGGAAGGGAAGCCGGGATCAGCGTGATCTGCTCATAGAGCAGGGTGCCGTCCAGCGGATGATTGAACCTGCGAGCGCCGCCGTCCCGCGCGAGCACGGCGTGATTGTTCCAAAATCGTGCGAACACGGGGCTGCGGCGCATGAGATCGCCGACCAGTTCCCGCACCTCCGGATCATCGGCCGCATGCACCGTGTCCGCGCGGAACTCGGCGAGTAGCCGTTGCGCGCGATTGTCCCAATCCGCAATGAACCGCGGGGCGGCGTCATTGAGGAAGACGAAGCGCAGCAGGCTCGGCTCACCGCTGTCGAACCAGGGAGCGAACAGCCGCGCGGCCATGTCGTTCCACGCACGCGCGTGCCACAGCCTGTCCAGCAGATACGCTGGCGCCGCCACGGTCTCCAGCACGGCGGCAAGCTCTTGTGGCGCGATTGCGTCGGGCAATGGCGCGGCTGGGGGCGCCGGATCACGCCTTCGGGTCAGCTCGAACAGGTAGGCGCGCTCGGCCGCGCTCAACCGCAGCGCGTCCGCAAGACGGGCCAGTGCGGTTGGAGACAAGGCGATATCGCGACCCTGCTCGACCCAGGTGTACCAGGTCGTGCTGAGGCCACAGAGCTGCG
>CAYSTX010000412.1:0-2385 GCA_964434035.1 uncultured Acetobacteraceae bacterium
CTCCTCGGGCACGGCGAGGGGTGGCACCTGATATGTCCACTCTCCCTCGACGCGCAGCGGCTCGCGGCTCGTTGCGATGATGCGCGCGGTTGGGTGGGCGCGCAGCAAAGCTTCGGCCATGTTGGCCGCCGCGTCGATGACGTGCTCGCAATTGTTCATCACGATCAGGAGCCGTTTCGCGCTGAGAGCGCTCGCCACACGCTCGGCCGAGACGACTCCTCCGGGGAGTTCGACCCGGAGGGAAGCAGCGACCGCGGCCGGAACCAGGCTCGGGTCGGCGAGTGACGCCAGCTCGACGATCCAGGCGCCGTCGGCGAATTGCGGCAAAAGAAGATGCCCTACCGCAAGCGAGAGGCGCGTTTTGCCGATGCCGCCGGGGCCGGTCAGGGTAACGAGCCGGTGCGCTGCGGTGAGCCTAAGAACCTCGCGCAGCACATCCTCCCGGCCGATCAGCTCGGATACCGGCTCCGGCAGGTTTGTCGGCGGTCGAACAGCGTCGGGAAACAACGCGGCCGCACCGTCGAGCCGGTCCGGGCTTTCCCCGAGGACGCGGAGCTCCCCGGCAAACTGGTAGCCGCGTCCGGATACCGTGCGGATCAGCGCTCGCTCCGGCCCGAAGGCGGCGCGCAACACGGAAATCTGGGCCTGAAGGTTGTTTTCCTCGACGATCCGGCCCGGCCAGACCTGCCCCAACAGGTCGTCCTTGCTGACGACGGCGCCCCGGGCCTCGATCAGCACCATCAGCACGTCGAAAGCCCGGCCCCCGAGCTTGACCGGCTGGCCGTCGATAAGAAGCTCGCGGCAATGCGGAAGCACCCGGTAGCGACCGAATGCAACGATTCCGGGATGACTCGACGCGTTGTCCATACGACCGTCGCTTTAGGGTGGGGGCTATCTCGGGCCTATTTGGATCTCATAGTGAGTCGGTTACGCCAAACTGAAGGGAACGGTGCCGAGGGCAACGCCGAGCACCGGCGTAATTTTGGGGCTGCGGCAAGCTGGCCAACCCCCACCGGTCAGACCGCACGAAACGCGTCTGCCGCAACGATTCACGTCACGTTCCATTCCGGAGTTGTGCGCACGCGCCCGGTGACCGAGGCATCCGGTTATTTTCGTTTCAACCCCTTCGGGTCCGCGCGGACGGCTTTCGCCGTGACGGACCCGCCGACGCCGCTGCGGTATCCGGCGCGGGCACGCCTGGCGTCGGCGTCGTCGAGGTTGCGCAGCATCGCGCTCGCCGCCGCCTCGGGGTCGCGGGCGACGATTGCGTTCAGGATCGCCCGGTGCAGCGGCAGCGAGACCGTCCGGTCAGCGTATGGGTCGCGGTTCGTGATGCGGAGGGACAGCACGAGCGCGCTCCGGATCGCGTGCGCGACTGGCAGCAGGAAATCGTTATGCGCGGCGCGCAGGCAGGCGATGTGAAACGCGAGATCGGCCTCGGTGTACTCATCGGCAGAGTCCGCCCGCTCCATCGCCGCGAACGTCGCGGTCAGCCCGGCGAGGTCGTCCTCGGTCGCGCGCCGCGCGGCGAGTTCCGCCGCCGCTGGCTCGATGATGCGCCGCATCTCCGTCAGGTGATCGAGCAACAGGACGATCTCACCATTCGGATCAATCACGTCCTCCTCGGCGCGCCATCCAAGTATGGCTGGATCGAGCTGGCTCCAGTCCGACGGCGGCCGGACAATCGTCCCGCGCTTCGGGCGCGCATCCACCAGCCCCTTCGCCGAGAGCACGTTCAGCGCCTCCCGCAGCACCGTGCGGCTGACTGAGAAGCGGGCAAGCAGAGCGTCTTCGGCGGGCAATAGGCCGCCCGGAAGCAACCGGCCCGCGATGATGTCGCGGCCAAGGTCGTCGACGAGCTGTTCTTTCAGGCTCCGCTTGGGCGGGCGCGGCATCGATCCGGCGGGATAAGTCATACGATAAGATAATTAGCCCGCCGGCGGCGCGTCAACGAGAGTCGGTCCGGTGCCGCCGGCTTGCGCGCACCGCGCTTCAAGTCATACGGTAATACCAATCGCCGCTTCAGACGGCAGGTTGAAACGTGGGCCGCGCAACCGCGCCGCGCAGGGGAGAGAGAAGCCATGTCGATCGCCGTACGGCGCCGCGCAATCCTTCAATCATCGCTAATCGTCGCCGCCGGCGCCATCGCGGCACCCGCGCTGATCGGCCGTGCACAGGCCGCAACGCTGAAGCTCAAGCTGTCGTCCTCGCAGGCGAACGACCCGAAATACGCCAACGGGCGAGTGTACTATGACAGCCTTGTCAAAGCGCTTGCGGCCAACGGTCTGGCCGAGCAGATCCAGATTTCCTTCTACCCCGACAACCAGCTCGGCCAGGAAATCGACGTCATCAACTCGGTGAAGCTCGGCGTCATCGACATGATGG
>CAYSTX010000413.1:0-1136 GCA_964434035.1 uncultured Acetobacteraceae bacterium
GTCACGCCGGGCCATGCCGTACTCTCTTCCGCGATAAGCACCGTGCCGGGATGGCGCGCGTGCACGACGCGGCTCAGATCCTGCAGGAACGCAATGCTTTCGAGATTTTCGCGCCCGCCGTAGCGGTTCGGCAGCCATTCGCCCGGACCGCGCGAATAGTCGCGGTACAGCATCGACGCGACCGCATCGACGCGCAGCCCGTCCACATGATAGCGGTCGAGCCAATGCAGCGCGCTCGCGATCAGGAAGCCACGGACCTCGTTTCGTCCGTGATTATAGATCAGCGTGTTCCAGTCGCGATGAAACCCCTCGCGCGGGTCCTCGTGCTCATAGAGTGCCGTGCCGTCGAACCGGGCGAGGCCGTGCGGGTCGGTTGGAAAATGCGCGGGGACCCAGTCCAGAATGACGCCGATCCCTGCGACGTGGCAGCGATCGACGAAGCGCGCGAAGCTGTCCGGCGAGCCCATCCGCGCGCTCGGCGCGAACTGCCCGAGCGGCTGATAACCCCAGGAGCCGCCGAACGGATGCTCCATGATCGGCAGCAGCTCGACATGCGTGAACCCCATCCGCGTGACGTACGGGATGAGCTTGTCGGCGAGTACGTCCCAGCCTTCGCGGCCGGCGCCGTCGATCGCGTCGGGACCGAGCCAGGACGGCGCGTGGCATTCGTAAATCGCGATCGGCACCGACACCGTCTGTCGCGCGGCGCGGCTTTCCATCCATGCGTCGTCGGTCCAGACGGGTGGGATCGGATCGGTAACGATGGACGCGGTGTGCGGCGGCGGTTCGTTAGCCCAGGCGACTGGGTCGGCCTTCAGCGGGAGTGCCGCGCCATCCGGACCGAGCAGCTCGTACTTATAGAGCGCGCCGGGACCGGTGCCGGGGATGAACAGCTCCCAAACGCCCGCCTCGACGCGGCGGCGCATTGGGTGGACGCGGCCGTCCCAGTAATTCCAGTCGCCGACGACCGACACGCGGCGCGCGTTGGGCGCCCAGACGGCGAAGCGGACGCCGTCGATCCCGTCGATCCGCATCGCGTGCGCGCCAAGAACGCGGTCGAGTTCGAAATGCCGTCCCTCCGCCAGCAGATGCAGATCAAGCTCGCCCAGCAGCGGACCGAACGCGTACGGGTCGTC
>CAYSTX010000413.1:1236-2313 GCA_964434035.1 uncultured Acetobacteraceae bacterium
GATCTCGTTCACGCCGGCGGATCCGCCGTGACGCGGTCGAGCAGGCCGGCCATGCCGCGCAACGGAATGCCGATCCAGCTCGGCCGGTTCGCCGCCTCGTAGCGGATTTCGTACGCGGCTTTTTCGAGGAGGAATAGATCGAGCAGCGCCCGCTCGGCGATCGGCTTCACCCAGGGATTCTCGGTGCCGGCCAGCACCTCGCGATACCCGCCGAGGAAGGCGGCTGAGGCGGCATCGCGGAACCGGGCCAGCAGCGACATCCGCCGCTCCTCCGTGCCCGCCGACGCGGCGGTCCGGCCGGGTGCGGCCGTCGCCGCCGCATAGTCGAAGGAGCGCAGCAGTCCGGCGACATCGCGGATCGGGCTGCTTTTCGCCCGCCGCTGCGTCATCGGCCGCGCCGGTTCGCCCTCGAAGTCGATGATCGTCGCGTCACCCTGCGTCACTAGCACCTGCCCCAGATGGAAATCGCCGTGCACCCGCGTCTGCAACGCGCCAATGCCCATGCGGGCCAGGCGTCGCGCGGCGGCGCGCAACGCATCCGCGTGATCGAGCACGTTGACGGCGTCCGCTTGCACCGCGTCGTCGGGGTCATCGAGCAGGGGCGCGAGCGTGTTCAGCGCCGCGTCGATCTGCTCGATCGCGCCGTCGGCCCAGGCATCGGCAGTGGCCGCATCGACCGTCTCGGGCGCGAAGGATGGGTCATCAGTCGGTTCGGCGAGCACTTCGTGCAGTTCGGCGAGCCGTCGGCCGAGGATGGACGCGAATGCCAGATACGGAGCGAACATCTCGGCGGCGTCGCCGGCGGCTTCGGTTCCCGTGACCGCCATTTCCTCGACGGCGCGGGCGAGGAAGTCGAGCGTGTAGGTCCAGCCGTCGCCTTGGTTGCGGACGAAACCTTGCAGCAAACCGAACGTGTTGCGCGTGCCGTCAGCGTCGACCCGAACCAGCTCGCCGAACAGCGGCGCGCTGTTGGCATAGCCGCGTTCGGTCAGAGTGCGGGTCATCTCCCCTTCCGGATGAATCCCGGCGACGACGCGCCGAACAAGCTTCAGCACGACGGCATCGGAGACGATGAGC
>CAYSTX010000414.1:0-2280 GCA_964434035.1 uncultured Acetobacteraceae bacterium
TGGGTGTGGCCCTCTGGGTGGCGGTCGCGCTGCTGCACCCGTGGATCATTGGGGTGCCCGTTATTCCAGACTGAGCGGGCCAGGCTGAGCGCCCCCGCGTCGTTTGCGGGCACGCTGCCCGCAGCCGCGCACCGACCGCGCGCCAATCTCTGATGCGCTACGCGACCGCCCCCGATCCCGCCAACCGCTTCGCCTGGAGTGCCACATGACCGACGCGATCTTTCTCCTCATCGCCGACGCGCCGAAGCCGGTCGCGCCGTACAGCCACGTCGTCGAGAAGGACGGCTGGCTCTTCGTGACCGGCCAGCTCGCGACCGACCCGGAAGACGACAGCCGCCCGATCCCGCCCGGCATCGAGGCGCAGACGCACAAGGTGATGGACAACCTCAAGCGCGCGCTCAACGGCGCCGGCGCCAGCCTCACCGATGTCGTGTGCGTCCGCGTTTTCCTGACGGAGTTCGAGCGCGACTACGCGACGTTCAACGAGATCTACAAATCCTACTTCGACCCCGCCCGCCTGCCCGCGCGCACCACGGTCGGCGTGACCGCGCTGGCGCGGGGCGGCATTATCGAGATCGACATGATCGCGCGCCGATAACGCCTACGCGTGTCGATCGGATCACGGCTCCTCATATTTCGCGATCAGCCACCCGTCCGGCTCCTCGGCGGCAGCGCGGTACCATTCGTCGACCAGCGGATGCGCCCGGACCGCGTCGCAATATGCGCGCGTCGCCGCCGTCATTTCCGGGCGGTAGCCGAGCAGGCGGGCGACGACCGGCGCGTACATCGCGTCCGCCGCACCGAACGTCGCGCCGAACAGATAGGGGCCGGTTGCGCCGAACTTTGCCCGCGTCTCGGCCCACAGATGTTCGATCCGCGCGATGTCAGCGAGCGCTTCCGGCGTGCGGCCCCGGCCGGTGAAGTCGCGCCCGAGGTTCATCGGCATCGCCCGCCGCAGCGCCGCGAAACCGGCATGCATTTCGGCCGCGATCACGCGCGCCCGCGTCCGCGCCGTCAGCCCGTCCGGCCACAAGGCGGGCGCGAACTCGGCGCAATACTCGCAGATGGCGAGGCTCTCCCACACCGCATTGCCGCGATGCTCCAGATACGGAACAAGCCCGCTCGGCGAGTGCTGCTTCACCGCCTCGGTCTGCCCAGTGCCGACCAGCGGCAGGATGACCTCGGTCACGTCCAGCCCCGCGAGCTTGACCGCGAGCCAGCCGCGCAGCGACCAGGATGAATAGCGCCGTGTGCCGAGATAGAGCGTGCCGTCGGCCATGATTTCCCCCAAACTGAAGTGTCGAACGATCGGAGACTAAGCATGACCGAAATCGCCGCGCGGCCGAACAACCTTGATGCGTTTTGGATGCCGTATACGGCCAACCGCGCCTACAAGGCCGCGCCCCGGATGCTCGCCCGTGCCGAAGGCATGCATTACTACACGCAAGAAGGCCGCGAAATCCTGGACGGGACGGCCGGCCTCTGGTGCTGCAACGCCGGCCACGGGCGGCGGGAGATCATCGAGGCGATCCAAAAGCAGGCGGCGGTGATGGATTTCGCGCCGACCTTCCAGATGGGCCACCCGATCGCCTTTCAGGCGGCCGCCCGCGTCGCCGACCTGACGCCGGCTGGGCTCGACCACATCTTCTTCGTCAATTCGGGGTCGGAGGCGGCGGACACCGCGCTCAAGATCGCGCTCGCCTACCACCGCGCCCGCGGGGAAGCGCAACGCGTGCGCCTGATCGGGCGGGAGCGTGGGTATCACGGCGTCGGCTTCGGCGGCATGTCGGTCGGCGGCATCGGCCCGAACCGGCGGCAGTTCGGCGCGCAGCTTCCCTATGTGGACCACCTGCCGCACACGCACCGTCCGGAGCAGGACGCGTTCAGCCGGGGCCAGCCGGCGCACGGCGCGGAACTGGCCGACGCGCTCGAAAACCTCGTCGCGCTGCACGGAGCGGACACGATCGCCGCTGTGATCGTCGAGCCGCTGGCCGGGTCGACCGGCGTGCTGATCCCGCCGGAGGGCTACCTGCAGCGGCTCCGCGCGATCTGCGACAAGCACGGCATCCTGCTGATCCTGGACGAGGTCATCACCGGCTTCGGTCGGCTGGGCGCGCCGTTCGGCGCCGAGCGGCTGGGCATCAGGCCGGACATGGTCACCATCGCCAAGGGGCTGACCAACGCGGCGGTCCCGATGGGGGCGGTCGTGGTGACGGACGCGATCTACCACGGGATCGTGGACAATGCGTGGTACGACAATAAGGCCCGCACGTGGGTCTA
>CAYSTX010000415.1:0-2270 GCA_964434035.1 uncultured Acetobacteraceae bacterium
ACATCCGTTCGGCGCCGACGATCTCGGGCAGGATTTGCTCGCGCGACTGATTTACGGCGGCCGCATCTCGCTCGCGGTCGGTCTTGCCGCGATGGCGGTCGCCGTCCTGGTCGGCGTCGTCGTCGGCGCGGTGTCGGGCATGGCGAGCGGGCGGCTCGACGCGGCGCTGATGTGGGTGACCGATTTGTTTCTGTCGTTACCGCAATTGCCGCTGCTGCTGCTGCTGATCTACCTCTTCCGCGACGCCCTGCGGGCGATACTCGGGCCGGAGGGCGGCGTCTTTCTGCTGATTGTCGTGGTCATCGGCGGTCTCCGCTGGATGCCGGTCGCGCGCCTCGTGCGGGCGCAATTCCTGTCGTTGCGTGAGAAAGAGTTCGTCGAGGCCGCGCGCGCGCTCGGTGCGTCGCGTGGACGCCTGATGCTACGCCACATCCTGCCGAACGCGCTCGGCCCGGTGATTGTAGCGGGGACGATCGAGGTCGCGAACGCGATCATCGCCGAATCGACCCTGTCCTTCCTTGGGCTCGGCTTTCCGCCCGACATCCCGACCTGGGGCCGCTTACTCTTTGACGCGAAGGACTACCTGGACATCGCGCCGCACTGGGCGCTGTTTCCAGGGGCCGCGATCTTTCTCGCCGTGCTGACGATCAACTTCATCGGCGACGGGCTGCGCGATGCGCTCGATCCGCGCCGCGTGATCTGACGCGTATTCGGTCACATGGCGGAACCGCTGCTCGACATCCGGGATCTTCGAACCTGGTTTCGCACCGATGAGGGTGTGGTGCGGGCCGTGGACGGCGTCAGCATGTCGATTGGCCGCGGCGAGACGCTGGCCGTCGTCGGCGAGAGCGGCTGCGGCAAGACCGTAACGGCGCGGAGCGTTCTGAAGCTGATCGACATGCCGCCCGGCCAATTCGCTGGCGGCGAGATCATCTGGCGTGGCCGCGACTTGATCCCGCTGCCGGCCGACGAGATGAACCGGATCCGCGCCCGCGAAATCGCGATGATATTCCAGGAACCGATGACCTCGCTCAACCCGGTCCACCCAGTTGGCGTGCAGATCGTCGAAGCCGTGCGCGCACACGAACGACTGTCGCGGCAGGCGGCGATGGAGCGGGCGGTCGAGATGTTGCGGCTGGTGCAGATCCCGAACGCCGAACAGCGGGTGCACGAGTTTCCGCATCAGTTTTCCGGCGGCATGCGGCAGCGGGTGATGATCGCGATGGCGCTCATCTGCGGGCCGCAGCTTCTGATCGCGGACGAGCCGACGACCGCCCTCGATGTCACGATCCAGGCGCAGATTCTCGATCTGCTGAACGACATGAAGGCGCGCTTCGGCATGTCGATCATGCTGATTACCCACGCAATGGGCGTCGTCGCCGAAAACGCACAGCGCGTCGTCGTCATGTATGCGGGGAAAGTGGTTGAGGACGCGCCGGTGGACGAGCTGTTCGCACACCCGCGCCATCCCTACACGCAGGGTCTGATCCGCGCGATTCCGCGCGTGGATAGTTCGGCCCAGCATCGCACCCGGCTCGCGCAAATCCCTGGCACCGTGCCAAGCTTGCTCAACCCGCCGAAGGGTTGTCGCTTCGCCGACCGGTGCCCGTACGTGACCGACGCCTGCCGCGCAGCCGAACCGCCGCTCAAGCTCGTGGGGCCGGATCACAGGGCGGCCTGCATCCTATGACCGTACCCGCCCCTCTCCTTTCCGTCCGCAACCTTCAGAAATACTACACGCTGACGGGCGGATTCTTCGCGCGCGAGGTCAACCGGCTGCACGCCGTGAACGGCATCACGCTGGACATCGCGCCGGGCGAAACGCTCGGCCTCGTCGGCGAATCCGGCTGCGGCAAATCGACGACCGGCCGCTGCATCGTGCGGCTGATTGAGCCCAGCGCGGGCGAGATCCGGTTTCAGGGCCGCGACGTTACAACGATCGGCGGCGAGGAACTGCGCGCGCTGCGGCGCGACATGCAGATCATCTTCCAGGACCCGTTCTCCTCGCTCAATCCGCGCCACACGGTCGGCGGGATCATTGGCGAGGCGCTCGTCATTCATCGCCTGACGAAGACCCGCCGCGAGTTCGATGACCGCGTGGTCGAACTGTTGGAAACGGTCGGGCTGCGCGCCGACCATCGCAGCCGCTTTCCGCACGAGTTTTCCGGCGGTCAGCGTCAGCGCATCGGCATCGCGAGGGCGCTGGCGGTCGAGCCGAAGCTGATCGTCTGCGACGAACCGGTCTCGGCGCTCGACGTCTCGATCCAGGC
>CAYSTX010000416.1:0-2264 GCA_964434035.1 uncultured Acetobacteraceae bacterium
GGAGACCGGTGCCGTCGGCGTTCATGACCTCGAGCACGAAAGCGGGCTCGGTGCGCGCCTCGTTGTCATAGACGAACTGGGGCTTGCCCTCGTCCAGCAGGATGCCCTGCGACTGCGTCTGGCGCGTGGAGGAAAATACGATGCGGCCGTCCGGCAGGTAGTGGGGCGAGACGTCATTCACCGTCGGCGGATCGGGGTCGGTCGCGGGACTGATGACCGGCGCCAGGGTGTCGGTGGCGATCACGTACTGATAGATGCGCCATGACGGCGCTTGCTTCTGCTGCATGTTCGCGGTCATCGGGCCGCGCATCGCGAATACTACCCTGGTGCCGTCCGCCGACGCGTCGACATCCTTCACGTCCCAGGTCTTCCCGGCCGTGGCCGCGGTGATGCGGCCCGTGATGTTGGTTTCTTGCGCGCTCGGCGATGCGCTGGCGCGCATGTAAAGGTCGGCCGACGGGAATGCAACGCGCAGCATGCGTACGTCATCGGCGCCGGCCGCGATGTTCGCCGGGGTCGCAATCGTGCGCTTCACGTAGAAGATCGGGTAGTCGTTCGTCGCGGGGTCCGCGGCCTGGCTGTTCGCGATGTTGAAACTGCCGCCGCCGCTGCAGGCCTGCAGCAAGACGAGCGGCGCCAGCGCCAGGATTGTGGCCAGCAACCGATCAGCTAGTCGTCCGCGCTGCACGTTCATTCGGGAACTCCACATCGATCCGCCCGCGCCTGCCCCGCAGTGGCGAATGTAACTTAATTCACGGCCCCGTTCGCCAGGTTTTTGCCGTTGTGACGGTTCCGTCACGGCATGCGGCCGCGGTTCCCTGTTCTCTCTGCGACGTGGCGCACCGGCGATCGCGGATCATTAGGTAGTCCTTTGGTTGGGAGGCTACCGTGACAAGACTCGCAGTTCGCCGAGTAATGAGCCCGGCGGCGGGACTAACAAGAAACATGTCGTCATCCGGCGACGTCAGCCGCGACAGACAATCGGGGGCGGGATCTGCGGGCCGTATAGTTCGGCCCGCGCATCGATATTGGGAGTGGTGGCGCTATGAGTACGCAAACAGTCGGGAACGGGAGCACGCGCGCGGCACGCTCTGCGGCGGTCGCGGCCGCGGTCGCTGCGAGTCTCGTCGCACAGGCGGCCGCTCCCGCCTTCGCCGGTCCGACGGAGCAGGCGGAACGCATCTATGAGCGCATCGCCGGCGTGCCGCCCTCGGCGGCCGTGCTCAATGAGATGGTGACTGCCATCAACGGTCAGTCGGGCCAGGCGGGGCTGCTCGCGGCGGCCGCCATCGCGACCGACCCCATCAAGGCACCGACGTTCTACAACGTAGTGCTGAAGAACATGGTGATTCCGTGGACCAACCGCAATCAGACCGTGTTCGCGCCACTGAATGACTACGCGGCGACCGTGATCGGCATGGTGCGCGACGGGCTCCCCTTCAACACCGTATTGTCCGACGACATTCTTTATACGATCAATGCCCCGGGGTTACCGGCCGTCTCGCCGGCCAACAACGACCACTATGCGACTGCGGAGGCGAATGGCGTGGATTTGTCCATGGCTCTCGTGAGGACCACGCAGTCGGCCGCCTACGGGCTGCCCACCGAGGCGACCGCCGGTGTGATCACCACCGCCGGCGCCGCGTCCGCGTTCTTCATCAACGGCACGAACCGCGCGATGTTCAGGTTCACCATGATCAATCACATGTGTCACGACATGGAGACGCTCATGGACACGTCGCGGCCCACCGACCGTGTTCGCCAGGACGTGTCGCGCAGTCCCGGCGGCGACAGCCGCATCTTCCTCAACAATTGCGTCGGCTGCCACAGCGGCATGGACCCGATGGCGCAGGCGTTCGCCTACTACAACTTCGACGTCACCTCCAACCAGCTCGTCTACACACCGGGCCAGGTGCAACCGAAGTACCACATCAATTCACAGAACTTCCCGCAGGGGTTCATCACGCCGGACAACAGCTGGTCGAACCGCTGGCGGCAAGGGCCGAATTCGGTGCTCGGCTGGAGCTCGGCGGGAGGCAGCGGGACGGGGGCCAAGTCCTGGGGACAGGAGATTGCCTCCAGCAAGCAGTTTGCCGCGTGCCAGGTGCAGAAGGTGTTCCAGACCGTGTGCTTTCGCACTCCGTCGAGCGCCGCGGACATCAGCGCGGCCCAGGCCATCACCAGCACGTTCCAGTCCGGCTACAACCTGAAGACGGTCTTCCAGCAGGTCGCAGCGGCCTGCCCGGGCACTTGAGAGGGCAGCC
>CAYSTX010000417.1:0-2221 GCA_964434035.1 uncultured Acetobacteraceae bacterium
CACGTGACGAAAGAAGGCACGCTCGCCGGGCCGCGCGTGCTCGAGCACATGGTCGACGCGGTGCTGACGTTCGAGGGCGATCGCGGACATCAGTTCCGCATCCTGCGCGCGGCCAAGAACCGCTTTGGTGCTACGGATGAGATCGGCGTGTTCGAGATGACCGAGGGCGGGCTTGCCGAAGTCGCCAACCCGTCGGCGCTGTTCCTGGCCGAGCGGCGCGGCAACGTCGCCGGCAGCGCCGTGTTCGCGGGCGTCGAGGGGACGCGGCCGCTGCTGGTCGAGGTGCAGGCGCTGCTCGCACCCAATGCCGGCGGCAGCGGACGGCGCGCGGTCATCGGCTGGGACGGCGGGCGGCTCTCGATGCTGCTCGCGGTGCTGGAGACGCGGTGCGGCATAAGGCTCGGCGCGACCGACGTGTGGCTGAACGTCGCGGGCGGGCTGCGCGTGACGGAGCCCGCGGCCGATCTCGCGGTCGCCGCCGCCCTCGTCTCCGCCGCGACCGAGACGCCGACGAGCCCGGGCGCCGTCTATTTCGGCGAGGTCGGCCTGTCGGGCGAGGTTCGGCAGGTGGCGCAGGCCGAGGCGCGGCTGAAGGAGGCGCAGAAGCTTGGGTTCGCCAGCGCCTGCCTGCCGCGCCGCGTCGCCCGCGGTAACCGGCCGCTCTCGGCGCCGGAAGACCTGACGCTGAACGAGATCGGGCATCTCACGGACCTCGTTTCGCGTTTCCGTTGAGCCTGCAACGCGATCGAGATTGCCGCGGCGCGGCGAAGGTCCGATATACCGCCTATCTCCAGAGGGATCATCGAATCGTCACATGACCTGGGTCGACCTCGCAGTACTCGGCGTCGTGTTCCTCTCGGCGGTCGTGGCGCTCATGCGCGGCTTCACGCGTGAGGTCCTGGGCATTGGCGCCTGGGTCGGCGCGGGGCTGGTCGCGCTGTGGGCGTTTCCGTTCGTCCGCCCGCACGTGCTCGCCTGGCTCGGGCAGCCGGATCTGGTCGACCCGGTCACGTTCGGCGGGGTCTTCATCGCGGCCGTGGTCGTCTTGCTGCTGATCAGCCACTGGGTCGCGAGCGTGATCCGCGCCTCCGCACTCGGCGGGCTCGACCGGACGTTCGGGCTGCTGTTCGGGCTCGTGCGTGGCGCCGCCCTGATCGTGTTCGTCTATATCGCCGCCGGGCTGGTGGCGCCGATCGACCATTGGCCGCTGCCAGTGCTGGAGGCGCGTACCCTGCCGGTCGTCTATCAGGGCGCCGTGATGGCCGTGCGCTTCCTGCCCGCCGGCTATCAGCCGCGCGTTTATCCGCCGCCGGCGGCGCCTGTGACCACCGCCGCGCAGTTGCTGCACGCAACGCCGCAGGGCAGCGCGCTCGGCCACGCCGTGACGCCCGCGACCGCTACCGCGACCGCGCGGGACAAGGACTGAAGGGAATGAAGGCGATGCGCGACTTCTCCACCCATCCGCACGCGGGCGAGGACGACAAGTTCCACGAGGAATGCGGCGTCATCGGCCTGTGGAACGTGCCCGACGCGGCCGCCGTCACCGCGCTCGGCCTGCACGCGCTCCAGCATCGCGGACAGGAAGCGGCCGGCATCGTCAGCTATGACGGCGCGCGGTTTCACGCACACAAGGGCATGGGCCTCGTCGGCGACATTTTCGGCGACGCGCGGGTGATCGGCTCGCTGCCGGGCGTCTCCGCCGTCGGCCATAACCGCTATGCGACGACGGGCGACACGGTGCTGCGCAACGTTCAGCCGCTGTATGCGGATTTCGAGTTCGGCGGCCTCGCCGTCGCGCATAACGGCAACCTGACGAACGCGCACGTATTGCGCCGGGCCCTGAGCCGCCGTGGCTGCCTGTTTCAGTCGACGACGGATACCGAGGTGATCGTCCACCTGATCGCGATCAGCCTCTATTCCACCGTGGTCGACCGGCTGATCGACGCGATGAAGCAGGTTGTCGGCGCCTATTCGCTGGTCTCCTTGTCGAACGAGGCGCTGCTCGGTGTGCGCGACCCGCTCGGCGTGCGGCCGCTGATCCTCGGCCGCATCGGCAACGCGGGCGCGGCGGCGTCGGAGGGCGGCTGGGTGCTCGCGAGCGAGACCTGCGCGCTCGACATCATCGGCGCCGAGTTCATCCGGGACGTGGAGCCGGGAGAGATCGTCGTGATCGACGACGCCGGCGTTCGCAGCGTCAAGCCGTTCACGCGCACGGCCGAGC
>CAYSTX010000418.1:0-2131 GCA_964434035.1 uncultured Acetobacteraceae bacterium
TGGTGCCCGGCCTCACCATCACGCTCTGCCTGTCGTTCGTGCAGGCGTTCTCGGTCTTCCCGTCGGCGATCCTGCTCGGCGCGCCGGCGGGCCCGACGCGGGTGATTTCAATCGCGGCATATCAGGCGGCGTTCGAGCAGTACGACTACTCGATGGCATCCGCGATCGCGATGATCATGGCGACCGTGCAGGTGCTGATCGTCGTCGCCGTGCTGGGTGCGCGCGGGCTCGTCTATCGGGGGCCGGCCGGCGGGGGCAAGGGATGAGCGGGACGGCGACCATTCGCGAGCGGAACGTTGGCGCGCGACTATGGTCGGCGCTGGTGTGGTTCGTCGTTGGGTTCTTCATCCTGAACCTGCTCGCGATGATCGCGACCGTCCTGCTCAACTCGTTCTCGACGCGCTGGTTCGGCACGTGGCTGCCTTCCGGCTGGACCGGACGCTGGTACGCGCAGGCGTGGGATGAGTTTCAGTTATCCGACATCCTGATCGCGACGCTCGAAGTCGTCGGCGCGGTCGTTCTGCTGTCCGGCGCGATCGGCGTGCCGGCGGCGTACGCGATGGCGCGGCGGGACTTTCCGGGCAAGCGGGTCGTGATGCTGTTGTTCCTGCTGCCGCTCTTAGTGCCGCCGATCACCTTCGGCATCCCGCTCGCGACCGTGCTCTATCAGGCGCACCTCGCCGGCACGATCTGGGGCGTGATCCTCGCGAACCTCGTGCCGACCGTGCCGTTCGTCATCCTGGTGATGATCCCGTTCGTCGAGCAGATCGACCCGCGGATCGAGGCGGCGGCCCGCGTCTTCGGCGCCGGGACGGGGCGGCTGTTCACCACCATCCTGCTGCCGCTGCTTGCCCCCGGCATCCTGGCGGCACTGCTGCTCGTGCTGGTGCGGACGATCGCCATGTTCGAGCTGACATTCCTCACCGCCGGATCGGACAGCCAAACGCTCGTCGTCGCGCTCTATTACGCGGTGTTCGCGGCCGGAGTGCGCCCCGGGCAGTCGATCGACGCGATGGCGGTCGTTTACATGGCGACCACGCTTGCCTGGCTGCTGGTGGCGCTGCGCTTCGTTGATCCGGCGCAGATCGTGACGCGCCGCAAGCGACGCTGAGCCACGCGCGACCCTTGCGCCGCCCCGCCGCCACCATTAGGCCGGTTTGGTGACAGATCGCCCCGCCCCGAAATCGGACGCCGAAGCCGCGCTCGGCCGCCTGCTCGCCGTAATGGCGGCGCTGCGCGACCCCACAACCGGCTGCCCGTGGGACCGCGAACAGAGCTTCGCGACAATCGCACCCTATACGATCGAGGAGGCATACGAGGTCGCCGACGCGATCGCGCGAAACGACCTCGCCGCCCTGCCCGACGAGCTCGGCGACCTGCTGTTTCAGGTGGTCTATCACGCCCGCATCGCCGAGGAGGCGGGCGAGTTTGCCTTCGCCGACGTCGCCCGCACGATCACCGACAAGATGATCCGCCGCCACCCGCACGTCTTCGGCGACGCCGCCGCGCGCGATGCGGCCGCCCAGTCGGCGGCATGGGAAGCGGCGAAGTCGGCCGAGCGGGCGGCGCGGGCCGAAACCGGCGTGCTCGCCGGCGTCCCGGTCGGCCTGCCGGCGCTAACCCGCGCACGGAAGCTGACAGCGCGGGCAGCGCGGGTCGGCTTTGACTGGCCTGACGCGGGCGCTGTGCTGGACAAGCTCGCCGAGGAGACGGCCGAGCTCCGCGCCGAGCTGCCCGACGCCGACCCCGCGCGGCTCGCCGACGAGGTGGGCGACATGCTATTCGTGCTTGCAAACCTCGCCCGCAAGCTCGACCTCGACCCCGAGGCATGCCTACGCGCGGCCAACGACAAATTCACACGCCGGTTCGCTTCCGTTGAGCGGTCGCTGGCGTCCGAGGGTTTGTCGCCCGCTGACGTCACACTCGCCCGTATGGATGCCGCTTGGCACGAGGCGAAACGGGCCGAGCGGGCCGCGCCGGCGGCCGGTTTACCATCCGACGCACTTGCTCAACCGAAGCCCTCTCGTGGATGATGGATATGTGACAGACGCCATGCACCACGAAAACCGGCCGGGAGACGCACGATGAACGTGCTGTCGCCGCCGCGCGCGCGGCTTGTCATCGACGTGGT
>CAYSTX010000419.1:0-2124 GCA_964434035.1 uncultured Acetobacteraceae bacterium
ATTGCCGACTATGGCGCAACCCCACGGCTGGAAAGCTGGCCGGCCTTCCTGGAACAGCTCCGCGGGCTGCATACGCCGACAATATACAATGCGCTTCGTCATGCCGAGCCGCCTGAGGGCATCCGGCACTACGGCTTTCCTGCCAGCCTTTGGAGGCATTTCGAACGTCTGCCGCGCCTGCCCCGCAGGGTCCTGCCGATCGCCGATTCGGTCTGCCGGTTCAATCCGATCTACGGCCAAGGCATGTCGTCCGCCGCCAAGCAGGCCCGACTGCTTCTGGATGTACTGGAGCGGTCGGCGCTGCAAGCGGACCCGATCATGGCGGCGCAGACGGGGTTCATGGGGGAGCTCGCCTCCATTCTTCAGACGCCGTGGAGCATGTCCGCGAGCGCCGATTTTGCCTTTCCCGGCACGCGCGGGGAGAAGCCGGAGAAGTTCGAGGAAGGCCGACAATTCGACGCCGCTCTCTTTCGCGCGGTCGTCGCCGATCCGGTCGTCCATCGCGCCATGATGGATGTCGCCCAACTTCTGCAGCCTGACGATCTGTTACGGGATCCGGACATTCTGCGGCGGATCGAGGAAGTAGCGTCTGCCAACGCCGTCGCCTGAGTCGACACGGCCTTCGCTTCTTGCAGAACAGATGGAGATCTCGACGATGGATCTCGGCCTCTGGCTCCATAACGGCAACTTCGGACTGGCGCGGTTCTTCTCGCGTCTCCTTGCCCTACAGATCAAGGCGCGTCAGGTGGAGTTGCCAACGCGGGCTTACGGACTGTCGTGACCGCGGGTGTTAGGCCGTCAACGCCTCCGCCTCCACCGTGAGCGGCGCCGGCAGGTACTGCGCGAACCCCTTCGGCACTACTTGCCACATCATCGACGCCGTCTCATTCCAGTCGTGCAGCAGCCGCGCCGCATAGGCGCTTGCCGTCTCGCGCACGTGCGCTGCCAGCATTTCGCGAGCGACCGCGTCCCAGTGCGGATGCGCGATCCGTTGCCAGGTCAGGGATTCGGGATTGAGCCGCCGCTCAAACGTGTGGTCCACGTCAAGAACGAATGCCATGCCGCCGGTAAAGCCCGCGCCGAAATTGTCCCCGACCGGACCGAGCACTATGACCTGACCGCCCGTCATGTATTCGCACCCGTTCGAGCCGCAGCCCTCGATCACTGCGTCGGCGCCGGAGTTCCGCACCGCGAACCGCTCGCCCGCCTGCCCGGCAGCATAGAGCGCACCGCCGGTCGCGCCGTAGAGGCACGTGTTGCCGATGATCGTGTTCTCGTTGCTGCGGATCGCCGCCGACGGCGCCGGGCGCACGACGATGGTGGCACCTGACAAACCCTTACCAACGTAGTCGTTTGCGTCCCCGAATACCTCGAGCCGCAGGCCCCGCACGGCGAACGCGCCGAGCGACTGCCCGGCCGAGCCGCGCAGACGGACATCGAGATGCCCCGGTTGCAATGCGCTCATGCCGAACTTGCGGGTAATGAGCGAGGAGATGCGGGTGCCTATGGCGCGATGCGTGTTCCGCACACTGTAGGTGAGCTGCATCTTCTCGCCCCGCTCGAACAGCGGCGCGGCGTCCGTGATCATCTGTGCGTCCAGCGTGTCCGGCACCTCGTTCCGCCCGACCAGCGTGCAGTGGCGCGCGAACGGGCCAGGGTCGGCCTGCGCCAGCAGCGGGTTGAGGTCGAGGTCGTCGAGCATGTCGGACCCGCGGCTCACCTGATGCAGCAAATCGGTGCGCCCAACCGCCTCCATCAGCGTCCGCATGCCAAGCGAGGCCAGGATCTGGCGCACGTCCTCGGCGACGAAGCTGAACAGGTTGATGACCTTCTCGGGCGTGCCGGTAAACTTCTCCCGCAGCTTCTCATCCTGCGTGCAGACGCCGACCGGACACGTGTTCGAGTGGCACTGCCGAACCATGATGCAGCCCATGGCGACGAGGCTCGCGGTGCCGATGCCGAACTCCTCCGCGCCGAGCATCGCTGCGATCACCACGTCCCGCCCGGTCTTGATGCCGCCATCGGTCCGGAGCCGCACGCGGTGGCGAAGCCGGTTCAGCATCAGAACCTGATGCGCCTCCGACAGCCCCATCTCCCACGGCAGGCCCGCGTATTTGATCGAAC
>CAYSTX010000420.1:0-2105 GCA_964434035.1 uncultured Acetobacteraceae bacterium
GGGAGCGGGCGACGAGCCTCGGCATCCCCGATCTGCCGCCCTTCGCCGAGTTCTGGGCGGGCGACGTGCTGCCCCTGCCGCCGCTGCGTCCCGAAAAGGGTCCTCTGACCGCCTTGCGCGAGGACGGAGAGCCGTTGAGGACGCCCAGCGGCAAGGTCGAAATCTTCTCGGCGGAGATCGATTCGTTCGGCTACGACGACTGTCTCGGCCACCCCGCCTGGTTCGACCCCGCCGAATGGCACGGCTCCGAACTGGCCTCGAAATTCCCGCTCGTGCTCGTCGCCAACAATCCAAAGTCGCGCCTGCACTCTCAGCTCGACCCCGGCGGCACGAGCCAGGCGGCCAAGATTGCCGGCCGCGAGCCGGTCCGGATCAACCCGGCTAGCAGCAGTAACCGTGACCACGGTCGGTACGGGCACACGGACGCCGGTCGCCTGCGTGACGTTGCCGCCGATCAGACGCCCCCTACGGTCGCTCCAAGCTGGCTACAACCGCGCAGGAGCGCCGGCCAATACTACCCAGACGGCCCGGCCTGCCGGTCGCTAATAGCGGCCTCGTACAGAGTGTGCGCCCGCTCGATCCGCACTGCGGCGTCGTGCGGCCACACGCCGCCCGTTTCGGTCCAGAAGCGATGCAACCCATCATGCACGATCGTGCCGAACAGCATCGCGTCCGCGTCCGCGTCGAGCGGGTCGAGCTTGCGCAGCCGCAGGATGTGTTTTGCGTGGATCGCGTACGGGTCGGCGAGCCACGTCTCGATCTCGGTCACTGACAGCGCGCGCGGGCGATGGGCGACCGGAGGGCGTGGTTGCGGCGGGGGCACTGGGCGCGCCTCGCCTTCCGGGTGATCGATCGCGCGCGCCCACTGCGACGCGGGGTCGGACGGCAGCGCCGTGCCGCCATGGCGCGCGCCGGCGCGGCAGGCGTCGATCCGCGCGAGCCAGCGGGCGGGCACGGCTGGCGCGCGGCCGACGCGGCGCGGGCAGGACAGGACGACGCGCGGTGCCGCGCAGACGAGGCTCGCGAAATCATGCGCGGCGTCGCCGATCCGCGTCTCCGGGCTCGGCAGGCCGACGCGGGCGCGCATCGGCCGGCTCATCCATGGGCCGCTATCGGTCGCCGGCGGCCACGTGCCCTCGACGAGTCCGCCGAGCACGAGCGTGTCCGCCGATTGCAGCCGCGCCTCCAAGAGGCCCCAGACGAAGACGCGCGGATGCTCGGCCGCATCGTCCCGCCCGCGCAGTGCCCGCCGCGTGCGGACCATCCGCCCCGACAGCATCGCGTCGAGCAGACCCGCGAGGGCATCCGGCGCGCAGTCCGGCAGCACCGCGGCCGCGTCGATCAGCGCGGTGAGGGCGGCCGCCAGCGCCTCGCCTTCCTCGGCCGCCCACAGACGTTGCGGGCCTGGCACCGTGTCGGTCGCGGCGAGGAATTCGGCCGCCTGCACGAGGCCGCGTAGCCGTTCGGCGACCGGTGCGCGCGGCCGCGCGTGCAGCGACAGCGCCGGCTCCAGACAATCGCCGAGCCGCGTGAGCAATCGGCGTGGCGCATCGTGCCGGCCCGCGCGAAGCCCGTCGGCCAGCGCCGCGAGCCCGGGCGGCGGCGCCGGGCCGCGTAGCACCGCGCGCTCCAATGCCCGCGCGGCGGCGCGGCAGGCGGCGGGATCGAGCCCCGCGCCGACCAGCGGGTGTTTCAGCAGCGAGAGCAGCGGGACCGGCGCGAACGCGGCATCGAGCGCGCGGGCGAGCAGCCGCAGCAGCACGGCAGGCGGTGTATCGGCGAGTGGTTCGCCGGCGCTGTCGTCGGCAACGATACCGAACCGCAGCAACTCGGCCGAGACGCGGCGAGCGAGCGCCCGGTCCGGCGTGACCAGCGCCGCATGCGCGCCCGGCGTCTCGATCGCCTCGCGCAAGATGATTGCGATCGAAACCGCTTCCTCCTGACTATTTGCCGCATCGAGGCGGGTGAGGGCCGGATCGTCCGGCACCGGCGGCAGATCCTGCCACGCGGCGAGAGACATCGCCGGCAGCAGCGCGCGCGAGACAAGTGCCACGCGGCCGTTACGCAACGAGTCGGGCGATGCGGCGGGCCAAGACCGCACGTCC
>CAYSTX010000421.1:0-2091 GCA_964434035.1 uncultured Acetobacteraceae bacterium
CTGCTCTGCATCGCCGAGGGGCGGCAGATGAGCGAGAAGGACCGCCGTCGCCTCACGCAAGAGCACTGGTTCAAGCCCGCCGACGCGATGCGCGCGTTGTTCGCCGATCTGCCGGACGCCTGCGACAACACGCTCGAGATCGCGCGCCGCTGCGCGGTGATGGCGGAGACGCGAAAGCCCTTGCTGCCGGTCTGCCCGAAGGTGCGCCCCGGACAGACGGAAGAGGAAACGGTGCGCGCGATGGCCGTCGAGGGGCTGGAAGCGCGCATGGACGCGATCGGCGCCGAGGCGGAGGCGCGGGCGCGGTATCGCGAGCGGCTGGACTACGAGTTGTCGGTGATCGCGGCGATGGGATTCGCCGGTTACTTCATGATCGTCGCCGACTTCATCCAGTGGGCCAAGTCGCAGGGCATTCCGGTCGGCCCCGGCCGTGGCTCGGGCGCCGGCTCGGTCGTTGCTTGGGCGCTGACGATTACGGACCTCGATCCGCTGCGATTCAATCTGCTATTCGAGCGGTTCCTGAACCCCGAGCGCGTGTCGATGCCGGACTTCGACATCGATTTCTGTCAGGACCGGCGCGACGAGGTAATTAACTACGTGCGCGACGAATACGGCGCGGATCGCGTGGCCCAGATCATCACGTTCGGCAAGCTGCAGGCGCGCGCCGCCGTGCGCGACGTGGGCCGCGTGCTCGGTCTGCCGTTTGGGCAGGTGAACAAGGTCGCCGAGCTGATCCCGAACAACCCGGCCAAGCCGACGACGCTGCAACAGGCGATCGACGGTGAGGCGCGGTTGCGGCAGATGCGCGATGACGACGAGGGTGTGCGGCGCTTGCTGGAAATCGCGTTGCAGCTCGAGGGTCTGTATCGGCACGCGAGCACGCATGCCGCGGGCGTGGTCATCGGTGACCGGCCGCTGATTGATCTCGTCCCGCTCTATCGCGATCCGCGCTCGGACTTCCTCGTCACGCAATACGCGATGAAGCATGTCGAGCAGGCGGGCTTGGTGAAGTTCGACTTCCTCGGCCTCACCACGCTCACCATCCTGCGTCGCGCCGTCGAATATTTGCGCCCGCTCGGCGTCGAGGTCGATCTGGATCGCCTTCCGCTCGATGACGCACCGACCTACGCGATGCTTGCGCGCGGCGATGCGGGTGGCGTGTTCCAGTTTGAAGGTCAGGGGATGCGCGACGTGCTGCGTCAGATGCGCCCCGACCGGTTCGAGGATCTGATCGCCGCCGTCGCGCTCTATCGGCCCGGGCCGATGGCGAACATCCCCGATTATTGCAAACGCAAGCATGGCGAGGCGTGGGACGCGCCGCACCCGGAACTGCACGCGATCCTGGCCGAGACCTTCGGCATCATGGTCTATCAGGAGCAGGTGATGCAGATTGCCCAGGTCATGGGCGGCTACAGCCTGGGTGCTGCCGACCTGTTGCGCCGCGCGATGGGCAAGAAGATCCGGAGCGAGATGGAGGCGCAGCGCGAGCGCTTCGTTAATGGCGCGGTCGGGCGCGGGATCGAGCCGGCGAAGGCGACCGAAGTGTTCGACCTGATGGCTAAGTTCGCCGATTACGGGTTCAACAAATCGCACGCCGCCGCCTATGCGCTCGTCGCCTATCAGACCGCGTGGATGCGAGCGAACCATCCGGTCGCGTTCCTCGCCGCCTGCATGTCCGCCGCGATCGGCAACACGGACAAGCTGGCTGCACTGAAACAGGAGACCGAGCGCGTGAACGCGCGGCTGCTGCCGCCCGACGTCAACCGCTCGGGGGCCGACTTTACGGTCGAGCGCGGGGAGGACGGGCGGCTCGGCATCCGCTGGGCGCTTGCGGCGATCAAGAAGGTCGGTTCGGCCGCGATGGAGGCGCTGGTTGCCGCGCGCGGCGATCGGCATTTCGCGTCGGTCGCCGATTTCGCCGAACGGATCGACCCGCGCCAGCTCAACCGGATGCAGGTCGAAAACCTCGCCCGTGCCGGCGCCTTTGACACGCTCGAGCAGAACCGGGCGCGGCTGTTCGCAGGCGCCGACATGGTGCTGAAGCGCGCGCAAACGCGGGCGGAGGAGCGGGCGAGCGGCCAGATCGGGCTG
>CAYSTX010000422.1:0-2085 GCA_964434035.1 uncultured Acetobacteraceae bacterium
CGCAGGATGTGATAGCGCACACCCGGCAGGTCCTTCACGCGACCGCCACGGATCAGAACGACGCTGTGCTCCTGCAGGTTGTGGCCCTCGCCCGGGATGTAGCTCACGACCTCATAGCCGTTCGTCAGCCGGACCTTCGCGACCTTGCGGAGCGCGGAGTTCGGCTTCTTCGGCGTCGTCGTATAGACGCGCGTGCACACGCCCCGCTTCTGCGGGCAGCCCGCGAGGGCCGGCACCGTATTACGGACCTTCTGCGGCTCGCGCCCCTTGGCGATCAGCTGATTGATGGTCGGCATGAAACCTCTGGTTCAGTCATAAGGCGTCAGTCTTCGTCTCCGTTCGGCGGTCGCCGCGTCGCAACACGGGAAACGGCCGCCGGACGCGGGCGTACGCCCGGTCTGACGACCCGCGATCCACCTGCGGCCTAAGCCTACCGGACCCGTTTGCGGGAAACCGGCGACGGCGCCGCACGCGCTCGTGCCAATGATACGACGGCCAACCCCCGAACGGCGGGGTCGGCTGAGGGCGCGATACCTACGAGCACCCCCCAGGCGAGTCAAGCCGCGATCGGGCTTTTACCACTGGGTTTCGGCCGTTGGCGGGCTTGCGAAAACGCACGCCCACCAACGACCGGACCAAGCGGCCTTCTATTACTCCGCGGCCTCGATGGCCGGGGTCTCCCGGCTCTCGTTCGGAAGCTGGCGGCGGTCGCGGCCGGCGGCCACGGCCCGCAGCTTGTTCATCACCGAGCCCGTGCCCGCCGGGATCAGGCGCCCGACAATCACGTTCTCCTTCAGGCCCATCAGGTTATCGACCTTGCCCGCGGTTGCGGCCTCGGTCAGCACGCGCGTCGTCTCCTGGAAGGAGGCGGCGCTGATGAAGCTGTGCGTCTGCAGCGACGCCTTGGTGATGCCCTGCAAGACCGGCATGGCGGTCGCCGGCCGATCCTCCGGCCCGAGCTTCGCGTTCGCCTGCTCGAACTCCATCCGATCGACCTGCTCGCCGGCCAGGAACGTGCTGGTGCCCGGGTCGAGCACCTCCACCTTCTGCAGCATCTGCCGGACGATAACCTCGATGTGCTTGTCGTTGATCTTCACGCCCTGCAGCCGGTAGACGTCTTGGATCTCGTTGACGAGGTAGTCGGACAGCGCCTCGACCCCGAGCACCTTCAGGATGTCATGCGGCACGCGCGGGCCGTCGACCAGCGGGTCGCCCCGGCGGACGAAGTCGCCTTCCTGCACCGAGACGTGCTTGCCCTTCGGGATGAGATACTCGGTCTCTTCCTGCGTCTCGTCGTTCTTCACGATGATCCGGCGCTTGGCCTTGTAGTCCTTGCCGAACTCGACGCGGCCGTCCGTCTCGGCGATGACCGCGTGGTCCTTCGGCCGGCGCGCCTCGAACAGCTCGGCGACGCGCGGCAGACCGCCGGTGATGTCACGCGTCTTGCTGCCCTCACGCGGAATGCGGGCCAGCACGTCGCCCGCCGCGACCGTCGCGCCGTTATCGACCGAAAGGATCGAATCCGGGCTCAGGAAGTAGCGCGCATCGGTGCCGTTCGGCAGACGCAGAACTTCGCCATTCTCGTCTTTGAGCTGCAGGCGCGGCCGAAGATCGACGCCCTTCGACGCCTGCTTGTAGTCGACGACGACCTTGGACGTGAGGCCGGTGACCTCGTCCATCCGCTCGACCAATGTCACGCCCTCGAGCAGGTCGAGATATTCGACCATGCCCGCGCGCTCGGTGATGATCGGCAGCGTATACGGATCCCACTCGGCGAGCTTCTGGCCGCGCGCGACCGTCGCCCCCTCGTCGGCCAGCAGCCGCGCGCCGTATGGCACGCGGAAGCGCGCCCGCTCACGGTTCTTGTCGTCGACCAGCACGATCTCGCAGTTGCGCGACATCACGATCGGCACCGCCTGGCTGTTCATGACGACGTTGCGGTTGCGGACGGAGATCGTGCCCTCGTGGCTCGCCTCGACGCTCGACTGCTCCGCACCACGCTGCGCAGCGCCACCGATGTGGAATGTGCGCATCGTCAGCTGGGTGCCGGGCTCACCGATCGACTGCGCGGCGATGACGCCCACT
>CAYSTX010000423.1:0-2084 GCA_964434035.1 uncultured Acetobacteraceae bacterium
GGCTGACGCGGCGCTTTGGACAGGTGAAGCTGTTCATGTCGGCGGTGATCCTGTTTGTCATCGCCTCTTTCCTGTGCGCGCTGGCTCCCAACATCGGACTGCTCATTCTGTTTCGCGTCATGCAGGGCGCGGTCGCAGGCCCGATGATCCCGCTGTCGCAGGCGCTGCTGCTGTCGAGCTACCCCAAGGCAAAGTCGGGGACTGCGCTCGGCATGTGGTCGATCACGACGCTGGTGGCTCCGGTGGTGGGCCCGGTGCTCGGCGGTTGGATTACCGACAACATCGCGTGGCCCTGGATTTTCTACATCAATATTCCCGTGGGTGTGGCCGCGGGCATCGCGACGTGGATGATCTATCACAAGCGCGAAACGCCGACGGCGAAGCTGCCCATCGACAAGGTGGGCCTGGCGCTGCTGGTCATCTGGGTGGGTGCCATGCAGGTATTGCTCGACAAGGGCAAGGACCTGGACTGGTTCAACTCGAGCCAGATCGTGACTCTCGCGATAGTCGCGGTGGTGGGTTTCGTACTGTTCCTGGTCTGGGAGCTCACGGATGAGCATCCCGTCGTGGACCTGACTCTGTTCAAGGGACGCAATTTCACGGTGGCCACCGTGGCCATGTTGCTGGCGTACGGCTTGTTCTTCGGCAACGTCGTGCTGTTGCCCCTATGGCTGCAGCAGTACATGGGCTACACCGCTACTCTGGCCGGCATGGTGTTGGCCCCGGTGGGTGTGCTCGCCGTCTTCATCACGCCGTTTGTCGGCAGGCTGTCGCATCGGGTCGATCCGCGAATCTTCGTGACCTTCTCGTTCATCGTCTTCGCCATCGTCCTGTTCATGAGAGCGCACTTCAACACCGATGCCACGATCGGCGTGCTGCTGGTGCCTACCTTCATTCAGGGCCTTGCCATGGCCACGTTTTTCCTGCCGCTCATTGCGCTCGGGCTGGCCGGCCTGGCGCCGGAGCGCATTCCATCGGCTTCGGGTCTCATGAACTTCGCACGTATTACCGCCGGCTCGTTCGGCACCTCCATCACCACTACCCTGTGGGATCGGCGCGCAACTCTGCATCACGCGCAGCTCGTCGAGCATCTGACTCAGAGCGACCCGGTGGCGGCGCAGGCGTTCTCCAATCTGCAGGTGGGCGGCTTTGGGACAGATCAGAGCTATGCGCTGGTCAATCGGTTGGTTGATCAGCAGTCCTTCATGCTGTCGGCCGACGACATCTTTTACGCCTCGGGGGTGCTGTTCCTGGCGCTCATCGTGCTGATCTGGTTTGCACGCCCGCAGAAGGCCGGTGGTGGCGGAGACGGTGGCGCGGAGGCCGCAGCTGGGGCTCACTGACGAGCCCGCGTTCTCTGGCAGCGGACGCGCCAACCGTCCGTGCGGGAGGCCACGCCGGAGTAACTTCTGAGACGCTTACTTCGTGGCGCGCAGGATTCGGGGTGGCACCAGCCAGTTCAACGTGCCACCTCCGGCGCGGGGAGCGCCGCCGAACGAAACAAGTGCGGCTCCCATCTTCTTCAGCTCGAATGCCTCCGGGTTCACGCCGCCGCGTACTTGCGCGGGAAGGGACGCCGCCAGCAGACGCCCAAGCCCGGGCTGATGTCCGACCACGGCAACGGTCCTTTCCTTTCGCGCGGCAAGCGCAGCGAACACCTCTTCGGGAGGCTCGTCGGGCGCGAGCGCCGGGCATTCTTCAGCTTTCGGCCAGCCCGCGAACTCCGCGAGGATCGTGGCGGTCTGTTTCGCTCGCACCAACGGACTGGACAACACGCATTGGGGCCGTTCGGCGATGTGCTTGAGTCCCGCCGCTGCCTTGCGTGCCCGAACCATCCCTTCGGGCGACAGCGGGCGCTCGCCGTCATCCCTCCAGCGCCTTGTATTACGATCGAAGGCGATGGCGTGTCGAACGATCAGGAGATCCATGCGAGCTCGCTTTTGCCGGCGGTAGTAGGGTGACGGGCGCGATTATGCAAGAGTGCGCCCAAAGCCACCGCCTCGGTAGGCGCGCACCTCACACTGTATACTCTCGCCGTCGCCGCAATTTCCGGCAGCCTGTACCATCCGTCGCGCCCGTAGCTC
>CAYSTX010000424.1:0-2063 GCA_964434035.1 uncultured Acetobacteraceae bacterium
CACAACCTCAGCCACACAAGTGACCAACTAGGACGCCGCCGACGTATCCCTTCTCATCCGATGAACAAGTCAAAGAACAAAGGCCAAACTGCTCCCCGCCCCGCAAAGCAGGGTTGAAAACCAGCTTGGTCTGATAGTGAGCGACGACCCGATGAGCCGGCGCAGACCGCAGAACTTAGCGGGACCAGGACCGCGATGCAAGTGTTACCTCGCGTTCCGGTGGAGCCGATATACGGACCCGGGCCCCGAGGGTCAACCCGGAATCAGCTGAATTTCCCCGCCTGCCACGCCGAAAACCAGGCGACGAAGCGCGGGATACCGTCGGCGAGCGGCGTCGACGGGGCATAGCCCGTCAGCGCTCCGATCGCGTCGACCGCGGCGAAGGTCTCCTCCACGTCCGCCGGCGGGCGCGGCGCGTCCCGGATGACTGCGCGGCGGCCGAGCGACGCCTCGAGCAGCGCGACCAGATCGCTCACCAGCTCGGCCCGGTGATTGCCGATGTTGAGCACGCGCGCCGGCACCACGCCTGGCGCGGCCGACGGCGGATGGTCGATGCAGCCGACGACGCCGCGCACGATGTCGTCGATGTAAGTGAAATCTCGCTTCAACCGCCCGCCGTCATAGAGCGTGATCGGCTCGCCCGCCGCGATCGCGCGCGCGAACGAGAAATACGCCATGTCCGGCCGGCCCCACGGGCCATAGACGGTGAAGAAGCGGAGCCCCGTCGTGGGCAGGCCGTAGAGGTGGCCGTACGAATACGCCATCAGCTCATCGGCACGCTTCGTCACGGCGTAGAGCGAGAGCGGCGTATCGACGCGGTCCGTCTCCGTGAACGGCATCTCGGTATTCGCGCCGTAAACGGACGATGTGCTCGCGTAGACGAGGTGCCGCAGCCGCTTCAGCCGCCGCGCCGTCTCCTGCACGACGAGATGGCCCATGACGTTCGACTGCACATACGCATAGGGGTCGATCATCGAGTGCCGCACGCCCGCCTGCGCGGCGAGGTGGACGATCGCGGTGATGTCCTCGTGCGAGGCGGCGAGCGTCTCCATCCCCTCGCGGTCGGCCACGTCGAGCGCGTGAAACGTGAAGCCGGCATGGCCGAGCAGCCGGTCCCGCCGCGCGCCTTTGAGCCGTGTCTCGTAATAGGCATTGAGGTTGTCTACGCCGACGACCGCCTCGCCCCGCGCTAAAAGCGCCTCGGCCACGTGATAGCCGATGAAGCCGGCCGCGCCGGTTACCAGGATCGTCATTGTCGTCCTCGCTCGTACGCGGCCGGTTTAGCGGCGGCCCCGGCCAGGCGCCAGCGCGTCCCGCGCCCGGCTATGGGCCGCGCCGTTACTGCCTGCCCCGCCTATTGGGCGACCCAGCCGCCGTCGATCGGGATCGGCGCGCCCGTCATCGTCGCCGCGCCGTCCGAGCAGAGGAACACGGCGAGCGCGCCGATCTCCTCGGGCGTCGAGAAACGGTCCATCGGCTGCTTCTCCGACAGCAACTCGTGCTTCACCTTGTCGATGCTCTCGCCCGACGCCTTCGCGCGGTCTGCCAGCTGCTTCTCCACCAGCGGCGTCAGCACCCAGCCGGGGCAGATCGCGTTGACGGTGACGCCGGCGTTCGCGAGCTCGATCGCGGCGACCTTCGTCATGCCGAGGACCCCGTGCTTGGCCGCGACATAGGCGACCTTCTGCGCGCTCGCGACCAGGCCGTGCGCCGAGGCGATGTTGATGATGCGCCCCCAGCCGCGCGCCTTCATCCCCGGGATCGCCGCCTTCATGCCGTGAAAGACGCCGGACAGGTTGATCGCGATGACGCGGTCCCACTGCTCGTCCGGGAACTCCTCGACCGGCGCGGTGAACTGAATGCCGGCGTTGTTGACCAGGATATCCGGGCCGCCGAGCGTCTTCGCGCAATCCGCGATCATGCCGGCGATGTCGGCCGGCTTGCTGATGTCGGCGCCCGAGAACGCGGCGCGGACGCCGTGGTCCGACGCGACGCTGGCCCGGATCCGCTCGATCTCGTCCGGCGGGCCGAAGCCGTTGAGCATGACGTCGGCGCCCGCCGCC
>CAYSTX010000425.1:0-2036 GCA_964434035.1 uncultured Acetobacteraceae bacterium
CCATGCGCGCACCCTGCACGACATTGAGCCCGATGCCGCCAAGCCCGAAGACGACGACGCGCGCGCCCGGCTCCACCTTCGCCGTGTTGATCACCGCGCCGATGCCGGTGGTGACGCCGCAGCCGATGTAGCAAACCTTCTCGAACGGCGCGTCCTCACGAATTTTCGCGAGCGCGATCTCCGGAACGACGGTGAAATTCGAAAAAGTCGACGTGCCCATGTAATGGTGGATCGTCTCACCGTCGCAGGAAAAACGGCTGGTACCGTCCGGCATCTCGCCGCGGCCCTGCGTCGTGCGGATCGCCTGACACAGATTGGTCTTGCGACTGAGGCAATATTCGCACTGACGGCATTCCGGCGTGTAGAGCGGGATGACGTGATCGCCGGGCTTCAGCGACGTGACGCCGGCTCCAACTTCCGCCACGACGCCAGCGCCCTCGTGCCCAAGAATCGAGGGAAACAGCCCCTCCGGATCGGCGCCCGACAGTGTGAATTCGTCGGTGTGGCAAATGCCGGTCGCCTTGATCTCGACCAGCACCTCGCCGGCGCGCGGGCCTTCGAGGTCGATCGTCTCAAGACTGAGCGGCGCGCTTGCGGCGCGGGCGACGGCGGCGCGGGTTTTCATGTGCGTCGGCTCCTTGGCGGTGGATAAGCGGACCCTGCCCCGCCCGGCCCGCCGGCGCAAATCGTCGGCGCACTTCGTGGTGATTGCGGTATGGTCGCGTCAGGTAACCCGTTCAGGGAGCACGACCATGCCGTCGATGGCAGACGTGGCGATGTCGTTTTTCAAGGACTGCGAGGCGGGCAAAGGTTGGGACGCATGCCGCGCCTACTGCACGCCGGACGCGACGTTCGCGGCACAGGCCGAACCGCTGAAGGACGTGACGACCCTTCAGCAATACGCGGACTGGATGAAGGCGCTGATGACCGTGCTGACCGACGGGCGCTACGAGCTGAAATCATTCGCGACCGATCCCGAGCGTCAGAACGTCTGCGCCTACGGCGTCTTCATCGGCACGCATCTCGCAGGCGGCCCGTGCCCGCCGACCGGGCGCACGACGCGCTCCGACTACGTGTACGTCATGCAGTTCGCCGGCGATAAAATCGTGCATATGACGAAGATCTGGAACGCGGGACACGCGCTCAAGGAGCTTGGCTGGGCATAGGGCCGCTTGAAATCATCGCGTAGATGATCGGCCGCGCGCCGGCAGCTTTCGTGCGATGGCCGCGCATTTCCGCATGACGGACGGCAACGCCTGCTCGGCGAGCGCGTCGATCGGCGAAAGGAACCCGTTCGCCGTCACCGTCGGCTCGACGCCGGCCAGAACGGTGAGCCTCAGCGCGAAATGCGTGAACACGTGCATCACCTCGCCCGCCCGCCGCCACGCGACGCCCGGCATCGGCGCGTGCGCCGTGACCGCCTCTGCGTCCGTCCATGGCTCGGCGCGCCAGGGCGTGCCGGGAAACTCCGTCATCCCGCCAAGCAGGCCCGTCGGCGGGCGCGTGCGGAGCAGGACGCGGGCTGACGAATCCTCGAGCCAGAACGCGACGCCATGCCGCACCGGCCGCGCCGCCCGCTCGGCTCGCGCCGGCAAATCGGCGGCGATCCCCGCTATGCGGCCTGCGCAGGCGGCGACCCACGGGCAGAGCCCGCAGGCGGGCGCGGCCGGTGTGCAGAGCGTGGCGCCGAGGTCGAACAGGGCCTGCGCGAAATCAGACGGCCGGGAAGCCGCGTCCGGGTCGGCGCCGAGCCTTGCCGCCGCCGCCCGGAGCGCCGGCTTGGCCGCCGGCAACGGCATCTCGATCGCGAACAGCCGCGCCGTCACTCGCTCGACATTACCGTCCACCGGCACGACCGCCAGGCCGAAGGCGATCGCGCCGACCGCGGCGGCCGTGTATTCGCCAATCCCCGGTAACGCCCGCAGCCCGTCGAGCGTGTCCGGAAACGCCCCGCCGCAAGCCGCGACGGCCTGCGCGCAGGCGTGCAGGTTGCGGGCGCGGGCGTAGTAGCCGAGCCCCGCCCACTGGCCGTGCAC
>CAYSTX010000426.1:0-2006 GCA_964434035.1 uncultured Acetobacteraceae bacterium
AACGGGAAGCGGAAGCCGCGCAGGAAAGGCTTCGCGCGGTCGGAGGCGAGGCCGGCGCGCCCGCGTAAGTACAGACCGGCGGGCCGCTGCTCGGCTTCGATCAAGCCCTCGGGCTCGCGCAGGCGCAGGTCCGGATCCTCGAGAAACTGCCACGCGACCAGATCGACCCCGGCCGCAGATAGCCGGTGCAGCGCGCGAGAGATCCAGTGCGCCTGCAGCCGCGTCGGGACGCCGGTTGCGCTTGGCGGCCGGCTCTGCCAGTTCAGCTCGGTCACCCACAACGGTTTTCGACCCACCGGGAGCGCGGTGCGCGCTTGCTCGGCAGCCGCGAGTGCGCCTGTCACCTTCGCCATGTCGGCGACCGCGACGTCGAGCGAGGACGCGGCGGGCACGTCCGGATTCCCAATCGAAAGGGGGTGAAACGCGAGGACATCGAAGCGTGGTGCGTCGCCGCAACCGAGCGCCGCTGTGTCCGGCGGAGGGCGCAAGCAGAGCAACTCGTGCAGGAACCGCATCGGAGTCATGCGCCCGAGGCCGTCGCTGGGCTCACCGACCGGCGCGAGACCGGCGGCTACCACGACGTCGTCGGTCCGGACCGCCTTGACCCCGGCGTAGAACGCGTTGAGCATCGCGCGGTAATGCGCCGGCGCGAACGGCACCCATCGTCCCGCCCGCACCGTCCATTGCGGCGACAGGTACCGCGGCAGGTTGGGCTCGTTCCACGCCTGGAAGTAGCGCACGCGCGGCAGTCTCCGCCCGTCGCGCAACGGGTCCGGAAACGACCCGCCGTAGCGGGTTGCCAGCGCGGTCGCGAAGGCCGCGAGCGCCGCCGGATCGGGAATCCAGGTACCGCGCAGAGCGTACGGCCACCGCGGCTGCTGCTCGGCGAACGCAGGCGCATGGGCGACCACCAGCAGCGGCGCGAGTCCGGCTGACGCGGCGTCACGCACGGCCGCGTCGATCGAGGCGAAGTCGTAATGCCGATCGGAGGGGTCCGGCGCGGCGAACGCCGAGCCGCTTGTCGCGCGCGCCACCCGCGACCAGTTGACCATGATCCTGACGACGGTCGACCCGGTCGCACGCACGCGGGAGAGCGCGAACGCGCGGATGGCCGGGTTGGCGTTGCGCAGCAACTCGGTGTCGGAGATCGCGCGCGTGAGGCGCGAATGGCCGCCGGCGAGCAGCGCCCGATCCTGTGCCCGTGCGATCGCCGCAGGAGTGGGGTGAGAGAGATCCGGCCCTGGCGGCGGCAGCTCACCATCGGCCGGCATCGGCGGCCCCTCAGGGCCGAACGGCGACGGCACAGGCGCCACATCCGGCGAAGGCACGGGCGCAACATCGGGCGCCGCCGAGGACTGCCCGCGGGCCTCGAGGCTTGTCGCGGCGCTGAACAGGACCAGGGCGAGGACCGCGGCCAGCCCACCCCAGCGCGCAGCCCGCGCGAGGAACGCTCGGGGGCCCGCGCCCACGCCGCTACGGCTTGAGCGTCACGTGCTTGGCCGCGAGCGTGCGCAAGCCGCCGACGCTGTTGCGAAGCGTCGTGACGAGCAGCGACTTGACGGGTCGCCGCTGGCCCTTGAGACGCTTGCCGGCCGCCGTTGGGCGCACGATCACGGAGAGTCCGCCCGGCTTGCCGACTGTCACCTTGGCGCGGCCGATCAGTGTCGGCCGCGGCCGCTTGGCGCCGCGAGCCCGTGTTGCCATCGCCGGGAGGCGCGCACCATTGTCGAGGTAGAGGTTCTCTGTGACGGTGCCCGCCTCGTCGTCGGTGACGACCGCCGCGAGGCCGTGGCGCAGGAACTCGCGCAGGAGATGCTTGTGATGCACGATCCGGACGGTGCCGGTGGGCGGCGCGAGCTTGGTGCACGCGCCCGCCACGCGCTCGTTGATCGAGTAGTAGGAGACCAAGATCCCGTTGATGAAGCCGCGCAGCGACTCGTCGACGCGCAGGACGTCGCGAGCGGACACTGGGTTCGGGAAGTGCCCGCTGTAGTTCGAGCCGTGCC
>CAYSTX010000427.1:0-210 GCA_964434035.1 uncultured Acetobacteraceae bacterium
CTGCTCCGCTTTGTCACATGCGGAAGCGTCGACGATGGCAAGAGCACGTTGATCGGCCGGTTGCTGTTCGATTCCGGCGTGGTCTCGGACGATCAGGTGGCGCAGCTCCGCGTCGACAGTCGAAACCGCATCGTCGGCCCCGAGGGCGTAGACCTGTCGCTGCTCGGCGACGGCCTGATGGCCGCGCGCGAGCAGAACATCACGCTCGAC
>CAYSTX010000427.1:220-1986 GCA_964434035.1 uncultured Acetobacteraceae bacterium
TGATTTTCGCCGGCAGCTTCAATAAGGTGCTGTTTCCGTCGCTACGATTGTAGCGCCAGGGGTACTTTTGAATGGCTGACGTCATCCGTTTGGCGACAGCGGGAAGCGTCGACGACGGCAAGAGCACGTTGATCGGCCGCCTGCTGTTCGATTGCGGCGTCGTGGCCGAGGATCAGCTGGCGCAGCTGCGCAACGACAGCCGCAACCGCATCGTCGGTCCGGAGGGCGTGGATCTGTCGCTGCTGGTCGACGGCCTGATGGCCGAGCGCGAGCAGAACATCACGATCGACGTCGCCTACCGGTTCTTCGAGACGGCGCGCCGCCGCTTCATTGTCGCCGACGCGCCGGGACACGAGCAGTACACGCGCAACATGGTGACCGGCGCCTCGCGCGCCGATCTCGCGGTGCTTCTGGTCGATGCGCGCAAGGGGCTGCTGCGCCAGACGCGCCGGCACGCCGTCATTGCCGGGCTGATGGGAATCCGCCAGGTCATCCTGGCGGTGAACAAAATGGACCTTGTCGACTGTTCCGAGCCGCGGTTCCGCGACATTGTGGACGCGTTCTCGGGTTTCTCGGCGAAAGCGGGTATGACGGCGCCGGTCGCGATTCCTCTGTCCGGCCTCAACGGCGACAATGTGTGCCGCCGCAGCGCCCAGATGGCCTGGTACAGCGGGCCGACGTTCCTCGAAGCGCTCGAGGGGGCCGAATTGGTGCCGGAAGCGCGCGGCCCCTTCCGCATGCCGGTTCAACACGTGATCCGCGGTCCGTCGGACTTCCGCGGCTATGCCGGGTTGGTCAGCGGCGGCGAGATCGCGGTCGGCGACGAGATCGTGGTCAGGCCGTCCGGCCGCCGCAGCCGCGTCGCGCGGTTGGCCACATTCGACGGTGACATCGCAGTCGCGCGGACCGGCCAATCAGTCGCGCTCTGTCTGGCCGACGAGACCGACGTGTCGCGTGGCGATGTCCTGGCCGCCCCCGCGAACGCCCCCACCGTCTCCGACCAGTTCGCGGCCAAGCTTGTGTGGATGGACGACGAGCCGCTCTATCACGGACGCACGTATACGCTTCGTCTCGGGACCAACCTCGTCAATGCGTCGGTGACGGAAATCCATCACGCGGTCGACATCGACACGCTCGAGGAGCGGCCGGCCAAAAGCGTCGGGCTGAACGACGTCGCGGTGGTCAAGGTGGCGGTCGACCGCCCGGTGGCTTTCGATCCTTACAGCGACAACCGCGACCTCGGCGGCTTCATCCTCGTCGACCGCATGACCCACCGCACCGCCGGCGCCGGGCTGATCGAGCACTCGCTGCGCCGCGGCGAGAACCTGACCTGGCAGGAGTTCGAGGTCGGCCGCGAGCGCCGGGCGGCGCTCATGGGGCACAAGCCGGCCATCTTGTGGTTCACGGGGTTGTCGGGCGCCGGCAAGTCGACGATCGCGACCCTCGTCGAACGCAACCTCACGGCCACCGGGCGCCACTGCTACATCATCGACGGCGACAACGTTCGGCATGGGTTGAATCGCGACCTCGGGTTCACCGCCGCCGACCGCGTCGAGAACATCCGGCGGGGTGCCGAGGTGGCGCGGCTGATGGCCGATGCGGGCCTGATCGTGCTGGTGTCGCTGATCTCGCCGTTCGTGCGCGAGCGAAATATGGCGCGCGAGATCGCGGGCGACATCGACTTCTTCGAGATCTTCGTCGACACGCCGGTCGAGATCTGCGAAGCCCGCGACCCCAAGGGCCTGTATCGCAAGGCGCGCGCCGGG
>CAYSTX010000428.1:0-1923 GCA_964434035.1 uncultured Acetobacteraceae bacterium
ACATGCGAGGCGCCACCGCGGTGCGCGAACTGGCCGCGCGCAAGGGCGTGACGGCGGGACAGATCGCGCTCGCCTGGCTCCTGCACAAGGGCCCGGACATCGTACCGATTCCTGGCACGACGAGCCGGCGCCACCTGGAGGAGAACGTCGGTGCGGTTAACGTGTCGCTCAGCGCGGCAGAAATGGTCGATCTCGACTCAGCTCTCACCGCAGAGAAGGTCGCCGGACCGCGCTATGGCGCGCAGCAGATGGCTCAAGTCGATCGTTAGGCAGCAGCGGGCTCACGGTCGACTGGCATGGATGGGCTGATGGCTGGCGGGGCTCAAGGTCGACTCGCGCTGGTGAGGGGTGCGCAGCGAGCCATCGAACATCTCACCGTAGCCCAGATATTGTTGCTCGGTTGAGGTGGGATAGCTCAGCTGCACCGATTCGACAGCACCATCGCTTCCGATCCGTGTCGACAACTGCGCGTTGATACCCGCCCAATAGGTCGGGAGACCGAGCGTCTGGTAGCGCGCCACCACCTGGTCACGAAGGGCGGTATCGAAGTGGACCGCATGCTTGTCGATCAGCAGCGTCACTCATTACCGGCATAGACCGAACCGAGGCGGAGACGGTCTCAGTCACTGATCGGCTCGCCATAGGTCGGCCGAAGGCTATGCGCGTCACCCGCCGGAGCGTGCCCTTTGTCGTACGGCCGACCGAGCACCATATATGCGAGTCCGAGCGCGACTACGGCCAGCGATGTGACGATCACTCCGTAGTTGCTGAACCAGGGGTCGTGCGGGCTGCGCGGCCACGCCATGTTGGCTATCGCAGAGAGACCGTAGACGAGGGCTGCAACATTGACCGGCCAGCCCCATGCGCCGAGCGTGAACGAGCCTTCCGGGCGCCACCCGCGGCTGCGGGCCACGAGCGCCGCGATCACGATCATCTGGAACGCTATGTAAATTCCGACTGAGGCAAAACTGATGATGGTCGCAATGGCGTTTTGCAGCCACAGTGCCGAGATGGCGATCAATGCAGGCACGGCTCCGGAGACCAGCAACGCCTTGGCCGGCACATGTCGCCCGGGGGAGAGGTGTCGCAGGTGCTCGCTTGCCACGATCATCTCATCGCGGGCGTAGGCGAACAGCAGACGACTCGCTGCCGCCTGAAGGCTCAGCAGTGCGGAAATGAAAGATACGGTCACGACTGCGATCACGAGCCGCAGGCCGGTATCCCCCATTGCGGTGCGGAGGATCGTCACGACCGGATCCTTGTCTTTCCCGGACAGAACGGCAGTGACATCCGGAACGGCAAGGACGAGACCGAGGCAGACCCACAGGGCGGCCACACCGCCGACATAAATCGTGAGACGCATCGACTTCGGAATCGTTCGGCTCGCATCGGGGGTCTCTTCCGCCACATCGCCGCAGGCTTCGAAACCGTAATAGCAGAACATCGCGCCGAGCGCCGAAGCGAGGAACGCCGGCAGATAACCCCCTTCGATGTGCAGGCTTGCCGGATCCACCAGTGAGCCAAGTGGCTGATGCCGCGCGAATATCAGCAGATAGCTGCCAACCACGATGGCGCCGATCAGCTCGCACACGAATCCAAACATCGCCATACGCGCGAGCAGGCGCGTGCCGCTCAGATTGAGGGCCGTCGTGATCACGATCAACACGAGCGCGATCACGGTGAGCTGCACCGGCGTGCCGTCGAACGCAAAGAGCTGCGCTATGAACGGCGCCGCGCCGGTGGCGATCGCCGCAAGCGTGACGAACAGCGCCCAGCCGTACACCCAGCCGGCCATCCACGCCCACCGCTTGCCGAACAGGCGCCGCGCCCAGGGGTAAATGCCCCCGGAGATGGGGAACTGCGAGACTATTTCGCCGAACACCAGGCACACGAGCATCTGCCCCATCCCGACGAGCAGATACG
>CAYSTX010000429.1:0-1901 GCA_964434035.1 uncultured Acetobacteraceae bacterium
GAGCGACACGACGCCGGCGGGTCCGAACCGGCCGCCGCTGGCGCTCGACATCCAGGTCGACCGGCTTTACTTCGACCGCGATCGCTGGCTCGCGCATTTCCGGTTTCGCGGCCGCCGCGGTCGCGAGCGCTGGGACCGCGCGGACCTGACGTCGCAGACGATCGACGAGTCGAACCGGCCCCGAGCGGCGACCGTGGCGCTGCAGATGTTCGAGGGCGGCCGGCAGACCCTCGACGCGGTCGTCGAGGACGCCGGTGCGTTCTTGAAAGACGTGGGCGTCACGCCCAACGTCATCGGCGGACGTCTCGTGGTTCATGGTGCCACCGACCAAGCGCGTGCCGGCAAGCCGGTGGTCGGACATCTGCATATGACCTCGTACCGCGCCCTGCGCGCGCCCATTCTCGCGCGCGTGCTCAGCGTCGCGCTGTTGACCGGCGTCCTCGATACGCTGACCGGCCGCGGCATCCGGTTCGCGCAGCTCGATGCCGATTTTGCGTATTTCGGCTCGCGCATCGAGATCAGCGACGCGCACAGCGCCGGATCGGCGCTCGGCGTCACGGCGAGCGGCATGATCGACATCGACGCGGACACCATCGAGCTCAGCGGCACGATCGTGCCGGCCAACGCGATCAACAGCCTGCCCGGAAAGATCCCGCTCATCGGCGACCTGCTGACCGGCGGGGGCGGCGGTCTGTTCGCCGCGACGTACCACTTGAGCGGGTCGCTGAGCGAGCCGAAGGTGTCCGTCAATCCGCTCGCGACTCTGGCGCCCGGATTCCTGCGCAACCTCTTCGGCGTGCTGTCCGGAAGGTCGGCGACCGATGCCACCCCGGAATCGGAGAGGGTGATCGAGCGTCAGCAGCCGCAGCCGCCCGCGGCAGCCACCGACCCGGCTACACCGCCTTGACGAGCGCGTGGCGCTTTTTTCCGCGGGAGAGCTTGATGGTGCCGTCCCCGCCGATGTTCCCGACGGTGATCGCGGCCGCCGGGTCTTGGACGACCTGATCGTTGACGCTGAGGCCGCCCTGTGCGGCCAGCCGCCGCGCCTCGCCGTTGCTCGCCGCAAGTCCGGCGCGGCGAAACAGCTCATAGGCGGGAATGCCCTTCTCGAGCTCGGCGCGTGCGACGTCGACCGTCGGCAGCCCGCTCGAGGCCGCACCCTGTTCGAAGGTGCGCCGCGCCGTGTCGGCCGCCGCTTCCGCTGCCGCGGCGCCATGGCACAGCCGCGTCGCTTCGGTCGCCAGGATCTTCTTGGCTTCGTTGATGTCGGCGTCCTTCAGCTTTTCGAGGCGCGCGATCTCATCGAGCGGCAGCTCGGTGAACAGGCGCAGGAACCGGCCGACGTCTTCGTCCTCGGTGTTGCGCCAGAACTGCCAGTAGTCGTACGGGCTCAGCCGGTCGGCGTTCAGCCACACCGCGCCCTGCGCGGTCTTGCCCATCTTGGCGCCCGAGGCTGTGGTGATCAGCGGCGTGGTGAGCCCGAACAGCGCCCGGTCGGCGACGCGGCGGCCGAGCTCGACCCCCATGACGATGTTGCCCCACTGGTCGGATCCGCCCATTTGCAGCGCGCAGCCGTAGCGCTTCGTGAGCTCGACGAAATCGTAGGACTGCAGGACCATGTAGTTGAACTCGAGGAACGACAGCGGCTGCTCGCGGTCGAGGCGCAGCTTGACGGACTCCATCGTCAGCATGCGGTTCACCGAGAAGTGGCGGCCGATCTCGCGCAGGAACGGGATGTAGCGCAGCTCGTCGAGCCACTCGGCGTTGTTCGCCATGATCGCGTCGGTCGGGCCGTCGCCGAACGTCAGGAACTTGTCGAACGCCGACTTGATGCCGGCGATGTTGCGCGCGATCTCCTCGTCGGTGAGCAAGCGGCGCGCCTCGTCCTTGCCGGACGGGTC
>CAYSTX010000430.1:0-1892 GCA_964434035.1 uncultured Acetobacteraceae bacterium
GTCGTCATCGTGGATCGCATCGATCACGACGTTCGCCCAAAAGCGGCTGCCGTCCTTGCGCAGGCGCCAGCCCTCGCACGCGACGCGCCCGCTGCGGCGCGTCGCGGCGAGGTTCTCATCCGGCTCGCCCGCGGCCTTCGCCTCGGCGGTGTAGAAGACGGAGAAGTGATGGCCGATGATCTCGTCCCGCCTATAGCCCTTGATGCGCTGGGCGCCGCGGTTCCAGCTGATGACGATGCCATCGGGATCGAGCATGAAGATGGCGTAGTAGACTACACCATCCACCAGCAGCCGGAACTGCTCGTCGGCGACCGAGAAGCGACCGACCGCACCGCGGGTTGCGTGCTTCACGCGGCGTCGCCTAGCGCCAGAGATCGCGTCCTCATGTCGGCCGCGATCTGCGCGGCAAGCTTGTCGACCCAGCGGCGACCATCAGGTGCGGTTTGGGCGCGTCGGCGTCGGTGTCACGCCGCGCCGTCTCGCGGTGGCGGGCCTCGGCATGCAGTTCGTGAGAGCTGGGCAGCTCCTTCGCCATCGCGGATTGCTCCGGTTACTTCGATATCGCCCTGCCCCGCAATCATCCTTAATCACTTCCGCACACCATTCAAGGAGGCACGGCACACCCATTCGGCACCACCCATTTGCCGGCGGGCCGCATCGGCGTCGAGCACACGCCCCCGGTGTCGAGATGCTGGCAAAGCCGTTCACCTACGCAGCACTCGCCGCGAAGATTCGCGGCATGCTGGACGACGACACGTGACGTGCGGGTGACGTCTTGTCCGGCACCAAGACTGTCTTGCCCGGCACCAACACTGCGGGAAAACCCTGAAGCCCGCGCCGGAAAACACCTAAACGCCATAATCGGGGTTTCTACGGATTGCGCGGGCGCTCAATTTGTGAATTTTGACGACGCGGCGACCGCATGGCGTCGCGAAGTACGGTAGCGACGCAATCGGGTTCGTAGTCGGGTTGGGATGAAGACGGTCCACGAATATCGACGGCATGCCGAGGAATGCGATGCGCTGGCTGTGAAGGCCACGTCACCGGAACAGCGGCGGATGATCGCGGATATGGCCGAGACATGGCGCATGCTGGCCACGCAGCGCGAGGACAAGCTGCGGAAGGATGCCGAGCAGCGCCGGCTGGCCGAGATACGCGCGCGGGTCGCCGCTCTGAAGAAGAAGGGCCGCTAGAGCCGCTCACGAGCGGCGCCGTCGCCGGCGCTTTTTTGGAGATGCTTGCTCTTCGCCCTGGCCGGTCTGGGTCGGAAACTCGCCTTGATTCTCGGCCGCCTCGAGCGGCTCGACCGGCCGCTGGAACGCACCGCCGACGCTGGGGCTGGCGGGATTGGGCTTGGTGGTGTCCCTTTGATTCGCCTCGATGGCGAGGAGGTCGCGCGCCATATCCCAGTGCGCCTTCGCGCGACCCTCCGGCCGCCCCTCTTCGAGCCAGATCCGGTAGGCGCGCTCGCGGATGCGCTGCTCGAGGTCGTCCATGGCCCAGCCCCCGATCATCAGCCAGCGCCGCGCGCCGCGGGGCTGCGGTCCGGGGTGGGGCCGGCGCCGCCGATGCGGTTACCGCCGCCGGTAGTGTTTTGCGCGAGGGCTCCAGTCGCGATGACCGAGGCGGCGAGCGCCAACTTCCACAAGGCCCTGCCGGGACGCAGCCGCCGACGCGTTTTCCGAGTCCGGTTCATCGCGAGCCGCCCATGTTAAATGCCACAGCCTGCGCAGTAAATGCCGGCCAGGGCAAAACGTTCCGTATAGGAACGCCGCGGCGCGACGGATCAGCCGGCGGACGGCTTCTTGGCGGTTACGAGCCCGGTCGCACAGGCCGTCCACGCCGTCGTCGGAACATCGACCAGTTTGGCGAGGCAAGGATCGGCGAGATTG
>CAYSTX010000431.1:0-1872 GCA_964434035.1 uncultured Acetobacteraceae bacterium
CTCGACCCACTCGACGCGGACGCGGACGCGATGCTGTTCGGCACGATCGTTCATGACGGGCTGCATCGGTTCTGGACCGAAACGGGAGGCGCATGGCCGCACGATGCGGCGGCGCGGATCGAGCGGGCGCTATCGGCGACGCTCGACGCGACACCGGTGCGCCCCGGCATTGCCGCGTGGTGGCGCCCGCGCCTCGCCCGCATCGCCGATTTCGTAGCGGGGGTGGAGACCGTGCGGCGTCTCTCCGAACCGCCGCCACGTGTCATGACGGAACTGACCGGCGCGTGGGAGTTGTCCGGGCCCGCCGGTCCGTTCACGCTGCGCGGCCGGGCCGACCGGATCGACGTTGCCGCTGAAGGGCGGCTCGTGATCCACGACTACAAAACCGGAACGGTTCCATCCGCAAAGAAGGTTCGCGCCGGCCATGCGCCGCAGCTCACGCTCGAAGCGTGCATGGCGGCGGCGGGCGCGTTCCCGGGTCTTTCGGGCGAGACGGCCGAACTGATCTACTGGCGCCTATCCGGCACCGGCAGTAAGGGCCTCGACATTCGCCCGATCACGGATGGCAAGGACGGCACGGTCGCCGACGCCATCGCGATCGCCAAAACCGGCCTCATCAATCTGATCGAAACATACGACAACCCGGATAAGCCCTACCTCGCGCAGCCGGACCCGACCCGCCAGGTCCGCTACTCCGACTATCGGCAACTTGCACGGGTCGCCGAATGGGAGCGGATCGGCGGGCGCGATGACTTAGCGGACAAGCCCGACGATTCGGAGGACGACGCATGACGCCGGCCGAGCGCGCGACCGCGGTGCAGCGCGCCGCGTCCGATCCGTCCGTCTCGGCCTTCGTCGCCGCCTCGGCCGGGTCAGGCAAGACGAAGTTGCTGGTCGATCGGCTGTTGCGGCTGATGCTCGACGGCGCCGATCCCGGGCGCATCCTCTGTCTCACGTTCACCCGCGCGGGTGCGGCCGAAATGGCCGTGCGGCTGCGCGGCCGGCTGGGCGAATGGGTCACGCTGGATGACACGGCATTGGACGCGCGCCTGCTCGACCTCGATGCGGTGCCGAGCGCCGAGTTGCGGACGCGGGCGCGCGCCCTGTTCGCGCGCGTGCTCGACCTGCCGGGCGGTATGCGGATCGACACGATCCATGGATTCTGTCAGGCCCTGCTGCGACGGTTTCCGCTGGAAGCATCGCTGTCGCCGCGCTTCCGACTGATGGAGGAACGCGACGCCGCGACGACGCTCGCAGCCGCGCGCGAGCAGGCACTGGATGTGGCGACCGTCTCGATGCCGGACGCGGTCAGCGTGATGTCATCGCTGCTGACCGCCCCGGATTTCGCCTCCCTCATCAATTCGTTGCGCGAGAAACAGGCAGCGCTCGCGCCCGTTCTGGCACTCAGCCCGGCCGCGCGGGAGGCGGCATACCGGACGGCACTCGGCCTCGATCCGGCGGCGACGGACGACGCGACGATTGTCGCGCACGCGGTCCGCTTTGACGACACGTCCGTTCGGGCGGCCGCGCTTGCGGCGGCGGCGCGCGGCGCGGCGACATGCAGGACGAACGCGACGATCATGCTCGATTGGCTGGCACTCGATGCGTCCGACCGCGCCGCCAACTGGCCCGCCTGGACCGCGTGCTTCCTGAAGAAGGACTGCAACCCGAAAGCGGCCTCGACACTCGCGAGCAAGGACGTGGCGGAACATGCGTCCGCACTACTTGTCGAGGCTGACCGCATTTGCGCCGTTGAGGATCAACGCCGCGCGCTCTGGCTGATGAGGGCGAGCCTCGCGATGCTCGCCCTCGCCGAGCCCATCATGCGGCGCTTCACGGCGGCGAAGGCCGCATCCGGCCTGCTCGAATACG
>CAYSTX010000432.1:0-1871 GCA_964434035.1 uncultured Acetobacteraceae bacterium
TTGGTTGTGAACCGACCACGTTTGCACGGCGGAAACAAGCGGTGGTCAGGCACCGATAAGGATATCGCGCGCCTGATTGATCCGCGCGGCAACCCAGTCCGAGCCGCCGGTATCGGGGTGCGCAGTACGCATCAGCCGACGATGTGCGGCGCGAATGTCCTCCTCCGACGCGCCCGGGCGAAGGCCCAGCACCGCGAAGGCTTCATCGCGAGTCATGGGACCAAAGTTGCCGGGTCGGCCGCCACCGCCGCCGCGCGCGCCGGGCGGCACGCTCTCGGATGCATTGCTGGCGTGCCGGCGCTGCCACGCCTGCCAGAGCGAGGGGCCGAACATTGCGAGCGCCGCGAACGCGACCGGGCCGCGCCCCGTGACGAGCAGCAGCACGGTCAACACGACGCCGACGATGCCGAGCGCCGGCCCGAGCATCGCCCGCAAATCGGCCGGCCGCATCCGCGCGATCCACCGTCCGCCGCCAAGCAGAACGAACAGAACGGCGAACCCGAGTAGCAGCGGCAGCATCACACGGACTCGAGCTCCTGCGCGCGCGCCTTCTCTTGCGCCCGCAGCACCGAGAGCGCGCTGACGTTGATGATGCCGCGCGCGGTGACGCTGGAGGGAAGCACGTGGATCGGCTTACTCATGCCGAGCAACATAGGCCCGATCGGCAGGCCTTCAGCCGCCGCCTTCAGCAGCGCGAACGCAATGTGCGCGCTATCGAGGTTCGGCATCACAAGCAGATTGGCGCTGCCCGATAGATGGCTGTCCGGCACGACCCGGTCACGGATCGTCTCGATGAGTGCGGCGTCGGCATGCATCTCGCCGTCGATCTCAAGTGTCGGCGCGCGTGCACGGATCAGTCCGAGGGCGGTCCGCATCTTGCGTGCACTTTCCGACGCCGACGCGCCGAAGCTCGAATGCGACAACAGCGCCGCCTTCGGCTTGATGCCAAATGCCGCGACCGCTTCGGCCGCGAGCAGCGTCATCTCGGCGATTTGCTCGGCGTTCGGATCGACGACCATGTGTGTGTCGCAGATGAACAGCACGCCGGTCTGCAGGATGAGACAGGAGAGTGCATAAACGCGACAGGCGGACTTGTCGCGCGGAATGATCGGCAACACGTCCTGCACCTGCGTCCACCAATCCCCGGTGCCGCCGCAGATCGCCGCGTCGGCGATGCCCGCGTGCAGCAGCATTGCGGCCGCAACCGATCCGCGCCGCGCCAAGCATCGTGCGGCGGAGTCGGGCGGCGTGCCACGCCGGCCGGCGAGTCGCTGGTATTCGGCAACCAGCGGGTCGAACACGTCTCGGTCGTTTGCCGGATCGAGCACGCGCACGGCGTCGCCGATGGCCATGCGCAAACCCATCTCCCGCGCGCGCGTCGCGATTGCGTCCCGGCGGCCAATCAGGATCGGGTGCGCGATGCCATCATCGACCAGCGTCTGCACTGCGCGCAGCACGCGCTCGTCCTCGCCCTCGGCATAGACGATCCGCTGCGGGGCCTTTCGGGCGATTTCGAAGACGGGGCGCATGAGCTGCCCCGAGCGATAGACGAAACGCTCCAGGTCGCGCCGATACGCGTCGAAATCCTCGATCGGACGTCGCGCGACGCCGCTTTCCATCGCTGCCCGGGCGACGGCGGGCGCAATTTGTAGGATGAGGCGCGGGTCGAACGGTTTCGGGATGATGTAGTCCGGGCCGAACACCGGCGCGGCGCCACCATAGGCCAGTGCGACGACCTCGCTCGCTTCCACCCGCGCGAGTTCGGCAATCGCCTCAACTGCCGCGACCGACCTTTCGAGATTGATCGTGGTCGCGCCGACGTCGAGCGCGCCGCGGAAGATGAACGGGAAGCAGAGGACGTTGTTGACCTG
>CAYSTX010000433.1:0-1864 GCA_964434035.1 uncultured Acetobacteraceae bacterium
ATAGGCCTGCATCATCCCGTATTCGATGCCGTTGTGCACCATCTTGACGAAGTGCCCGGCGCCGCACGGGCCCGCATGGATGTAGCCCTGCTCGGCGCGCGGGTCGTGAGCCTCACGGTCGGGCGTGCGCGGAATGTCGCCGATGCCAGGGGCGAGCGCGCGGAAGATCGGGTCGAGATGCGTCACCGCCGCATCCTCGCCGCCGATCATCATGCAGTAGCCGCGCTCCAGTCCCCAGACGCCGCCCGACGTGCCGACATCGACATAGCGCACCCCGCGCGCGTCGAGCGCGGCGGCGCGGCGGATGTCGTCCTTGTAGTACGTGTTGCCGCCGTCAATGACGATGTCGCCGCTGCCGAGCAGCACGCCGAGCTGTTCGACCGCGTGTTCGGTAATCTCGCCCGCCGGCAGCATGACCCAGACCGCGCGCGGCTTGTCCGTCAGCTTGGCCGTCAGATCTTCGAGCGACGTCGCCGCGACCGCGCCCTCTTTGGCCAGCGCCTCCGCCGCCTTCGGATTGGCGTCATAGACGACGCAGCGATGGCCGTCGCGCATCAGGCGGCGGACAATGTTGCCGCCCATCCGGCCGAGGCCGATGACGCCAAGCTGCATCGCGGTTACTCCTTCTGCCCGATTGCGGTTGCGAGGGCGCGGCGCAGTGTCTCAAGTCCGGCAAGTCCATCCCGCAAGTGCAGACGCAGCGCGCGGCGCTTGCGCTCCATGAGCACCGTCAGATCACCCTGCGCCTGTGCCGCCAGCACGATGCCGAAGCTGTACGGCGCGCCGGGAACTGGCAGATCCTCGGTGATTTCATGTGTGAGCTGGAGGAACACACCGCTGTTCGGCCCGCCCTTGTACGCCTGCCCGGTCGAGTGCAGGAAGCGCGGCCCGAAGCCGAGGCAGGTCGCGGCGCGCGTGTGGTCGCGGAGCATCAGCCGCATCCGCTGCAATGGCGCCTCATGCGCCGCGTCATGCGTCAGGTAGGCGAGCAGCGCTACGTAATCCCCCGCCCCGATCAGCCCCGCCCAGCCGCGCAGCCAACCAACCAAGTCGGCCGGTGAGCCGAGGCGCTTTGTCATCTCGGCGTCCGCGAACACGGCGACGCCATCGCCCTCGAACGCCGGACGGTCCGCGCGGAGTTTGCCGGTGCGCGCGTATTCGTCCGTGAGTGCCCGCGTTGCGACCTTGCTGGCCTCGACGTCCGGCTGATCGAACGGATTGATGCCAATGACAGCGCCGGCGATCGCCGTCGCCATCTCCCACCGGAAGAACTCCTGTGCGACGTCGATCGGCCGCGCGATGGTGATCCGCACAACGGGATGCCCCGCCGCCTCCAAGGCTTCGAGCGCCGCCGTTGTCGCCGCGTCCGCCTCGTTCTCCAGCGCGACATGCGCGAAGACGCGGTCGGTGCCGTAGTGGCTCGGCTGCGCGAGCGGTTCGCCGGCGACTGGGATCAGGCCGCGCCCGAGCTTGCCGGTGCTTTCGGCGATCAGCTGCTCGAGCCACGCGCCGAGATCGGCGATGCCGGGCGACGCGATGACTGTGACCTTATTGCGGCCGGAAACGGTCGCCGCCGTGCCAAGTGCGAGGCCAAGCTGCACGCCGGGGTTCTCGGCCGGCGGCACGTCGTCGGCGCACCGCCGAACCATGAGCGCCGCCGCGTCGAGCAGTGCGCGCACGTCGATGCCGATCGCGGCCGCCGGCACGAGACCGAATTTCGACAGCACGGAATAGCGGCCGCCGATCGTCGGATCGCCGTGCAGGACATGCGCAAAGCCGAGCCGCTTCGCCTCAACCTCCAGCTTCGAACCGGGATCGGTGACCGCGACGAACCGGCTGGGTGCCGCGTCGCCGACCGCCGCCC
>CAYSTX010000434.1:0-1838 GCA_964434035.1 uncultured Acetobacteraceae bacterium
CGTCGCGCGCGGCCGCAATCGAGATGCTGCCGGTGCCGGTCCGCACCATGGTCGGGAGATTGAGGCTTCGCGCAATGGTCGTGGCAGCAACGTGCCCGCTCACGACGACGTCTCCAGCATTGCGGCCGTTCACGCTTGCGAGCGACTGCATCGCGTTCGGATTGGCGCTTCCCAAGTCGGCGCCGGCCGTCAGGCGATAGGACCACGAGCCGGGATTGGTGATCGCCGTCAGGCCGTCCGGCGCGGAGTCGACACCACAATGGGTGATACAGACATTGAGCGTGTGCGGGAACAGATCCGCCTCGTCGAGGTCGAGCGCACTCGCGCTGATCCCGTTGGGATTTCCGGTCGTTTTGTACGGCGCGATTGGAGCCGGCAGGTAATTGTTCAGGTTGGCATTACCGTCGATACTGCGTGCGGAGGAGGTCGCAAGATAGGTCCTGACGGAACCCGCATAGGTTGCGTTCAAATAGTCCCCGAATTGGAAGAACCCGTCGGAGATCGAGGCGTTCACGTTGATGTTGTTGAGGGCGCGGAGCGTCAGCGCGCCTGCTTCGACATTGTATTTCGGAGCGTCCACGCTTCCGTAATTTGCCAGGTAGCGGTAGACGAAATCGACATAGCTGGAGCTGGGGTCGAAGTAATTCAGACCAGTCGACGTGTCGGTCCTCAGCTTCCCGACCGTGCCGGCTGCCAGATTCCAATTGCTGGCGACGGTGATGTTGCCGCCGTTGGTGTTCTGATCCGGGTTGACGAGCTCGACACCGGGCCGCAGATGCACCACCGAACCCAGCTGGCCGGCGAGCGGCTTGACCACACGATCCATGGCACCGCTGAAGCCGTAGTTCCCGATTTCGGTGTTGGTGTGGTAGGCCCAGTTGCCTTGCACATACTGCCGCAGCGTCACGGCGGCAAAGGCCCCAGAGCCTGTCGCCACATCCGTATCCATGTCCGCCGTTACCGCACCGGTCACCGTGTCGCCGATTTTGAACTTGGCGGTGGCAGCGCCGGTATAGCCCGCGCCGGCATTGGTCACATTGATGCCGACGACCGTCATCACGGTACTGGCGAAATCGCTGCTCGTCAGGTGTCCGGTGACGACGAGCTTGCCGTCGCGATAGAACAAGATGGTGGAAGGCGCGCCCGTAAAGCCGCTACCAGCGCCGGTGATGGTGAAGGTCGGAGCGCCGTTCGCGTCCGTCGTCACGGTTCCGGTCGCCGAAGCGCCGCCCGAGGCGGATTGGATCACCACATTGCCCGAGAGATTGGGATCGAGGTGATACCAGCTACTCGTCGAGGCAATCGAGATGCTCTTGAGCCCCATCACCGCGGTGCCTTGAGCCTGGCCGGCCTGCGTCATCGCCGGCGGGCCGTCGAAGTCGCTGGCGGTCAGGTGCGCGGTGAAGAGAAAGACGCCCTGGCTGTAGAAGCGAATGGTCGCAGGCGCGCCGGTGAAACCGCTGCCCGGGTTGGTGATAGTAAATGTCGGAGTGCCGTTCGCGTCGGTCGTCACGACGCCGCTTGCGGCCGTGCCGCCGGCAGGCGCCTCGATGACGACTTCGCCGACGAAATTGGGGTCGAGTGTCTTCTGATGCCAACGGCTCGACGCAGCGATCGCAATGCTCTTGAGCCCGGTCATAGACAGCGGGGGCGAATCGAATGCCACATCCGGGACCACTGTGTACGCCCCCCCGCTGCCGGGGGGCACATACACCGTGTTGACCTTCAGGCTCGTCGCCGCCACCGACCCGCCCGGGTCCAGCACGCCGTTCCATCCGAGCGCGGACGCATCGATGCCGCCCTGGCCGTTGGTGCTGAAGCTGACGAACGACTCGATC
>CAYSTX010000435.1:0-1834 GCA_964434035.1 uncultured Acetobacteraceae bacterium
GTCTTGATCACCGGCGGGATGCTGTCGGCTAACACCCACGGCCCGTTCGGTGTCAGCGCGACGAACCACGCGCCGTTCTCGCAAGCGTAGTATTTGTCGTCGACCTTCAAAACGACCGTCGCCGTATTGACCGCATACAGGATGTGCGTGCCCGGTATCGGCTCGAACTTCGGCAGGCCGGCATAGACGACCTTGATCGTGACTGCGTGGCGCTTCAGCGTGGCCATGGTCGGGATTTGCGCCTTGAGTACCGCTTCCTGCGCCTGCACCGTGCCGGGCACTGAGGTGAGTACGGCGCCGGCCGGATCGTCAGGGGGGATCAGCGCGAAATCAGGCGGTAGCTTGTCGGTGGCGAATTCCCATGGCCCATTGAGGCTCGAAGCCGAGAACCAGCGTCCCGACAACATCAGATAGAACCGGCCTTGCGCGGGGTCGAAGAAGAGCGTCGAGGGCGTGTTGGTCACGCGCTCGAGGCCAGTCTTTGGGACCGGTGCGAACTGCGGCGTGCCGGACGTGACGATGATCTCGGCCGGTTTCGTGCTGACGAAGATGGTTGGCAACCGATCCGCCGGCTTCGGCGGGGGCGCCGGGATGTCTTTTCGCACGTTCGCGAAGCTCGCATCCTTGAGCAAGTTGCTGAAGTTGGGCGGCACCCGCGCAACCGGCGCGTACGGGCCGGTCGCGGCGGGAGCCGAGAACCACGTATCGTCGTCCAACAAATACCAGACGCCATCATCGAGGAAGACATCCCAGTTCGTATTGACGGCGGCAGAAAGGCCGGTCTTCCCGATCGGAGCGAGCACCGGCTCTCCGTTGAACACCACCAGGCTTGCCGGGCGGCTGGCGTAGTAGATCGTCGGCGGGTCATTGTTCAGCGCGACCGACGGGACCGGCGACTCCCCGAGACTGAGCAGCACGCTCGTCAGAGGCACGTGCGGCATCTGCGCCTCCGACAATCCGGCGCGGATCTGCGCTTCCAGCGCCGCAGCCTGCTCTGTGTCGAGCGACGGGAACTGTGTCTCCAGCAACTCCGGGTCGGATAGGGTGATAACACCGGACGCCTCATCGACGTGCGTAACCACCGCGAGCCGGATCGTGCCTAAAATCGGTTTCGTCTGCCCGGCCGGGGTGATGGCAATCGCGGCGCGGGATGTGAGCTTCTGCCGATCGGGCCAGGAGATCGCCTGCGGCTGATAAACCACGACGGTCGTTCCGTTCCGCGTGAACGTATGTGGCCATGTCGCAGCTTCCGCTTCCTGCACTGCCGACGGCTGGACCGGTGGAGATGCGGCCGACGTGGCGATCGGCATCGCTGACGGCCGGGCCGACGGAGATGCGGCGGCGGTGGCGTTCGGTATCGGGGCCGGCGGGAACGGCGGCGACGGTGGTGCCGGCATCGCTTGCGCCAGGGCCTTCTTGCAGGGAGGTGACGTCTCGGCGGCATGTTCCGCAAAGCACCGCAGCACGGCCCCGCCGCCCGGCGGAACGTCTACGCAATATTTTATGAAGTCGCTCCGGCACGCCTGCCCGATTGCAGCCATCTGCGCTCGAGACGGCGATTGTGCGAGTGCCGGCGAAGCCACTGCCAGCAGCGTCACCAACAGCGAAAAAGCGCTCGCCGTCCTGATATGAAACATGATCTTTCTCCTGCCTATTGCTGGTTCTCGTCGACGTCCATGGCACACGCGGCCTTTCGTAAGTCTCCATACCATCTAGGTAAGGCAGCTTACAATGTCAACGAGCACTCGATGGAGCGTGACAGCTAAATCGGGCGGAGCGTCTGCAACTCTTCACGCGCCACCTCGCTAAATTCTCTCAACGGATCTATCGCCGC
>CAYSTX010000436.1:0-1826 GCA_964434035.1 uncultured Acetobacteraceae bacterium
ACTATTTCCAGTCAGACTGGCAGAATGCGTTGTGGGGTCCGAACTATCAACGGCTGCTCGACATCAAGCGGCGCTACGATCCGGACGGATTGTTTTTTGTGCATCACGGCGTCGGCACCGAAGGCTGGAGCGCGGATGGATTCACGCGCCTGCCATCGTAGGACGCAGGGTCCTGATGCGTGGAATAGCGTGTAGCGTTTTGCCGGAAGGGTCGTTCGCAAGCACGAGAGCCACGCCCTACACCGCCATATAGATCACCGGCTTCAGCGCGAGATCGAAGGCCGCCAACCAACCTGCAATCCAATCTGGTAGGACTTTAGACAAAGCGCACAAGATGTAAGGATCCCGCGCCCGACCTGGCCTCCCAAGAATTCAGGGCTCCAGCAAAATCTGCGATCGCGAGCGGATCATGCAGCTGTACTACGCTTCGCGTTCAGACCGGCGGCGAGATCGCCTGTAAGACGTCCCTGAACACGCCGAACTGCAATTTGAAAGCTTCAGGGCTATAGTCCTGATAATAACCCGCGGTCACCGCGACGACGAGATCGAGCTCCGGGACGATGCGGATCGACTGGCCACCTCGGCCCTGCGCGGCAATCGATTGGACGACGCGCCCATTGAGCCGGGAGCTCCGCAGCCACCACAAATATCCATAGGACTGACCGTCGGTCGCCTTGAGCTTCATGGTGGTCGACGCCTCGATCCATGCTTTGGACACGACTTGCCGATCGTTCCAGCGACCGCCCGCGAGGACGAGTTGGCCGATTTTCGCCATGTCGCGCGGCCGCAGACGCAATCCGCCTCCGGCATCGCTGTCTCCTTTGAACCTGCTCCACTCGAATTCGGTGATGCCGAGCGGTTCGAACAATGTCGCACGTGCAAATTCATCGAGCGGACGACCGGTGGCCTTACGGACGATCGCCGATAGTAGCGCAAGCGCGCCTGTGTTATAGAAGAAGCCTTGCCCGGCCGGTGCGGTTACGGGAAGGCCGAGGACATAGCGACAGGCATCCCGCGCCATGTGCATGCGCACCTCGTCGTTGTCGTCTCCCGTCGCCGGAGTTGCCTCGACCCACTTCAGGCCCATGGACATCGTGAGCACGTGCGAAAGCAGGATGCGATCCTTGTCCGGGGACCGCAGGTCGGACAATTCGGGGAAGAAGCTGAAGATTGGTTCGTCGATGCTTCGAATGAGGCCCTGGTCAATCGCGATCCCGACGACCAGCGACGCGACGCTCTTTGAGCACGATTTTAGATTATGCAGTGTATCGGCATCAAAGCTGATATCAGCGATCCGAACGCCGAAGAAGCGACTGGGGACTTCATCGGGTCCCCTGAAGTACCGCTCGAACGCCAATCTACCGTGGCGAGCGACCAGCACGGCATGAATGTTGGCGCGCGAGCTTTCGAGCCGATCGGCCATCCTGCACAGCGCGGCCTGGTCGACGTCGTTGTCTCCGTTGGCAGGCGGAACGGACCAGCCGTCGTCACGCTTGGGCGGAGCCGGACAATTCGCCTGCGAGTCAGCAAAGAGCGGCGTCGCGGCCATCGGCGCCAGGGCTGCCCCGCCAAGCAGCGAAATGAATTGCCGACGTCTCATCCGGCTCCTCTTAGCCTTGTCTTCGATCGCCGCACCGGCGCGCCATTCCCTGATAGCGGACGGCCTACACTACAGATTGTAGCATTAACCATTCTCAACTGCAACGATGTGATCGCGCGCCAGCAGGCGCTATTGCCGTGCACCCGCACGGTGCGTATCCGCGACCAAGCCCCCTACACCGGCGTGTAGATCACGAGCTTCAGCGCGGGATCGTCGTTGGCCTGAA
>CAYSTX010000437.1:0-1821 GCA_964434035.1 uncultured Acetobacteraceae bacterium
AGCCACATCTTCGCGCCGCTTGGCTACAGCAACGTTCATACGCGCGTCGGCGACGGCTATTTCGGCTGGCCGGAGGTCGCGGGCGGGTTCGACATCATCATCGTGACCTGCGCTGCCCAGTACGCGCCGCCCGAACTGTTCAAGCAGCTCAAGCCCGGCGGGCGGATGATCATTCCGATCGGACAGCCGTTCAAGCGCGGACAGGTTCTATACATCTATACCAAGGACGCCGACGGCCGCGTCCACTCGCGACGCGATGTCGGCGTGTTCTTCATCCCGATGACCGGCGCGATGATGACGGTTCCGGAGCCGAATCCGGGTGGTGCAACGTCGGTCTCGACCGCGCCGGCCCCGGGCTTGGACCCGGCGGCGCCGAACCCCTAACCGGGCCGGACGGCGGCGACGTCGTCCCCCGGCTCGATGTCCGGCAGAACGCGTGGGTCCGGCTCCGGCGTGCCGGTGACGAGACGGACCGGCACGACGCCCGCCCAGACCGGCCAGTCGTAATCTTCCTCATCGTCGCCCGGCGGGCCGGTGCGGATTTTGGCCGACGCCTCCTCGATCGGCAGGCGCAGGATCATCGTCGCCTTAACCTCCTGCGCGGTCGGCGGCCGCAGTTTCGGCCAGCGTCCTGGCGCGATCCGCTCGGAGAAGGCTTCCAGGGCCGCAAGCTTCGCCTCGTCGGGCACGCGCTCGGCGGTCCCGAGCACCATGACCGACCGGTAATTCATCGAGTGATGGAAGCCTGATCGCGCGAGCACGACGCCGTCGAGCAGGCTCACGGTCAGGCAGGCCGGAATGCCCGTCTCGAGCGCGCGGAGCATCCGGCTCGCCGATGACCCGTGCCAATAGACGTGATCGCCCTCGCGCCACTGCGCCGTCGGTGTGACGTATGGCTGTCCGTCGATCACGTAAGCAACGTGGCAGAGCAGGCCCGCATCGAGGATCGCGTCGATCGTTTCGCGGTCATAGCGTCCCCGCTTCGGCAGACGCTTCACACGGGTTCGCGCGCTGGGGGCTGTGTCGATGATGTCGCTCATATCGACATCATTGCGACGGCGCGGTCGAGTGTCCAGCAGCCCCCGTGCGCGTGGTCTCGTCCGAGACCTCCGCCTCGATCGCCGACAGCAGCCGGTGCGCGAACCAGGGCGGCAGACGCTCGCCGATCAGCACGATCCGCGTCGCCCGCACGCCGCCGGGCCACGCGTCGAGCAGCGTCGGCGCCGCTATCACGTGCCGCACACCCTGAATGATGCACGGACCGCCCGGCCACTCTGCGACGTCAACGAGCCCCTTGATCCGCCACAGCCGCTCGCCCGCGTGCTCCACCAATGCGGTGAGCCAGAGCGCCAGCGCAACGCCGGCGAGCGGCGCTGCGCGTTCGAGCGTGATCGTGGTGACGCCCTCGGTGTGGCGCGCGATCGGCGGTGTCGCTGGCAGCGCGGTCCCGGCGATACCGAACATCACCGCGGGATCAATCCGCCCGTGCGCTGCCTCCGTGCGCGGCGCCGTCTGGTTCAGCGCATCGACGGCGGCGACGAGATCAGCGCCAGGCGGGCCGAGGTCGCACTTGCTGAAGATCAGATGATCGGCGAACGCCACCTGCTGCCGCGCTTCGACATGGTGGCTCAGTGCACGTGCGCCGAGCGCGCTGTCGACGACCGTGACCAGCCGTGGCGGCGCGAAGCGGGTGAAACAGGCGCGGTCCAGCATCAGCGTGTGCAGCGCGGGCGCCGGGTCGGCGAGGCCCGACGTCTCGATCAACACGCGATCGAACGCGACCGCGCCGTCCTCGCGCCGCCGGTCGAGATCGAGCAGCGT
>CAYSTX010000438.1:0-1816 GCA_964434035.1 uncultured Acetobacteraceae bacterium
GGTCGAGATCGAGCAGCGCCTCGGCGACCTGTCCACGCGCTGCGCAGCAGAGGCAGCCGGTGGCGAGTGTCACCACGCTGTCGTCACCGGCGACAATCAGGTCGTGGTCGATCCCGACATCGCCGAACTCATTGACGATGACGGCCGTCCGAACGAACGCCGGATCTCGCAGCAGGTTCGCGATCAGCGTCGTCTTGCCGCTGCCGAGAAAGCCCGTGACGAGCGTAAGCGGCGTCATCCGCCAACGCGAAGACGTGGCGCAGGCGCCGCATCCAGCGCCGCGCGAAGGGCGGACAGCAGGCCCGTGATCGAGGACGCCGCGCGCGGTGGCCTTCCCGCGGCCGCGCGCTCGGGCGTCATCAGCGTCCACCGTGTCGGCCGCGCGTCTTCGGGCGCACGCGCGACGGTCAGCACCGCGCCATCCGCTGTGTGCACGCAGGCGCCATCGTCGGCCGGTTCGACGCGCGCCGCGACCGACCACAACGCGATCGCGTCGCGTAGCAGATCCGCGAGTTCCGGATCGGTTATAGGCATCGCGTCACAGACACGGGCCGGCGACTATTGCGGGGTCGATCCGGCGCGAGAGCCACATGCCGCCGGCTGGATCCGCGTGGTAGTTGCCATTCTCAACGACAACGCGTCCGCGCAGCATCGTCATCGCCGGCCAAGCATCGACCGCACGGCCCTCCCACGGTGAGTAGTCCGCTTCGTGCAGGTCGGCCGCGCGGATGGTTCGCCGGAGCGCGGGGTCGAGAACGCAAAGATCAGCGTCCGACCCGACCGCGATCGCGCCCTTGCGCGGATAGAGGCCCATGATGCGGGCGGCGTTGGTCGAGACGAGATCGACGAAGTGGCTCAACGAGTAGCCCCGCTTGCCGACCATTTCGGTGTACATCAGCGCGACGCGCGGCTCGACGCCCGCGTTTCCGCCGGTCGTGTCGTCGATGCGCTTGCCCTGTATCTTCCGCTCTAGCGAGCAACAGATTTCATCCGTAGCGACCACGTTGATCGCGCCGTCGCGCGTGCCTTCCCAGAGCGCCGCCTGATCTTCCGGCGCCTTCAGCGAAGGGTAGGTGTGATAGATCTGCCCGTTTGGCCGGCGATAATCGGCGCTGCCGTAGAGCATGTATTGATGCAGCGTCTCGCCATAGATCGGCAGCCCGCGGACCCGCGCCTCACGGATCGCGGCGACGCCGGTCGCGGCGCTGACGTGCATCATGTAGAGCGCGGTGCCGGGCACGCTTTCGGCGAGCTTCATGATGCGGCGGAACGAAAGATCCTCTGACAGCGTGTTGTGCACCTCGGCCATGTTCTCGAAACCCACCCGGTTCTCGCGGATCAGCGTTTCGTACATGTGCATTACGATGTCGTTGTCCTCGGCATGGATGACGCCGAGGCCGCCCGCCTTCGCGAGCACCCGAAACACCTCCCAGATGTCGCCGAAATCGACCATCCGCCCGCGCCGGCTCGGCGTGATGTCGGTCGTGAAGATCTTCACCGTCGGGTAACCGGACGCGATCGCCTCGGCGAGTTGGTCGAACAGGGTGACCGGCAGCGCGCCCTCGACCAGCAGGTGATAGGCGTAATCGCACGCGCAGTGCCCTTCCCAGTCGGCGTCACGCTTGGCGATCGCCTCCCGCACCGTCGGCGCCTGATTGAGGCGGGCGAAGTCGATGATCGTTGTCGTGCCGCCATGCAGCGCGGCGCGGCCGACGATGTCCGGCGGGTCCGTCAAACCGATCGTGCCGTCCGGGTTCGGCAGCATCCACTTGCAATGCACATGCGGGTCGATCCCGCCCGGCATGACGATGCGGCC
>CAYSTX010000439.1:0-1812 GCA_964434035.1 uncultured Acetobacteraceae bacterium
GTCCACGCGCCGACCCGCCCGGAAGCGATCGACCGCCTGCGCCGCGCGATCGACGAGTTCGCCGTGCTCGGCATCAAGACGACACTGCCGCTGCACCGGCGCATCGTCGACGATCCGGAGTTTCGGGCGGGCGACTACACGATCCATTGGTTGGAGCGGTTCGTCGCGGGCGGGTGAGGGGGCCGAGATCGTTTCGTTTTCAAGCGTCGCTACGTCGTCGACACCTCGATCCTCAAGATACTGATAGGCCTACCGCCGGAAGGATGGATGTTCAGATAAGGCTCACGACAAAGCGCCCTGCGGCGAGCAGCAGGAACGAGCCGAAGGCGATTTCGAGCCAACGCTTGGGCAGCGCATGTGCGAGCCGCGCGCCGAGCGGCGCAACCCAGCTCGAGACTGGCGCGATCGCAGCGACCCCGATCAGCGACACGAAACCGAGCGACAGCGGCGGCAATTGCCCCTCGTGCGGCAGGCCGGCTGCGACGTAGCCGAGCGCGCCGGCGACCGAAATCGGCACGCCGATGCCGGCCGCGGTTGCGACGGCGTTGTGGATCGGTGTGCCATACAGCGTCAGCACCATCGTCGCGAGCGAGCCGCCGCTGATCCCCATCAGCGACGATCCGAGGCCGATCGCAAGGCCATAGCCGATTATCGCCGGGCGCGCCGGCAAGCCGTCGGCGATTTGCCAACGATCGCCGGCAAACAGCATCTTAGTACTGATCAGCGCGGCGATCAGAACGAACGCGACCTTGAAGATGGCGGAGGGCGCAAACGCCGCGATAACCGCGCCGAGCAAGACCCCAACAACCACCGGCACGGTCCAAATCCGCAGCACCTCCGGGATCACCATGCCGCGCGCGTCATGCGCCCGGAACGAGCGCCAGGCGGTCGGCACGATGATCGCCAGCGATGTGCCGACGCACAGCTGCATCCGCACTGCATCGGGCACACCGAACAACCGGAAAATTTCGAACAGCACCGGCACAATGACCGCGCCGCCGCCGATCCCGAACATGCCTGCGAGAAGGCCGGTAACGACCCCCGCGGCAATCACTGCCAGCAGCAGCCAAAGGAGCTCGGACCACGAGGCGTCAAGCAACCGTCACACTCCCTTAGGCAGCATATGGGACAGCGACGTTTCCATTGGTGCGGGCGAGATTCGCAGTAGTCCATTGAACGGATTGTCTAGCTGGAGGATCAGGAACATCGCGCTGCCGATCGCCAATGAGCAGCAAAGAAAGCCGACCACCACGGTCGCGTTGCGCGGTGCGTTGAACCCGAAGCTGGCGAATATCAGCACGATCCAGAACACCAGGATTCCGACGTGGACAGGCCGCACGCTCGGCCCGTTTCGCTCGATCAGAAGCCACCGCTGTTTCAACAGTTCGACGTTCTCCTGCAACGCCTGATCCTTCAGCCATCGCTGCCCGTCGTCGACCGGCTGTAGGGCACGAATCCTCTCGCGCACGTGCTCCATCAGGGCACCCGCCGACTGGTTCTCGTCGAGACGCCTGGCCGCTCCAGTGTTCGGCCACAGGACCTCGATCACCCGTTCGGTGTAGTCCCGTAACAGCCGGCGCGGCACCAAGGCGGAGTCGCCGTAATCGCGCAGCGTCTCGTCCAGTAGGATCAGCTGGGCCGCATAGTTCTTGATCTCTGTTTCGGTGGCGTCATGGGAACTTTTGGCCGTGCTCACCAGCAGGCCGAGGACCAAGGAAGCCAGCACGGAAATCATGCCGGTGCCAAGAAGGATGACCTCCCGCGTCTCCTTCGACAAATGCCGTTGAGGCACCACGCGATGCAGCCACAGCC
>CAYSTX010000440.1:0-1174 GCA_964434035.1 uncultured Acetobacteraceae bacterium
GCACTCGGGCGACAGCTCGTGCGTGCTGCCGGCGCAATCGCTGCCGGATAAGACGCTGGCGACGATCGAAGATTATACGGTACAGCTGGCCAAGGCGCTGAAAGTCATCGGGCTGATGAACGTGCAGTACGCGATTCAGAACGGCACGGTGTACGTGCTGGAAGTGAATCCGCGCGCTTCGCGCACGGTGCCCTACGTGAGCAAGGCGACGGGCGTGCCGCTGCCGAAGATCGCGGCGGGGCTGATGTGGGGCCGCACGCTGCGCGATTACGGATTCGGCTCGGGCAAGCTCTCGGTGACGCAGCACTTTGTGAAATCACCGGTGTTCCCGTTCAACAAGTTTCCCGGCGTGGACCCGGCGCTCGGCCCGGAGATGCGCTCGACCGGCGAAGTGATGGGGGTCGGGACGAACTTCGGCGAAGCGTTCCTCAAGGCGCAGATCAGCGCCGGGAGCCCGCTGCCCGATCAGGGCAAGGTGTTCATTAGCGTGAACGACCATCACAAGGCGGAAGCCGTGGAGATCGCCAAGCGGTTCGCCGGTCTAGGTTTCCAATTAGTGGCCACACGTGGCACGGCGTCGGCGCTGCGCGCCGCAGGTCTGACCTGCAAGACGGTGCTCAAAGTGAACGAAGGCCGGCCGAACGCGGTGGACCTGCTCAAAGGTGGCTCGATTCAACTGGCCATCTACACTACGACCGGCGCGCCGGCTTTCTTCGACGAGAAAGCGATCCGCCGCGCCGCGGTGATGTATCGGGTGCCGTGCATCACCACGATGAGCGGCGCGCGCGCAGCGGCCGACGCCGTGGCGGCGCGCCGCCGCGACCCCATCCGCGTCTGGAACCTGCAGGAAATCCACTCGGCCAAAGAAACCGTGGCTTAGACGGTGGGCCGCCGCGGGGAACGCCTAATACCCACGGATAACGTGAGCAAAAACCGACCGGCGGAGGTTCTTTTTTGCACACCGCCGGTAAAACGTTCCTTCGGGAATCGCTCGTAAACACTGGCGCCGCGCCATGCGAGGGCGTGGCAGGCGAGGTGCTAAAACGTCCACGCCATGGAACATGAAACCCGTCTCGAACGTCCTCGCAGCAACGGTATTGTCCCTATAACTCTAGTGATCGCTCTCTTCTCCGCAACAGCGCTCATTATCGGTGTGTGGGTGAAAGACAGTCGG
>CAYSTX010000440.1:1184-1810 GCA_964434035.1 uncultured Acetobacteraceae bacterium
ACGATGGCGGCTGTGAACGAGTCGTTGAATAACGCGAATAGCCGTATTCAGGAGCTGAACACGCGCATCAACGCGCTCTCACAGTCACAAACACACACTCGGGCAGCCTCCGAAGCGAAACTAGTCCGGCCTGCTACGCACGGTCCCCGAGCGGTTCGCCGGCTCTCCGCTACTCGCGCGACGGCGAACGACCCGCGGGTCGACAAGCTCCAGGGCCAACTGGCCGACACGCAGGCGGAGTTAGCAAAGCAGCGGCAGGACGTGGCGCGCACACAGGACGACATCGGCAAGACCCGCGAAGATGTGGCCAGGACGCGCGAGGAATTGGCGCAGTCGCGTGAAGAATTCAATGGCAGGATCAATTCCACGCGGGAGGACCTGAATGGCTCGATCGCCAAAACACACGACGAAGTGATCGCGCTTCGGAAACGTGGCGAGCAGAATGTCTACGAATTCCGCCTGAACAAATCGAAGCAGTTCCAGCGAGTGGGGCCTTTGAGCGTGTCGCTGCGTGGAAGCAATCCCAAGCACAAAAACTACGACCTGCAGATGATGGTTGAAGACAACCAACTCACCAAGAAGCATGTCAACCTGTACGAGCCGGTGTGGATCAACCTGGCGGACCG
>CAYSTX010000441.1:0-1804 GCA_964434035.1 uncultured Acetobacteraceae bacterium
CGTTTCCGCTCGATGAGCTCCGGCGGCTGGCTTTGCCGGGCATCCAACTTTATTCGCTGCAGATAGGCGAGGCCGCAAAGCACGCGGCCAGCATCGGCGCGGTCGACATCAGCGCGCCTGATCTTGCGACACTGGCCGGCCGGTTGCGGGCGCTTGATCTCGTGATCTGTCCAGACACCATGCTGGCGCATCTGTCGGCGGCGCTCGGCTGCCAGACCTGGATCGTGCTGCCCGCCGATTGCGACTGGCGCTGGCCGGATAAGGGCAGCAGCACCCTCTGGTACCCGACGGTGCAGTTGTTCCATCAGGATCCGCACACCGGCTGGCATGGCGTGTTCGGGGATGTCCGTTGCGCGCTCGCTTCACACGCGAAGCGATGGCGGTCGGTCAGGGCTGGGCAGGGGCTTCCGCCTCCATCGTCGCCCGTGCGTAGGGTCGGACAGATGCCGGCAGCGGCTGGCGCAAGTGCAGATAATCCGGGTTGAATCGCGCCAGATGGGTCAGCGCCGGCCAGTCCGTCACCGTCACCGACTTCGATTGCCACTGCAGCAGGTCCTTCCGCCGCAGGCTCTGGATGATCCGGTTGGCGTGAACCGGCGAAATGCCACAGGCTGCGGCGAGGTCCGACTGGGTGAACGGCGATGGGAATTGATAATCGCGTGCCAGGCCAACCGCGCGGAGCCGTAGCGTGATCTCGCAAAACAGGTGAGCGACCCTCGTCAGCGAGTCACGACTGCCGAGATTGACCAGCCAGTGTCGCAGCGAGGCCGCGTCGATGACGTTCAAGAGCGATAACGCGCCGGCGATCGCAGGTGAGAGCGAGGCGATATCGTGGAAGAAGTCGTGTGGCACAAAGGCCACCACCACCGTGCCGAGCGCTCTCAGATTGGCGCCGGCCGTAGGCGATCTGAGCGTCTGCAGGTCCGGCACGTCGCCGGGTACGTAGACCGAGGTGATCTGTCCCATGCTGCTCGTGGTATCCTGCCAGCACAGATAGCCTTGCAGCAGAAGGCAGCAATGGTCCGGCCGCTCGCCGCCGCGCAGGATGGTTTCGTGCGAGGAGAAATGGCCAATGGTGAACGGCATCTTCGTCAGCAAGTCGAGATCGGTCTCCGACAGTTCGGCGATGCTGGCGAGGTGATTGGCGAGTTTGGTGTACGCAAAACCGGTCTGCATTGTCTGAGCCTGCCAGTTGCCCCGTAGCTGCGGCCAGCAAGGCTGGCGCAGGACCGGGGGCTTCTCGGTTTGGATTGTCGTGGTTCATTCCCTGCCTGAGCAAATGTTGGGCAAAACGGAACGTTCCTATTGATGGCGCGGTGCTGCCGTGGTCGGCCGGCGGGGATGGCAAGGGCGGCGGGGAGGAACATTCGTCGAAAGGGCGACGTTGTCCGCGAGTTGGCGCTGTTCACGGACATGCGATGCGCGCTTCGACATGGTTATATGCGGCAATCGCAGCGGGAGCGGTTTTTCTGGTGGCGGCTCTGCTGACAGCGGCGTGGTTGGTGACCGCGCCAACGGCCGCGTCGGCACGGCTGCCCGCGGGCGCATTGGACCGGCCGGGCGATACGGCGAGGGGCAAGCTCGTGTTTGCGGCCGGCGACTGCGCCTCGTGCCATGCCTCGCCCGGCCAGCCGGACAGGCTGCATCTTGGCGGCGGGCAAGCGTTGGCGTCTCCGTTCGGCACATTTCGCGCGCCCAACATCTCGCCCGATCCGCGCGACGGGATCGGTGCCTGGCAGACCAAGGACCTCGCCAATGCGCTTTTGAGCGGGGTATCGCCTGATGGCAGCCACTACTATCCGGC
>CAYSTX010000442.1:0-1801 GCA_964434035.1 uncultured Acetobacteraceae bacterium
TTCCGCCGGCCGGGTTCCCCGTCACCATGTTGCCGCTCACGCTGCTGGCCATGAGTGCGAGAGTGCCCGTGATATCGTTGAAGATACCGCCACCGCCGAGCTGGGGAGTGGCCGTCAGTAGGGTGCTGTTGCCGCTCACCTGGATGCAGTTGGTCTTCATGTCCTTGAAGGACACGCCGATCTGCTGCTTGCAGAGGATCTTGCACATGCCGTCGGTGTCGCAAGCCTGGCCCGTCGGGCAGGTGCCGCCGACGCCGCCGGTGCAGGCGCCCTTCGGCGTCGCGCCGCGGGCGATGCCCTGGGCCACCGGACCGTTGGCGTCCAGCGTCAGGGTCTGCGGCAGGTTCGAGAACGGCATGTACTTGGTGCTGAAGTTGTACAGCAGCGTCGGCGTCGAGAGCGCCGGCTGCGGCACGCCCGAGTTGCCCTGGAAGTAGACCGCCAGCGGGCGAACGCCGAAGATCGTCTGCCCCTGCGCGTTGAACACGAGGCAGTTACCGTCGGCGCGGCAGTTCGACGACTCGGCGTACGGGATGCCGGCCGGCGGCGCGTAGGTGAACATCATCGCGTTGTAGATCTCGGTGATCTGCTGCTCGCGCGACGCCTGGTCGTTCCAGTTGATCAGGAACGGCTGGCCGTCCTTCTTGATCACGTCGCCGATCTTGACGACGTAGGTGTGCTTGCCGCCGCACTGCTTGCAGTTCGCGTCGCTGGTCACGGTCATCGCGCCTTCGTAACCGAGCGACAGTGTCATCTGGTCGACGAGGTGGGTGGCGAGGTTCCAGAAGAAGTTCACCTCGGCGTTGTTGCCCCAGTAGTTGCCGTTGCAGAAGCCGATGCCCGACGGGCAGCCGCCGATGAACCCGAGCGGGACCGACTGGCAGAGACCGCCACCCGGCATGTTGGGATCGGGCGGCGCCGACTCGGCGTCCTCGATCCGGAGGCCGTGCCACAAATCGTCCTTGGCGATGTCGAGGCCCGCGTAGAGCCGCGGCGGCTGGATCGGCTGCTGCAGCATCCAGCCCCAGCGTTGCCGACGGAGATCTGCCGAGCAGACTTGTGTCTTGCCCGTCGTCGGATAGCTGTTGGTGAATGACTGGCTGCCGGCCTGGTTGACCGGCGGTGTACCGCCATTGTTCCAATTGTTCCCGGCACCATTCGGTGACGGTTGGAACGGTTGGGCGGGGCCGTCTTCGCAGCCGATGGCGGCGACGACGACGACGGGGGCCAAGAAGAGACACAGCTTACGCATGTTCACCCCTAGTTCGTTGGACGATTGCGCGGACGGACGCATCTAGCTAAGCGGCCGGACGCTAGCCCAAGTCGCGCGAGGAAGTAAATATGTTTTCGATTTGTTGGTTGCTTTTTTTCTTTTCCTCGTGATCGGGGTGACCATCGTCGCCGCGCAAACGTCGTTTCGAGGAGTGACGTTCACTCTCATCCCCGGGAAAACATTTTCCAAAATCGGAGAAGCATGCTGAGTGTGACTTGGGTCGCTCGGGCCAAACGTCCGATTCGTTTGCACCTCGAAAATGGCATCCGCGTGGCAATGAGACCGCGGTATGCGCAAGCTCATCGCCTCGGCACTCCTCGCGACCATGGCGACGGGCTGCGAGGGCGGGCGGTTGCGACGCGGCGGCACGGTGAGCAACGCGACGACGGATTCGCGCTCACCGACGACGGAGCAGAGCTGCGGCGAGCAGGACTTCGCGCTCGCCAAGGTGCCTCCCAACGTCATGCTGGTGATCGACCGCTCGGGCTCGATGCTCGAGCCCGCAGCGGCGGGATCGGCGACCAGCAA
>CAYSTX010000443.1:0-1698 GCA_964434035.1 uncultured Acetobacteraceae bacterium
TTCTTGGCGGAACCCTGACGGAGCCTGGACCGTATCGGAGGGGCTACCGTTCGGTATCCTAACGTGTTATCCATCGTGTATGCACGTACGCCATACGGGTTGATCCGAATGTCTTCCTGGCGACCGCGGCTCATAGAGAACGCCCGGATGAAGTACCTGGGCATTGTCGAAGCCCTGGAAGCAGACGTGCGCTCGGGTCGCATCCGCCCCGGGGATCGCCTTCCCCCGCAACGCGCCATTGCCGACGCGCTTGATGTGGATCTGACCACCGTGACGCGGGCGTTCAACGAGGCTAGGCGGCGCGGACTGGTCGACGCCCAGGCCGGGCGCGGAAGTTTCATCAGGGCAGAGCTTGACGCGGACCGCACGCCTCGGCGTCTGAGCGGCGCGCCGATGGTCGGTCTGAACATGAATAATCCGCCCCAGCCGGCGGCGGCTGGTCTTCAGAAACTCATCCCGAAAACCATCGCCGATCTGCTCTCAAGTCCTCGCGGGATGCTCCATCTCCATTTCCAGGAAAGCATCGGAAGCGATCCCGATCGGCAGGCGGCGGCTTCCTGGCTCGGACGACGGATGGACATGGTCTCGCCGGACCGCGTCCTTGTCGCATGCGGCGCGCAAGCTGCCCTGTTCGCGATTTGCGACACCCTGCTTCGCCCGGGCGACACAATCGCTGCCGGTTCAATGACGTATCCCGGGCTCAAGGCCGTTGTCATGTGGAAGGGGCTCGCGGTGGCGACGCTCGCGATGGACGAGGGCGGCATTATTCCTGATGCATTCGAGGAGGCCTGCCGGAACAAGGCTCCGCGGGCCCTCTATGTCATCCCGTCGATCGACAATCCCACGACCGCGACCCTGTCCGAGGATCGGCGGCAAAGGCTGATCGCCATCGCGCGCCAGCACCGGGTCGTGATCATCGAGGACGACCCATACGCGCCGCTCCGGACCCGGACGACGCCAGCTTTCGTCAGCCTGGCCGGCGACATCACTTGGCACATCGCGACGCTCTCCAAATGCGCAACGCCTGCGCTACGCATTGCCTATGTCGTTGCGCCGGGCAACACGCAGGCCCTCCGGCTCGCCAGCGTCTTCCGGGCGACGACGATGATGGCGCCGCCGCTGATGGCGGCGGTGGCGTCGCGGTGGATCGCCGACGGCACGCTCGACCACATCACGGCCGCGATCCGGGCCGAAAACGCCGAACGCCAGAAGCTTGCCGCCGCCATCCTCGGCGACGTGAAATTCGCCGCCGACCGAGACGGCCCCCATCTGTGGCTTTCGATGCCTCCGCATTGGCAGGCCGGCGATTTCGCCGAGCACGCGGACCGGTCGGGCGTTGGCATCATCGCGGGCTCTGCGTTCTCGCTCGCCGCGCTACCCGAGGAGGCGGTGCGCGTCTCGCTCGGCGTGGCGCCGGACCGGGCGGCACTTGAGGACGCGCTCACGGTTCTGGCCAACCTGATGTCGCAGCCCGCGTCGCTTGCGACGAGGGCTGTCGTATAGGCAGCCTCCTGCGTCGAGCCGGTGCCGCCGTTGCAACACGTCCGGATCAGGCCCTAAGCTGTAGTTGCGCTCGTGTTCGCCCGGAAGGCACGGTTCGGTCTCGTCGCCGATATGGTTGCGGGGCCGCTCAGGCTCGTCCGGACTCTCCGCGGCCTGACCCCGACATTCGGCTCTTTCAACCACGCCGAGTTCGAT
>CAYSTX010000444.1:0-1659 GCA_964434035.1 uncultured Acetobacteraceae bacterium
CGTTGTCGAAAAACGTCTCACAGAACTCGTCGTGCAGATCGAGAGTGACGATCGGCCGGACAGTAATGCCGGGGCTGTCCATCGGGACCAGCAGGAAGCTGATCCCCTCCTGCTTCTTTGCTGATTTGTCGGTGCGGACGAGCATGAAAATCCAGTTCGCGTCCTGCGCCAGCGTTGTCCACGTCTTCTGTCCGGTGACGACGTAATGGTCGCCGTCACGCACCGCCTCCGTGCGAAGCGACGCGAGGTCGGAGCCGGCGTTCGGCTCGCTGTAGCCTTGGCACCAGATGTGTTCGCCGGAGAGAATCTTCGGCAGGAAGTGCGCCTTCTGTTCGTCGGTTCCGTGCGCGATCAGCAGCGGGCCGACCATGACGATGCCGTGGTCGTTGGTCCGGGCGCAGCCGTGACGCTCGAACTCCTCGATCATGATGAGCTGCTTGCCGGCCGACAGCCCCATCCCGCCGTATTCGCGCGGCCAGCCGGGCGCGAGCCAGCCGTGTTGGGCGAGCGTCATGTACCAGACCTTGTTCTCGGCCCAATGCAGACGCTTCGGCGGATTGCGAAGCTCCGGCGGATAGTTGTCGGCGACGAATTTCCGGACGATCGCGCGGAAGGTTTCGTCGTCGAGCCGGTCGAGTTCCTCGGGCGCGGCGGTCGCGGTCACGTCCATGCCGGTCGTCTCCCTGAATTACTCGTCGGTCTCGGTCGCGAGCCGCGCGTAACGAGCGCGATGGACGGGCGCGTTGCCGTAGCGCGCGGCGAGCACCATCGCGCGGCGCAAAAAGAGGCCGATGGGCGCGTCGTCGGTGTAGCCGATGCCGCCGTGGAGCTGGATCGCGCTGCGCGTGACCAGCAACGCCACATCCGACGCCCGCGCCTTGGCGCGCGAGACCGCGGCGCGGCGTGCATCGTCGGTGGTTGTTGGGTCGTCGAGCACGCCCGTCGCGGCGCTGATGCTCGCCCGCGTCAGCGCGATCTGAATGCGCAGGTCGGCGGCGCGGTGCTGCAACGCCTGAAAGCTGCCGATCGGGCGGCCGAACTGCGTGCGGGTGCGGAGATACTCGAGCGTCATCGCGAACGCCCGCTCCATCAGGCCGAGCAATGACGCGGCGGTGAGCAGCGTCGCCTCCAGCAGCGGCGCGGCGCCATCGGAAGCGAGCGGTTCGGCCGGCGCGCCGTCGCAGGTGAGCGTGCCGAGGTGCCCGCCATCCTGGGTGCGGTCGATGGAAAGCGTGGCTCCCGGCGCATCGGCGGCAACCAGTGCGGAACCATCCGGCACGGTGACAAGGAAAGCGTGCGCGCCGGCCGCCATCGGGATGAACCGCTTCACGCCGTGCAGTCGCCCGTCGCGCAGCGTCATCGCACCGGCCGCGACATCCAGCACGCCCGCCCGCTCCTGCCACGCCGGAATGACGATCAGGGCGCCGGACAGAACCGGTTGCAGTGCTGCGGCGGGCAGCATCGCGGCCGCCATCGCGACCTCGGTCAACGGCTCGGGAACAAGCCCGCCGCCCAATGCCTCGGCGAGCGCCACGGCGGCCGAGACCGGCAGTCCGCTGCCGCCGACGGACTCCAGCACGCGCAGCCCGATCCAGCCTAGTTCGGCCATCTGCCGCCACGTGTCGGGATCGAAGCCCGGCTCGGTGTAGCGAAGCGCCC
>CAYSTX010000445.1:0-1655 GCA_964434035.1 uncultured Acetobacteraceae bacterium
GGACCGGCACCACACGCTCCTTATCGCCCTTGCCGCGCACGCGCAGCGTCTGATCCGGCGCGTCCCGCACCGTCAGCGACAGTGCCTCGCCGATGCGCAGCCCGCAGCCGTAGAGCAGCGTAAAGAGCGCGACATCCCGTGCCGCCGCGACCGGGCCGCCCGCGTCGTCACCAATATCCGCCGCGACCGCGAGCGCGTCCGCGGGCGCCAGCGCGCGCGGCAGGCGGCGGCGAAGGCGGGGCGTCGCGAGCAGGCCTGCGGCCGGGTTGTTCGTGCCGTGCCGGCGGGCGAGGTAGCGAAAGAACGTTCGCGTCGAGGCTACGCGCCGCGCCCGGCTCGACGCGGCCAAACCCCGCCCCGCCTCGGCCGCCAGCCACGCGCGCAGGTCGGCGACCCTCAGCGCGCCGAATGCTCGGAGGTCAGGCGGCGCGCCGAGGTGGTTCGTCAGGAAGCCGAACAGGCCGTCGAGATCGTTTCCGTACGCATCAACCGTTCGCGGCGACGCGCGGCGCTCACGAGCGAGCCAGCCGAGGAAGCCGGCCCGAAGCGCGTCGCCGTCCATCGCCCCTCTATCGGCCGAGCGCAGTGGCGACGGCTCGGCCCAGGAACGCGAGCGGGGAAGCGCCTTGCCGTTCGTCCAGGTGCGCCGGATCGCGGCTGACGAGCGCGAGTAGCGCCGCCGGACCCTGACCGGGCAGGCGGACCAGCGCGTCGCGGCGGGCAAGGTCGGCCGCCTCCGCGTGCAGCACGGCCGCATCCTCCGGATAGTCGCGGAACACGACGGCGCCGCCCGCCAGCAGCGCGCCGACGCCGCCCATCGGCAGCGCGTGGGCGCCGCGCGGCCAAAGCTGTTCGACGCAAATCGCGGCCGCGTCGATCGCGAGCAGGCCCGGGAATTCCTGCGTTACGCATTCGATCGGGTCGGAAGTGCGTAGCAGCGCGAGCACCGCTGCTTCCACCCGTCCGGCAAGCCCTGCGGCGGCCCGGCGCGCGGCGACGGTACGCGCGGCCTCCTCGGCCAACCGGGCGGCATGCGCGCGCTCGGCGCGGATCATCGCGGTCATGTGGTCGGCCAGCGGTTCGCCATGGACCCTGACCGGTGGTGCCAGAACACGGTACAGCGACGGGTCATCGGCCAGGAATGTCGGGTGCGCGCGGAGCCACGCCGCGATATCCGCTGGGTTCTGCGTTTCTGGCGATGGGTTCATGCGACTGTTCATGGGATTATTTGTCTCGACCAACTGTGTCGAAGATACGGCCAATCTCCGCGACATGCGCGACAAACTTCATAACAGAACGTAGATTTTCATTCATCAATGTCACTGCGTGTTTCGGTCCTCCTGCCGCTGCCGTTCCCCGGACCGTTTGACTACACGGTGCCGGACGCGCTCGGCCCGCTTCACCCCGGCGACGTGGTGCAGGTGCCGCTCGGCAAGCGGGAGGTGGTGGGCGTCGTCTGGGATGCGGATCCGGCCGCCGCCTCCGCGTCGCCGCTCGCCGAGCACCGTCTCCGCCCGGTCAGTGCCCGTCTCGACACGCCGGTGATGGCGGCGCCCTTGCGCCGGCTGGTCGACTGGATCGCCGCCTACACGCTGACCCCGCCGGGCGACGTGCTGGCGATGGCGCTCCGCATCGTGCCGGGCCGCACCGAGCCG
>CAYSTX010000446.1:0-1651 GCA_964434035.1 uncultured Acetobacteraceae bacterium
CCAGGTGGCACCGAGAGAACAGGGTGAGCCGGTTGCTGGCGACCGTGCCTGGCACCGGCATCATGGGAGCGACCGCCATCGCGGCCACCGTCAGCGATCCGTCGCTGTTCCGCTCCGGTCGCGAGTTCGCGGCCTGGCTGGGGATGACGCCGCTACAGAACTCGAGCGGGGGGAAGGAGCGGCTGGGGCGGACCAGCAAACGGGGCGACAAGTATATCCGCTGCCTGCTTGTCGCCGGCGCCGTCGCCGTGCTGCGCCATACGCGCCATCGTGTGACAAGAGATGCGGCGTGGGTTCGCGGCCTGATGGCGCGGCGCCCCACCAAGGTCGTAGCCGTGGCGCTCGCCAACAAGACCGCGCGCATCGCGTGGGCGGTCAGGAAACGCGGGACGGTCTATCGAAGCGCGAACGAGATCGCACAGGCGGCATAGCAGCCGACTACGCGCATGCGAGGGTGAAGAGGACGTGATGGCGAACGGTCGAGCCGTGGATCGGGAAGACCCGTGTAAGTCAAGGCGCAACGAAGCGCGTCATCTTGATCGGGACCCAATCTGCGAACTCCATCAGGGCCCGCGGTCAGATGCACCGCACCGAGAGGCCGGACATATGACTGCACCTGACCATTTCGCCGAAGCCCACTCAAAACTCTTCGAAGGCGGGGGGCGTCCACATATGACTTGCACGCAGAACGACGCGGCAACGCCGGCGCCACGCCTGTGCGCGCCCTCGGCCAAACGCAGGATCGCGGCCAATTCGCCACGGATCTCGATCCGCAGCCGGCCGTCCTCCGGCACCAGCGTGATCGACTCGACCAGACCCCGGATCACGTCGCGGGCCTCCGCGGCGTCGTCGCGCGCCAGCGTCGCCGACAGCGTCGCGACCCGTTCGCGGTAGACCTCGGCCAGGTTCGGATGCAGCCGCGGGGCAGGGGCGACGGCCACGGCCAAGTCCGAGATCGGCGATCTGCGACCATGCCTGATCGAGGCTCGTCCGCGCGTAGCTGATCAGCGCCGATGGTAATTTCGGCCATGAAGTCTGCAAGGTCCTCGATCGGCGAGTGGTCGGGAAGCTCCTAGCCCGTTCCTGGGCCGGCTGTTTCAGACCCCTGAAACTCATCCCCAAAGAATCGTCGGTCTTCCCGATCGAATATCCCCGCGTCCCATCGGATGGGTGACAGTGGAGCGAGTCATGAAAATCTGCGTCTTCGGCGCCGGGGCGATCGGCGGTTACATGGCGGGGGAACTCGCATTGGCGGGCCATGAAGTGTGTGCAATTGCCCGCGGTGCGCATCTGGCGGCCATTCGGAGCCACGGGCTCAAGTTAATCGTGGAGGGACAGACACGCACGGTAGACTTGCCGGCAAGCGACGACCCCACGGCGTTTGGCCCGCAGGACGTCGTGATCTGCGCGCTGAAGGCGCATCAGGCCCACGCCAGCGCGGGCGCGTTCGCTCCGCTCCTCGGTCCGCGCACCGCCGTTCTAACAGCGATGAACGGCATTCCGTGGTGGTATTTCTACAAGGAGCGCGGCCCGCTGGACGGCCATCACTTGGAAAGCGTCGATCCCGGCGCCGCGCAATGGAACGCAATTGGACCGGAGCGCGCCATCGGCTGCGTCGTCGATCCCGCCTGCGAGGTCGTGGCGCCCGGGG
>CAYSTX010000447.1:0-1632 GCA_964434035.1 uncultured Acetobacteraceae bacterium
GGAGCGGTCCTTTCATGCTTCTAAACGTCGGAGTTTCGCCATGACCACTCATCCAGTCCTTTCGGCTGGCCGCACGGCCGTGATCACGGGAGGTGCGAGCGGGATCGGCCTTGCGGCGGCGCAGCGCTTCGCGTCGATGGGCATGAAGGTGTGCCTCGCCGACCTGTCGCAGGACGCGCTCGATCGCGCCGCGTCGGAGGTGGCCGGTACCGTCATCACGGTGCAGACGGACGTCAGCAAGCCGGAGGAGATCGAGCGGTTGCGCGACACCGTTTACGCCGAGTTCGGCGAGATCGGCGTATTGATGAACAACGCCGGCACCGCGCCCGGCGGCGGCCCGTGGGACCATCCGGAACGCTGGCGCCGCGTACTCGACGTCAATCTTTGGGGCGTCATCAATGGCGTGCAGAGCTTCACGCCGCGAATGCTGGCGCAGCGGACGCCGTGCGCCATCGTCAACACGGGTTCCAAGCAGGGCATAACCTGCCCGCCCGGCGACACCGCGTATAACGTCAGCAAGGCGGGCGTGAAGGTTCTGACCGAGGCGCTGGCGCACAGCCTTCGCAACACCGAGGGCAACCAGATCACGGCGCACCTGCTGGTCCCCGGCTCGACCTTCACGGCGATGACGCGCGGCAACCGGACGGAAAAGCCACCGGGCGCGTGGACGCCGGAGCAGGTGGTGGACATGCTGATCGACGGCATGAACGCCGGCGACTTCTACATCATCTGCCCGGACAACGAAGTCACGCGCGAAATCGACAACAAGCGCGTCCTGTGGGCCGCCCAGGACATCATCCTCAACCGCCCGCCGCTGTCGCGCTGGCACCCGGATTATGCGGAGGCGTTCAGCGCATTTCTGAAGGCAAAGTGACGGGAGACGCACTCATCCGATCTTGGGCAAGATCTCGGCATGAACACTGATCCGCACGCCACCCAACATTCGGATGAAATCGCGGCGATCCTGCGCCGCCTGTCGCCGGAGTACGGCCCGACCCCGCTGCTAGACCTGCCCGCGCTGGCATCGAGGCTCGGCGTCGGTCAGGTGCTCGCGAAAGACGAAGGCCAACGGATGCTGGGCAGCTTCAAGTCGCTTGGCGGCACCTATGCCGGTCTTCGCGCCCTGGCCCGCGTCGCCGGCATTGACGTCGCGGAGTTGGTTTCGCGCCGTCCCGTGGGCCAGCCGGTCCTCATCTGTGCGAGCGACGGCAATCACGGCCTTGCCGTTGCCGCCGCCGCTCGGTTTGCGGGCGCGTCCGCCCGCGTCTTCCTGCACAGTGGCGTCCCCACGCCCCGTGCCCGCCGGATCGAAGCCGAGGGAGCCGAGGTGGCTTGGGTGCGCGGAACCTATGACGATGCGGTCAATGAAGCGGCCGCGGCCGCGCGCGCGGGCGAGAGCATCCTGGTCGCAGACACCACTGATGATCCGGCCGACCCGGTCGTGGGCGACGTGATGGCAGGCTATGGCGTCATGGCCGCCGAGATCCGCCGCCAGGTCGACGCCGCCGGGCAGCAGCGACCGACACATCTCTTTGCGCAGGCGGGCGTGGGTGGGCTTGCCGCCGCCATGGCCGAGGGTCTCAAGGACTGGATGGCACCGCCCGCGATGGTGGTCGTCGTCGAGCCGGAAGC
>CAYSTX010000448.1:0-1619 GCA_964434035.1 uncultured Acetobacteraceae bacterium
CGATGAAGATGGAGACCGCGGTGCGTGCGGAGATGGATGGCGAGGTGGCGGAGGTAGTCGCGACGCCGGGGGCGCAGGTGGACGCGAAGGATTTGCTGGTCGTGTTGGCGTAGGCGGCATATTGACCGCAGACCAGCTTAGCATCGCGGCGGCCTGGAATAGCACCCCGATCGGCATCAGAAATCGAATCAGGATGCCGCAGAAAATGACGAGCGGCTGGGCCAGCCGCAGGTCCTCGGCAGTGTGGCCGCGGACGGCGATCGCGGGAACCACCAGGCCATCGAGTACCATCGAGGCCATCACGGCCGCGCAACCCATGCAATAGGTCGTCAGTCCGGCGACTACGGCAACTCGCGCCGCACCGAGGTAACGCGACAGGAGCACGAAGCAGACAATCAGTGCGCCAGCGCACGAGAATGGCGCCCGCGTGTACGACTCCGTCGACGAGCTGGTTGCGCGACTCGGCTTTGATAAAGTCGACGAAAGTCTGTCCGCCACCGTGAGGGTGATTCGCCAGCAATGTCAACAACGCCAGGGCGCACGATGCGAACGCGGCGGCGAGAGCGCGGCGCGCGGATATATTCGATGACGTGCCGTGAAAATAGGCCGGTGCAAGCGGAGAATGTCGCCGCGACTCTCATTCTCAACACGCGGGCCATCCTCGGCGAACGGAAGGCGCACGCAGAGGGTGTCGGCGAGATGACCGGTTTGCGGAACGAAACGTTGCGGCTTGCGTTGTTTTGCACAGACGGGTTATCCGGAGAACAAACATGGTACATCGTTCCAAGCCTGTGCTTCTTGCCGCGGCCGTGTGCTTGACATTACCGGCCTTCTTCTCGACGCCGGCCGTGGCGCGCACTTTCGAGCGTTGCGATGCGGATGGCGATCATTGCGTGCGCATCACTTGTGACAGGGACGGCGACCGATGCTGGCGCGAATCGGAATACTACAACAACAGGATCTATCGCCATGCGGGGCGTTGGGTGTGCGACTCCGACGGGGAGCGCTGTCACTATGAATACACCGGCCGGAAGTGGAACCCGCACTGGGATCACGACCACGACCACGACCGCGATCACGATCACGATCACGGCTAGTTGCAGGCTGTAGCGCGAACGGGACTTCGCCCGGAACCATTTGCCCGGCGGCAGCGTTGGCTATCCAACACATGCATGGGGTACGTGCTATGGATACGAACAGCCCGCAGACATGGGCCATTGTGTTGATCGTGGTGATTGCGCTCGTCGTGGCGGCCTATCTGATCGCGCGCCAAAGACAGTCGCGACGGCTGCAACAACGCTTCGGCCCGGAGTACGGCCGCCTCGTGGCCAAACATGGCGATCGGGCCAAGGCGGAGTCGGAGCTCGCGGCTCGCGAGAAGCGCGTCGAGCGCTTGCAGATCGTGCGTCTGAGCCCCGCGGATGCCGCCAGGTTCAGCCAGGCCTGGGACGAGTTGCAGACACGCTTCGTCGATAATCCAAAAGGGGTTGTCAGGCAGGCGGATGCACTCGTCCGCGACCTGATGGTCAGGCGTGGCTACCCGATGGCCGACTTCGAGCGCCGTGCAGCCGACATTTCGGTCGATCATCCGGCACTGGTGGAGACTTACCGGTCGGCGC
>CAYSTX010000449.1:0-1618 GCA_964434035.1 uncultured Acetobacteraceae bacterium
TTTGGCGTCGGCGTCTACCGGACGCTCGAGGCGCATCAGGCCGCGGCGCGGCATCACTGGTTCTGCCCCTCCGGTGAAATGCCGACGCGAGCGCAGGCAATCAGCGACTTCGTCACGTGGGCGCGCGCCGCGCCCGACCAGATGGCCGCGCAGCCGACGGATTCGATTCTGGCGTTTCTGGTTCAACGCCATCCGTGTCCACAAGAGACGCCGACGCGAACGAGGGTCAGGGGCAAGGGGCACACGTCATGAGGCGGGTTGTCGCAGCCGTTGTCGCGGTTGGTCTGCTGTCGGGCTGCTCGGGGATGAGCGATACGCAGCAGCGCGCGCTGACCGGCACCGTCGGCGGCGCAGGCATTGGCGCCATCGCCGGCGCGATCGGTGGCAATGCCGGGTTGGGCGCGGTTGTCGGCGCGGGCGCGGGCCTGGCCGGCGGGTTGATCTACGACAAGGTCAAGAGGGACGAGCAGGCGGCGTATCAACAAGGATACGCCGCCGGGCGCGCGACGCACTGAGGACGGTTCACAGCGTTTCTTGGCAGGCGGAGTGGGAGCAGCCGCAGCTACTCCCTGCTCGCCCGTCAACACGACCCACAGCCCGTGCGGTCAGATGCAGCCGAAGAATCCGCATTCCGTGAGCGCGTCAATGGTCAGAGGGCTGACCGATACAGCGACCGTGTCACCAACCTTGATCGTGGACAGCATCGCAATGCGCTGCGGGTTCGTGACCTGCACCGTGTAAACGCCGCCGCCGGTCGGGTTCACCACGTCGAAGCTATGACCGGCGTCGATCTTGATCACGGTGCCGACGAGCTGCAGTCCCTCCGGCGGTATGCCGCCGGGCGTGTGCGCGAACTGCTCGACAGTCTTTGATGGTGCGGGCGCCTGCGCGCCCCGTCCAGTGATCACGAAGAAGACAGTCCGGCTGTATTGCGCGCTGACCGAATCGCCTGTCTTTATGTCATCTAGGCGGACATGCGGCGCCACGACAAGCGTTGTCGGCGCATTGGTGGAGCTTGATACGATTGTGATCTGCCGGTTGTTCGGATCAAGCGCCTGCACTTTCCCCTGGATCGCACCGGTGCCGCCGTCCGGGATGACGTTGGTCATCGTCGGGTTCGTCGGCTGGGCGCTCGCGTGATGTGCCGCGCCGACCGCGAGCACCAAGGAAGCAGCAAGAAGTACGGTGCTTGTTGTTACGTGTGTTTTGATACTTTGCATGGTTCCGATCCATCCGATTGCTAGCGATTGGTTAGACAGATGTCACGGCGTTGGAACGACTTGGTAATAAACCCCATTCGCCCCGTAGGACGGTTTGAACCAGGTGTTTCCACACAGGTAGTAGACGCCACCCTGCACGTTCGGAGAGATACAACCCGAAGGCAGCCGCGCGTAGTTCGCGCCCATGGCGTAGGCTACGGGTGGGGGCGCGGCCGTGCTGCCCGCCGCGACCCCGGCGGCGTACGCGTTCGAAGTAGCGGTGGCTGTCGTTGCGGACGCAACGGCCGCGCCGGCGGCAACACCCACGACGGCGCCGGCCGCCGCCGCGCAGCCATAACAGCCGGACGCGGAGTAGTAAGGCACCGCAACCGGGGGATGATACGCCGGATAATAAGGCA
>CAYSTX010000450.1:0-1573 GCA_964434035.1 uncultured Acetobacteraceae bacterium
TTCTCGAAGTCCGGCAGCTCGTCGCAAAGGTCGCTGGCATTTCCGCGCTGACCGGCCCACCTGACAAAGGCTATGGGTCGTCTCTGTGCGGTAGTCACTCACAGCTCGGCATCTCGGACACCGCAACGCCGGTGACCGGGTACACATCCGCCGCGCTTATCCAATAGCCGGCCGAACGCTCGCCTTTCGCGAGCCGAATCCACGTCTCACCGGATGCAAGGGTCGTTCGACAATCGAATTGGTAAGCCTGGCCGCCATAAAGCGGGGGCAGGTAGGAGTTTTCCTTCGACAGCACTAAGGCGGGCCCGCGAGGGTAGCCGCTCACGTTCTGGTACGCGGACTCATCGCTAGTTCGCAATGTGAAGCCATAGGTTCGCATTGGCGGTTTGTGGCCGCTCGGGTCCCAAAAGGCGCTGTATAGGCCGATGCCGACGACAAACGCGATCAAGAGGGCAATGGTTACGTGAAGCAGCCTGTGCTTCGACTCGGTGGCCAACTCGGGGAGCAGCGATCGGCCCCAGCTAAATCCTGCCGCGGTCAGCACGACAGTGCCGAGTATGATCCATATCCGTGGCACGTTGCTTAGACCCAGTGCGGCGGTCAAGATGCCGGGGACGATTGCAACGGCGGCAATAGCGACGTCTGGGCGGCGTACGAATCGCCACGCTCGCCGCAGGCCAAGGCGATCTTTGCCGCGCTGACTGCTGGAGGTGGCCACGCGCTAATCGTAGATGGCGTGCGCAACCTGGCCTTCAGTCAGAAGATCCGCGCAGTGGCCGCGGGTAGGCGCGACCGGCTTGTTCTATCGCCTGGCGCAGGTGCGCGTCATCGTGAAGATCTACGACGACGTCGCCGTGCGACGCGTCAGCACGAGTCGCTGCGACAGCCGCGACAGGAATCGCGACGCGGCGGGTGTCGCTGTCGTCGGCGCCTCATGGACATCGCTGTCGCCGGGTTGGGCGCTGCTGTCGCCGTCACCGAGCCACCAGATGGCGGTGGGCGTGGCGAGGGGATCCGGGGTTGACGTCTGGTCTGCTGTCATGGCGGGGTTGCTCCCGCGCCGCTGAATGAATGGCCGCAACTACGAATGGCTAGCAACGGCCGAGGATCGGCGTGAGTCGGCGAGGCCGCCGGGCAACAGCTACCCAACAGCGGCCAGCGTGTTGGGTAGCCGGGCGTTGCGGACATGAGCACTCCCCCAACACCGGCAGACGGATAGCCGTTGGGTGGACAACAGCCGGTACCGCCTTACTGGCCGGCTGCTGTTGACTCGCCCGTAAGCTCCCGCATCAACGGAGGCGGACGGTCAGTGCTGACCGGCCCCTCATCTCGGGTTCGGGCCGCCGTGCTGACTCGGACACTCGACTGGGGGTCAAGGGGTCGTGGGTTCAAATCCCGCCGTCCCGACAGGAAACATAGTCGGACCTGCGCAAACGCAGGCTAGGAATGGAACGTAGCGAATGGGTGTCAAGGGTCAGGACGAAGTCCTGTCCTGCGGTCTTGTGAGCTCCCCGTGGACGGACACCAGAAATCCCTGCGGATGGCCAGGTGATCTCCTTGGGTGGGTCACCTC
>CAYSTX010000451.1:0-1562 GCA_964434035.1 uncultured Acetobacteraceae bacterium
GGATCGAGCATACCCATCCATTCGACTCCGCGTCCTGCCGCCCTCGTCTAATGATTTACCCATATCAATCGTTCCGGTGCGGAGCCGCTGCAAGGCAAACTCAGCGCACGCTGTTCCCCGAACGCGGCCACATCCGCGCCAGTGTTCCATCGCGCACCACCCATGCGTGCCAGACCGTCGCCGCGATGTGGAGCGTGACAGCGGCATAGATGACATAGGCCAGCGTATCGTGCGCGACCTCGCCGGCATGCGCGATTCGCGGGCTATCGGTGAACAACCGCGGCCAGCTGAAGGTCCAGAAGTATTTAAGCGAATAGCCGCCAGCGGACGAGAACGCGTAGCCCGTGAGCGGCATCGCGAACAGAATGAGATAGAGCGCGATGTGATTGAGCCGTGCGGCGAAGCGCACCAGCGCGCCAAACGACGATGGCTCGGGTGGCACCTTCGTCGCCGCACGCACCGTCAGCCGCAACACCGACAGGAACAGTAGGGTCATGCCCAGCGATTTGTGCACCTCCAGCAGTTGGCGGCGCGGTGACGTGCCCGGGGGCTGGAGTCCGCAATAGAAGCCGATCAGCATGGCTGCAAGGAAGAGCACCGCCGTTGCCCAGTGAATCCTGCGCAGCAGCGGGGCATAGGCCGTCGTTACGTCCGGGGACATCAGGCTTCGTCCGCAATCCCGTTGCGGAGCAGGCCGACCTTGTCGATCTCGACCTCGACAACGTCGCCGGCTTTCATCCACAGCGGCGGAGTACGCCGCGAGCCGACGCCACCTGGCGTGCCTGTCGCGATGACGTCGCCGGGCTCGAGCCGGGTGAACTGCGAGCAATATTCGATCTGGCGCGGGATATCGAAGATCATCTGGTCGATGGTGGTGTCCTGCACCACCTCGCCGTTGAGTCGGGTCTGCAAGCGCAGCGGACCGACATCACCGACCTCATCAGGCGTCACCAGATACGGACCGAAGCCGCCAGTCGACGGAAAGTTCTTGCCCGGCGTGAACTGGTGGGTGTGGCGCTGATAGTCGCGCACGCTACCCTCGTTATAGCAGGCGTAGCCGGCGATGTGCCCCCAAGCCTCGCTCTTCTGAATGTAGCGGCCGGGCTTGCCAATCACGATCGCGAGCTCGCCCTCGAAGTCGAGATTCGTCGAGACTTTAGGACGGACGATGTCGGTGAGATGACCGGTCTGGCTGTTGGCAAAGCGGCCGAACACGGTTGGATTCTCGACCTCCGTGCGACCGGTCTCCCTGCGATGGTTCTCGTAGTTCAAGCCAATGCACAGGATCTTGTCGGGGTTCGGGATCACAGGCAGGAATTTGATCTTGGACAGCGGATGGCGTTTCGCGCCGGCGGACTTGGCCGCCTCGGCCAGGCTGTCAGCCGTAATCGCCGATTTCAGGTCGGGGTAGCGATCGCCAAGAACAGCGCCGAGATCGGTCACGCTGTCGCCCTCCACCAGGCCCCACGAAGCGGCGTTGTCGATTTGAAAGCTTGCGAATTTCATGTGGTGTCCTTGACGTTGGAAGCGGTCGATCAGATCGACGTGGCGGGGAGAATGGT
>CAYSTX010000452.1:0-1556 GCA_964434035.1 uncultured Acetobacteraceae bacterium
CGCGCCGGGCCCCTTGGCATGCTCGCCGCCTGGATCGGCTTCACGCTGCCATCGGGACTGGCGATGCTGGCGTTTGCCCACGGCGTGGAAGCATTCGGCGACATCAGCAATGCCGCCTGGCTGAAAGGCCTTAAGCTGGTTGCCGTCGCCGTGGTAGCGCAGGCGGTCTGGGGCATGGCGCAGAGCCTCGCACCCGATCGGCCACGCGCGACACTCGCGGTAGCCGCCGCATTGATCGTGCTGGCGATCCCAACGTCATTGGGTCAGATTGGCGCCATTATCCTGGGTGCCGTCGTTGGCCTGACTCTGCTACCCGCGCCGCCACGGGCCAGTGATCGCGACCATCTACCACTCGGCCTCGATCTGAATCGCGGCGTGGCCGTCGTGGCCATAGTCCTGTTTTTCGTTCTGCTGCTAGGCCTTCCATTCATCGTACCTGCAATCGACAGCCAGGCGCTGCGATTGTTCGATGCGTTCTACCGCGCCGGTGCGCTGGTGTTCGGCGGTGGCCACGTTGTGCTGCCGCTGTTACAGGCCGCGGTAGTGCCAACAGGGTGGGTCAGCAACGACGCGTTCCTCGCGGGCTACGGTGCGGCACAGGCCATGCCGGGACCGCTGTTCACCTTCGCTGCGTATCTCGGCGCCGTAATGATTCCGCCACCCAATGGCGTACTCGGCTCGGTCATCGCGCTGGTGGCAATCTTCGCGCCGTCATTCCTGTTGGCGACGGGGCTGATGCCTTTCTGGGATACGCTGCGCAAACGCCAGACCATGCAGGCCATGCTGCGCGGCGTGAATGCCGCCGTTGTCGGCGTGCTGCTGGCCGCGCTCTATACCCCTGTATGGACAGCAGGCGTACACTCGCCAGCCGGCTTTGGCCTCGCCCTGACTGCGTTCCTGGCTCTCACGCTCTGGAAGGTGCCGCCGTGGATCGTGGTTGTGGCGGGCGCCCTGATTGCGGCAGGACTCGGCGCCGTCGGCGTTGGGTTGTAGGTCAGCCAGGCATTCGGCCGAAGCGCTTCATCCCACCCTGTAAGCCCACCCAGGGCTGAGCGCTGTCGCAGAATATCTCCATGCTCGGCTTTACCCAGCTCGCATCATCCAGCGTGCCTACACCGATCATGATCATGTCCGGCAACGCAGCAGCCTCGTCTGAAACGGAGGAGCCACATTCGGGGCAGAATGTCCGGGTGATCGGCTTACCGGTATCGCCCGGCTTGCTGTAACTCGCGAGCTTGCCCTGAAAACTGACCGCGGACTTCGGCAGTCCGAAGATCGCAGCGAAGGGTGCGCCGGTGAACTTCTGGCAATCCTTGCAGTGGCAAACGCCAACGAAGGCGGGCTCGGTGTTCGCGGTATAGCGGACCTGGCCGCAAAGACACCCGCCGACGATCTGAGGCATGACCGGTCTCCCCCTCCATGATCAATAGCCTCACGCTGCCACGCACGATCCCGTCAACGCAACACATCCGATAAAGCGTTCAGGACGTTCAGCGCGGGCGGGAAACCGCTATGCGGCGCGGTCTGCACGATTGCCTCGATCACCTCCGTCCGCG
>CAYSTX010000453.1:0-1541 GCA_964434035.1 uncultured Acetobacteraceae bacterium
GTCCTGCCACGCGTCGATGCCATCGCCTCGGCCGTCCGCATCAGCGCGGTCGCGATGCCGCGGCCACGGTGGCTCGGGCGGGTCATCATCTTGGCGATTTCGGCGCGGTGCGGCTGGTTCGGCGGGCAGTCGAGCAGGAGCGTCACTGTCGCAACCAGCAGATCGCCGTCCCAGGCGCCGAGGATCACCCGCTCATTTCGCGCGGCGGCGGCGAGGGCGCCGTCCCAGAACGCGTCCGCTGCCTCGGGCGCCAGCGGATGCATGAAACTGACCGAACCTCCTTCCGCCACCGTCTCGATCAGCAACTCGCGTAGCATGCGCCGAACTGGCGGCGTCGCGGTGATTGGGCGGATCGCTATATCGGGCATCGGCGAGACCTATGAGCACCCAAAGGCATCGGCAATTCGGCCGCAAACGGCGTGCCAGTCGCCGGGTGAGGGCTGACGGAACAATCGGACCGACGAATACCACGGCGTATCGTCCCGGCCGAGCATCCATCGCCAATCCGGTGCGTGCGGCAGCATGATCCAGCACGGCACACCCATCGCGCCGGCGAGGTGGGCGACGGAGGTGTCGACCGCGATCAGCAGGTCGAGCGTGGCGAGAAGCCGCGCCGTGTCCGCCATGTCGGCAACCGGTTGCGTGTGCAGGCCGAACGCGGCCCCGTCCGCCGCGCGCGGACCTTGCTGTAGGCTGATCGGTGCGCCACCGGCGGCGGCGATCAGGGCGGGCAGAGCGTCCGGCGGCAGCGAACGGCGGCGGTCGTTGTGGTGCGCCCCGTTGCCGGCCCAGACGATGCCGACCCGCCGCCCCGTCGTCGACGGGCCGGACGGGCGATCAAGGTACCCGCGCCCGGCCGGTACGTTGTCTGGCCGCGTGTAGAACAGGCCCGGCAGGCTCATCATGTCGATCCAGAAATCATGCGGCGGCAATGCGCCTTCCCGGTCGGTCACTTCGTCCGCCAGCGGCGCGAGCAGCTTATGAAGCGACCGATCGCACGCGAGCACGACACGTGCGCCGGGCGCGGCCAGAAGCGGCAGGTAGCGAGCGAGCATGATGGCATCGCCCAAGCCCTGCTCGGCCAGCACCAGCAGCGTCCGCCCCGCCAGCGTCCCGCCCGTCCATTGCTGTGTCGCCATCGGGCGAAAGCAGCGGCCGAACTGGTCGTGGCGCTTCCGCCACTCGTATTTGGTCCAGCCGCGCTCCCAGTCGCCGGCGAGCAGCAGCGCGATGCCCTGGTTCCAGTGGGCGCGGGCGAAATCGGGCCGTAGGGCAATGGCGCGCTCGCACGCCGCGACGGCCTCATCGAGGCGGCCTTGCACGGTCAGCAGGTGCCCGAGACTGGCCGATGCCTCGACGAGTGCCGGGTTATGCTCAAGGGCGATGCGGATGCACGCCTCCGCCTCATCCAGCCGGTCGAGGTCGATCAGCGCGTTGCCGAGGTTGAGGTGCGAAGCCGCGTCATCGGGCGCGAGCCGCACCGCTTGGCGCAGCGCGCCCTCGGCCTCCGCCGGACGGCCGAGGGCGGAGAGGGCGGTACC